>NZ_JBFAQB010000006.1:0-480046 GCF_040676995.1 Nonomuraea sp. NPDC049419 | reverse complement strand
CGGGGCTGCGGGCGGAGCTGTGGGCGCGGGCCAGGGCGGTCTTCGCGGCGGCGGGCAAGGACCCGCCCGCGCCGGGGCCGACAGGTTCGACAGGTTCGGCGGGCCCGTGTGGTTCGCCTGGTTCGGTCGGCTCGCCAAGCTCGCCGGGGGAGCGGAACCCGTGACGTCCGGTGCGCGCGCGCTCGAGCCGGCGCTGCCGCCCTGCACGGAGCGGGCCGTGCCCGGTGGGTGGGTGCGGGTGGACTGTCACGTGCACACCGTGGCGTCCGGTGACGCCGTCACGACGCTCGGCCGGCTCGCCGAGCGGGTCGCGGCGCACCGCATCGACGTCGTGTTCCTCACCGACCACAACCACCTCGCCGGCACTGCGGACGACCTGTCGCGAGCCGTCGGGTGCCGGGTCGTGCCGGGCGAGGAGGTCCGTACGGGGTCCGGCGAGGTGCTCGGGCTCTTCCTGACGGAACGGGTGCCGTACGTGCTGCCCACCCGTGAGGCGATCCGGCGGATCCGCGCCCAGGGCGGGCTGGTGTGCGCGCCCCACCCGTACGACCCCGAGCGCTCAGGGCTCGGCGGGCACCTGGACGAGCTGTGCCGGGACGGGCTGATCGACGCCGTCGAGGTGTTCAACGCCAAGATCGAGGACCAACGCCACAACAGGGCCGCGCTGCGGGCGGCTCGGGCGTACGGGCTGCCCGGCACCGTGGGCTCGGATGCCCACGACCCGGACGGGATCGGGGCCGCGTACCTGGAGATGCCCGACTTCGACGGTCCCCGCGCGTTCCTGGAGGCGCTGCACCACGCCCGCCGCTACGGCGAGCACCGCCCGCACGCCCGCCGCTACGCCCGCTGATCGCATTTCCTTTACCGTCATTTGACGAAAGAGAGCAAGGGCAGGTCGCCCGGCTGATACGTGCCGCATTTCCCCCGCGACAGTGCCAAATGATGGCAGAGCGGTCGTTAGGATTCTGCGGGGAGAACGTGAACGTCCGGGCGGGAGAGCATCGGTGAGTGAGAAGACGGAGGCGAGCGCCGCCAACGGCCTCACCAGGGGCCCCGCCGGCAGCCCCACGGGCGGGACCGCCGCGTCGGGTGACGCGGTCGGCAGGGTGCTCGGCACGCATGCCGCCTCCCCGCTGTCGTTCTGGGTCGGGCTGGAGCCCGGCCGCGTCGTCCAGCTCGACGACGTGGTGGTGACCAGGCGCGACACCCCCGACTACGGCCCGGTGCTGGTCGCGGGCGTGGTGTCGGCCGTCGAGGCGCGTCACGAGGGCGCCGGCTTCGACTCCGACGTCTTCCTCATCGCCGACGGCGCGCTCCCGGCGGCCGTGGTCGAGTGCGCCGAGGTGCGCGTCACCCGGGTCGAGCCGGAGATCTTCGTCCCGCCGCTGCCCGGCGCGCCCGTCTACCGCGCCGAGAGCGGCGACCGCGACCAGGCGCTCTACTTCGACGTCATGGACCGGCGCGTCCCCATGGGGCTGGGCCGCGACGGGCAGCCGATGTACGTCAATTTCGATTTCCTCGACGGCACCCGCGGCGCCCACGTGTCGATCTCCGGCGTTTCCGGCGTGGCGACGAAGACGTCATTCGCCACATTTCTCATCTATTCGATATTCAATTCCGGCGTGCTGGGTGCGGAGGCCGCCAACACCAAAGCCCTGATCTTTTCGGTGAAAGGCGAGGACCTGCTGTTCCTCGACCACGCCAACACCCGCCGCGACGCCGCCGCCACGGCCCAGTACGCCCGGCTCGGCCTGCCCGCCGGGCCGTTCGGCAGCGTCCACGTGTTCGCGCCGCCGCGCCCCCGCGACCCCAACGGCGTGCCCGACGTCTCGGCCAGGACCCGCGACGTCAGCGCCTACTACTGGACGCTGGCCGAGTTCTGCGCCGACGAGCTGCTGCGCTTCGTCTTCAGCGACGCCGACGACGAGCGGGCCCAATACTCGCTGCTCGTCGGCCAGGTCGCGGCCAGGCTGCAGGCGTGGGCCGAGCCGGTGGGCGAGGGCGGCGCCGTACGGATCCGCCGCCAGGGCGAGGAGAGCGGCCCGATCTGCCGCACGTTCGGCGACCTGGTGGACGTCGTCGGCGCGCAGCTCGCCGACGAGGGCACCCGCGCCGCCTGGACCGGCGCGCCCACCCCGCTGGGCACCGTCAACGCGTTCCTGCGCAGGCTGCGCGGCGCGGTCAGGGCGCTGTCGCCGATCGTCCGCGGCGACCTGCCCGGCGGCCGGCCGCACGCGATCGGCACGTCCGACGCTCAGGTCTCCATCGTCGACCTGCACAACCTGCCTGAGCGGGCGCAGCGGTTCGTGGTCGGCGTGACGCTGCGCGGTGAGTTCGCCCGCAAGGAGAGCGCCGGCACCGCGAAGCCGCTGCTGTTCGTGGTGCTGGACGAGCTCAACAAGTACGCCCCCCGCGAGGGCGAGTCGCCCATCAAGGAGATCCTGCTCGACGTCGCCGAGCGCGGCCGGTCCCTGGGCGTGATCCTCATCGGCGCCCAGCAGACCGCCTCCGAGGTCGAGCGGCGCATCGTGGCCAACTGCTCGGTCCGCGTCGCGGGCCGCCTCGACCCGGCCGAGGCCACCCGCCCCGAGTACGGCTGGCTGCCCGCCACCACGCGCGACCGCGCCACGATCGCGAGGCCCGGCACCATGTTCGTCACCCAGCCCGAGATCCCCGTGCCGCTCGCCGTCACCTTCCCCTTCCCCGCCTGGGCCACCCGCCCCGCCGAGGCGGCCCAGCGGCCCGCGGCGCGCCGGGAAGCCGATCCGTTCGCCGGGCTGCCGGGCGCCGACGACGACATCCCGCCCTTCTAGGTCAGGCGAGCGCATGAAGATCCTGCACACCGCCGACTGGCACGTCGGCAAGGTGCTCAAGGGCCGCCACCGCATGGACGAGCACCGCGCCGTCCTGGGCGACCTCGTCCGGCTGGCCCGCAGCGAGGACGTCGACGCGGTGCTCGTGGCCGGCGACCTCTTCGACACCAGCGCCCCCACCCCCGAAGCGCAGGCCCTGGTGCTCAACGCCCTGATGGCGCTGCACGAGGGCGGGCGCGACGTGGTGGTCCTGGCCGGCAACCACGACAACCCGCACCTGCTGGAGGTCTACCGGCCGGTGCTCGGCAAGCTCGGCATCCACGTCGTCGGCGCGTTCCGGCGTCCCGACCAGGGCGGCACCCTCGCCTTCACCGCCCGCTCCGGCGAGCCCGTGCGGCTGGCCGTGCTGCCGTTCCTGTCGCATCGGTACGTCGTACGCGCCGCCGAAGTGCTCGCCGGCACGCCCGCCGAGCACAACCGCGACTACGCCGCCCGCATCGCCGAGCTGGTCGGCGCGCTCACCGACGGCTTCTCCGCCGGCACCGTCAACCTCGTCACCACCCACGGCACGCTGCCGAGCGGCCGGTTCGGCGGCGGCGAGCGGCGCGCCCAGTCGATCTTCTCCTACTACTTCGAGCCCACCGCGTTCCCGCCCGCCACCCAGTACGCCGCGCTCGGCCACCTGCACCGCCGCCAGCAGATCCCCGGCCCCTGCCCCATCTGGTACAGCGGCTCGCCCCTCGCCGTCGACTTCGGCGAGGAGGACAACACGCCCGGCGCGCTGCTGGTCACCGTCGAGCCGGGGCGGCCCGCCCAGGTGCGCGAGGCGCCCATCACCTCGGCCCGCGCGCTGGCCACCAGGACGGGCACGCTGGAGGAGCTGGCTGCCATGGCGCCCGGCCTGGCGGAGACGTGGCTGCGGGTCGTCGTCACCGAGCCGCCCAGGCCAGGGCTGGCCGAGACCGTGCGCGAGATCCTGCCCACGGCGCTGGAGGTGACCGTCCACGAGCGCTTCCGTCCCGTACGCGACGCCCGCCGCAGCTCCGCGGACGGCCCGGCCCGCAGCCCCCGGGACCTCTTCCGTGACTACCTCGCCGCCTCCGGCCGCCACGACGACCGCGTCGCCGCCCTGTTCGACCGCCTGCACGAGGAGGTGACCGGCTGATGCGCCCGCTGCGGCTGCACCTCCACGACTTCGGCAGCTTCCGCGAGCCGGCCACCGTCGACTTCTCCGGCGTCGACTACTTCGTCCTGGTCGGTCCCACCGGTGCGGGCAAGAGCACGCTCATCGACGCCATCTGCTTCGCCCTCTACGGCACCGTGCCGCGCTGGGGCAAGGAGAACGTCATCGCTCACGCCCTCGCGCCGTCCGCCGTCTCCGCCAAGGTCGCCCTGGTCTTCGAGAGCGCGGGACGCAGGCTCGCCGTGGTGCGGGCGCTCAGGCGCGACGCCAGGGGCAAGGTGCACACCGCCGAGGCCCGATTGGACGAGCTCGACCCGTCCGTGCCCGCGTCGGCAGAGCTGGAGGACCTGCTGGCCGCCGTCGTCCGTCCCGTCGCCGAGGGGGCCGCGGTGACCGGCGAGGTGCAGCGCGTCACGGGGCTGGAGTACCGGTTCTTCACGCAGTGCGTGGTGCTGCCGCAGGGCAGGTTCGCCGAGTTCCTGCACGCCCAGCCGCGCGAACGCCAGGACCTGCTCGTCCAGCTCCTTGACGCCGACGTCTACGAACGCGTCCGCCGGCGCGCGGTCCAGGAGGAGCAGGCCGCCGCACAGGCCGCCGGTTTCGCCCGCGAGCGGCTGGCGAGGCTCACCGACGCCGACGAGCCGGCCGAACGCGCCGCCGCCGACCGGCTCGCCGCCCTGCACGCCCTCGACGCGCGGATCAGGACGGACCTGGAGGCGCTGCGCGGCCACGACGAGGAGCTGCGCCGCCTCGCCGGCGAACGCGACGCGCTACGCGACCGGCTCGCCGCGCTGACCGCGCTCGCCCTGCCCGCCGACGTCCCCACCCTCGCCTCCGGCGCCCGCGCCGCCGCCGGCGAGGTCGCCGCGCTCACCGAGACCGTGACCGCCGCCGAGGCCGCCGAGCAGCGCGCCGAGGACGAGCTCGCCGCCCACGACGATCCCGCCGTGCTGCTGGAGCTCCTCCAGGCACTGGAGACGTACGAACGTCTGCTCGCCGACCTGGACGCCGCCGAGTCACAGGCCGCGGAGACCCGCGCCGCCCTCGAACCGCTGGCCGCCCGCTCCCGCACGCTCGAGGCCGCGGCGACCGAAGCCGAGCAGGCCCGCGACCGGCTCCGCGACGCCCACGCGGGCGCCGACCTGGCCCGCCGCCTCGTCGTCGGCGACCGCTGCCCCACCTGCCTGCAACCCGTCACCACCCTGCCCCGCCACCCGGCCACGGCGGACCTGCACGCCGCCGGGAAGCGCCTCGAAACGGCCCGCCGCGAGGCCGACCAGGCCGGCCGCGCACACACGGAAGCCCTCACCGGACTCCGCCACCTGGACCGCACGGTCGACGACCTCACCACCCGCGCCACCACCCTGCGCAAGGAGCTGTCCGGCGTCTTGCAGGAACAGGAGGCGGGGTGGGAGGGGAAACCCGGCATCGACGCGGGAGCCCGCCCGGGGACGGCCGCCGAAGCGCCCGGGGAGAGGGCCGGCGACGGGCAGCACGAGGCGCGGCCCCCTTCTGCGGTGGAGCCCTTCTACGGGCGGGTCGAGCGGGAGTGGATCGCCGCGTGGCGAAGTGAGCTGGAAGGCCGCGTGGCGGCGGGGCGGGCGGCGGAGCGGCGGGCGGCCGGAGCGCGGCGGGCCGCGCGGGAGGCCCGGGCCGAGCTCTCCAAAGCCAGGAAGCGGGCCGACGAGCTGGCCGGCCGGACCGAGCGGCTCTGGCGGGACATCGAGGCCGCCCGCGACACCGTGGTCCCGCTCGGCGCGCCGCCGCTCGACCGTGCCGACCTGCACCACGCCTGGACGGCCCTGCTGGCCTGGCGCGAGGAGGCGGAAGGCCGCGAGCGCGCCGCGCTGGAGAGCCAGGAGGCCCGCATCGCCGGAACAGAACGGCAGGCCCGCGCCCTGTGGACGTCGGTGGTCGCCCAGCTCACCGAGCACGACGTGGCCGTACCCGACCGGCCCGCCGCGCTGGGGGAGGCGGTCAGTGCGGCCGTCGCGCAGGCGCAGGCGTGGCTGGACAGGGTCAGGGAGAATCGGGCGGCCGCCCGTGAGCTGCGCGAGCGCGTCGAGAAGGAGGAGGAGCGGGCCAGGGTCGCCAAGGAGCTGGCGCAGTGCCTGCGGGCCGACGCCTTCGAGCGGTGGCTCTGCACCGAGGCGCTCGACCTGCTCGTCACCGCTGCCTCCGAGACCCTGCGCGAGCTGTCCGACGGCCAGTACGAACTCGCGCTCGGCGCCAGGAACGAGATCGAGGTCATCGACCACGCCGAGGCCGGGATGCGGCGCAACGCGCGCACCCTGTCGGGCGGCGAGACGTTCCAGGCCGCGCTCGCGCTGGCGCTGGCCCTGTCCGACCAGGTCGCCGGCCTGTCGGCGACCGCCGCCCGCAGTCTCGACTCGCTCTTCCTCGACGAGGGCTTCGGCAGCCTCGACCCGGCCACCCTCGACACGGTGGCCACCACGCTCGAACGCCTGGCGGCCGGCCGCGACCGCATGGTCGGCGTGGTCACGCACGTGCCCGCGCTGGCCGAGCGCATCCCGGTACGCTTCGAGGTCGGCCGCGACGCCAAGGGGTCACATTTGTCCAGGATGACCGCATGACGGCAGGGTTCACCGTCGACGCGTGGGACCCGTCCTACTCCGCCGCGCTCGACGCCGAGGCGCTGGCCGAGCTCGACGCCACCAGCGCCGAGCTGGACCTCGACGTCGAGCTGGCCGCCGCCCGCTGGCGCCCGATCACGCCCGGCCCCGGCGTCGCGCCGCCCGAGGTGCTGCTGATCGCCGACGGGGTGCGCCGCATCGACGCGCGCCTGTGGACGTACGCCGACGGCGACCCCACCGCGCTGCCCGGCATCGCGGCCTCATGCGCGGCCGGGATCGTCCGCTGCGCGCCGGGGGCAGGGGCCGCGCCGGTCGCCGTCGAGGTGAGCAGGTCGCTGTTCAGCGCCTCCCCGTACGCCGGCGACGTCATCACCGGCGCCGCCGCCTACCGCGCCCGCCGCGCTCCCGGCCCGGGGGCCGACGAGCTGACCCTGGCCCTGCAGCGGCACCTCACCCAGCTGGAGGTCGAGCTGGCCGTCCGGCACAGGGCCGAGGCGGGGGAGGAGGACCTGCTGCTGGTGGACGGGCCGCTGCGGGGCCGCACACACCTGCCGCGCACGGTCGGCTACGTCAAATCCCACCACACCGCCTACCTGCCCGCCCCGCAGGCCGCCACCGTGTCGGAGCTGCTGCCCGGCCAGCGCACCCCGGTCTTCCTCATGGGGACGAGCTGGCGCCGCCACACCTGGTACCTCCGGCTGCCCGCCACCTCCGACATGCCGTGGGCGGGCGTCGTCCGCTGCGAGGCGAGCGCCGACCTGCCGCTCGACGACCTCGTACGCCTGGCCGACTCCCTCACCCATGCCCTGCCGCCGCTGGCGGGCGTCGACTACAAGGACCCGCGCGCCCCGCAGAACCTCGTGCCCATCGGCGGCCTCGAACGGCTGCTGCGCCACCGCCTGGGCGACGCGCGGCTCCTCTACCGCGCACTCCGCGCGGCCGCCCGCCGCCAGAGCCGCGCCACGTCCCCGCGCACCCCGCTCCCCACGCGCTGAGCCGGGCTTCACCAGTACCGGGGCAGCGGGGTGAATCCCTCGCAAAACAGGACAGAATTGTCGCGTGACCGTCGCAGATCATCTTCCGGCCGGCCCGTTCGAAGAACAGCTGTGGGCCGCCTACCAGGACGGGCAGCAGGCGCTGTGCCTGAGCCTGCTGCGTGAGGCCGACCTGGCGCTGCCGATCACCGCCGCCGCGGCGGCCGGTGCAGAGCCCCCCGCGTGGGCGACCGCCGCCGACGCCGAGCGGACCTGGGTGATCGCCTTCACCTCCGTCGAGGGGATGACACGGGCCACGGGCGGCGCCGCGACGCACTACCGGGTCGCCTCGATGACGGAGCTCGCCGCCGTCTGGCCCGACCCGCGCTGGGGGCTGGCGATCAACCCGGGGCTGCCGGCGTCGTTCATGCTCGAATCCGGCACGGTCGCCCGCCTGGCCGTGCCCACCCTGACCCAGGACCTGCTGCTGGCCCCCGGCTCCGGCGTGCCGGTGATGCAGAAGCTGCTCGCCGCCGCCGACATCCCCGAACTGCTGTCCACGCCGGAGCCCCGGGTCTCGGGCTACTGCCATCACGCGCTCGACGTCTCGCACATCGCCACCCCCGCCGTGCTGGCCGCCGCACTCGGGCAGGAGGAGCTGATCACGGAGTCGGGCTCGCTGAACATGCTGCGCTGGCGGCCCGTCGGCCTGGAGCTCTATCGGACGCCGTACGGGGGGACCGACGAGGAGGGCCGGCAGGCCGTGGCCGGCTGGGTGGTGGAGGAGCCGCCGTTCGTGGGGATGGGGCTGGTGCCGAACGTGGACTCCATCGTCCGCGAGTACAAGGTGTACGGCGTGGGCCTGCCGCACGGCGCGCAGATCTGGGAGCTGACCAACGCCGGCACCGAGCACCGCCGTGCCGTCTACCACGGCGACCTGCGCCGCTGGTACCTCGTGGGCAGGACGTCATGACGTCGTGGCACTCCTACCGGGCCCGCTGGCAGGGCTCGGTCTTCCCGGCCAGCCCCGAGCCGCACGCCCTGGAGCTGTGGGTACGCCTGCGCAGCGAGGAAGCGCTGGACGGCTTCGAGGAGGTGGAGCCCGGCTGCCACGTGCGTACGGTGCCGGTGACCGAGTGCGAGTCGCTGCACTTCGTCACGGTCGTGTGCCGGTGGCGTGACGAGCCGTTCCAGGTGCACGACGAACGCGATGGGCTGCTGCTGCTCGAATACCTCGGCGGGTCCGCGCCGCGGGCCCGTGACCTGGGGCTGGAGCGGGTGGAACGCGGCGTGTGGCGGGCCTGGGCGCCCCGCTCGGAGGTGACGGAGCTACGGGAGGAGGCCGTGTCGCTCACTTCCGGATATTCATATGTTTAGGTCAGCCCCTTGTTTCCTGGTGTTAATGTGACGGAAACTTACTCCTCAGGTAGATGTGGCGTCACATGGGCGAAAGTGGCGAGGGGACTATGGGGGCTTCGGAAGGTCCGGACGTGGCCGCGATGCGGGCGTACGCCGACGAGCTGCGCGAGACGTTCACCCGGCTGCAGGACGAAGGGCTGGAGCTGCACGCCAAGGCCAAGGCCGTGCAGGTCACCGAGACCTCGCGCGACGGCCTGGTCTCCGTCACCGTCGGCCCGCGCGGCGACCTGATCAGGCTCGACCTCGACCCCCGCATCTACCGGCGTCCCGACGCCCGCGCGCTCGCCGACACGATCGCCGAGACCGCGCACAGGGCCGCCGCGGCCGCCCAGGAACGCGTCATGGAGATCTTCGAGCCGGTGATCCCGCCCGACCAGTTCAAGGCGCACCTCGAAGGCGACGTGGAGGCCGTGATGGCCCGGCTCATCGACGACATGGGAGGCGACCGGTGAACGAGGACTGGAGCGGCGCTTTCATCGCCAAGACCGTCGTGGACCGCGGCATGTCCGCCTGGTCCACCACCGCCGAGGAGGTCGGCAAGAGCCTGCCCAAGCTGGCCGCCGACGTCGAGGCGCACCTGTCCACCGCCCCGTGGGGCGACGGCATCGAAGGCATGGCCTTCTACCAGGCGCACCTCGCCGAGGGCGGGCCCTACGAGATGATCAACCAGTGCAAGCGGCTGGCCGAGCAGGTCGTGGACGCCGGCGACCGGCTGCGCGCCGCCATCGACAACACCCTGGAGACGGACGCGGACATCAGGGACGGCCTCACCCGCATGACGCGGGAAGTCTGAGACGGGGTCCATGTCGCACACGGGCGGTACGAACGTCCAGGGGCCCGATCCCGGCTTCGGGGGGCAATCCGTCGAGAAGCAGATCGTCCGCATCGACAGCGACGTGCGGTCCGTATGGGAGACCGAGGCGCTGCCCGACTGGGTGGTCTACTGGCTGATCCCCATGCTGTCGGCCGGGCAGAAGTGGCCCTCGGCCAGCGAGGCCGGCCTGTCGGAATTGGCCCGCCGCTACGCGGCGCTGTCGGACGGCGCGCTCTCCTCCGCCGAGCCCGCCGGCACCGCCGCGCGGACCATCGTGACGGGCTGGCAGGCGCCCGCGACCGCCAAGTTCGTCGGCAGGGCCCGTGAGCTGTACGGCAAGGAGGGCGGCATGGCGGGCGTGAGCAACAACGCCCACGCCTACGCCCTGCAGGCCCAGAACTTCGCGGTGCAGACCCAGTACTCCAAGCTGTCGATCAACGTGGCCTTCTGGGTGACGGTCGTCGCCATCGCCATCGTGTTGCTGGTCAACTTCTTCACCGCCGCCTCCGCCACCCCGCTGATCGGGAAGTACGCGGCCATGGCGCGCGCGGCGATCAGCCGCATCCTGGCCAGGCTCGCCGCCATGGCCGGCAAGCAGATCGGCGCGGTCAGGCTGGCCCAGGTGGCCGCGCTCGCCGGCCCCACCGGCCGGGGGCTGCTGCTCCGCTTCCTGGCCTCGCCCATCGGCAGGGAGCTGGTCGAGGAGATCGGCGAGGAGTTCTTCATCGCCTGGAAAGCCCAGTCACAGCAGATCGACATGGGCACCCGTAAGGACCTGGACTGGAAGGAGCTCGGAGCCACCGGCCTCGGCGCCGGCACGGGCGCCGTCTCCGGGACCGTCCTGTCCGGGCCGATCTCGCGGGTCACCGGGCTGATGCCGGGCTTCGCCGGGCGGGCGCTGACCACCGGCACGACGAACGTGATCGCCTCGCCGCTCGGCAGCTTCGTCGGCAACGGCGTGGTGTACGGCCAGTGGCAGAATCCGTTCACCGCCGAGTCCATGACCGGGGCCTTCCTCGGTGGTGTGGGGCGTACCGGGACGATCAGCCCGTTCAATCCCGACGTGGTCTCGGCGCTGGCGCACCCGACGACCTCGCTCGCCTCCGCCTACGACGCCGCCGCCCGTGCCGACGCGGCCCGCGCCGCCGCCGGCAGCCCCGCGGGCGGACCGTCCGGCGGTCCCACCGGTCCCACCGGTCCCGCCAACGGGCCGACCGGCCCCGACGGCATGTCGCCCGCGGGCTCCGGCGGGCTGCGCATCGCCGACCCGGTCAACGTTCCCGCCCAGCGTACGGCGAGCACGACGACGCCTGCCGGTTCGTCCTCGGCGAACCGGCCCGGCCCCGGCCTGCCCGACACCGACTCCTCGTCCCGCCGCCGCACCCCGGACCAGCAGCAAGCCGTCACCCCGGCCCCCGACGACAACGCGGACGAGACCCCCGAGACGACTCAGGAGCGCCGCGCCACCCCGGCCACCGCCGACGCCCCCTCCACGGCCGACACCTCGTCCCGGCAGACCTCGAACAACCAGAACCACCCGAACACCACCGCCGAGCCGCGCCAGGACGCCGCTCCAGAGCCGGAGACGGACACCACCCCCGAGCAGCAGGCGGACACGCGGGCGGCCACCGCGCCCGAGCCACAGCCGGCCACCACGCCGCAGCCCGACATGTCCTCCCAGCAGCCCGCCACCACCCAGGAGCCGAGCCCGCCGACCGGCGACCCGGCGACCGGCGACACCACCACGGGCGCCACGAGCGGGGACACGACGGCTGACACGACGGCCGGGGACACGACAGCCGGGGACACGACGGCCGGGGACACGACCCAGCAGCCCGACACGTCCGGCCAGACGGACACCGGCCGGCAGCCCGACACGTCCGGCCAGAGCGACGCGACCCCCCAGACGACGCCCGCCCAGGCCGCCTCGACTGGCCAGGCGGCGAACGGCCAGGCGGACACCGGCACGCCGGTGACCAGCCTGACCACCGCCGACCAGGGTGACACGGACGGGCAGGCGTCCAACAGGGCGGGCGCGCCGATCAGGGCGCGGGCGGCGTTGCTGGAAGCGCTCACCACCACGTTCCCCGGCGCCGTGATCGGCCCCAGCGGCGAGGTGCTCGTCCCGAAGCAGGACGGCGGCCACCGCGTCCTGCCGAACGCCACGATGCGGCGCGTCCGCAGGGCGCTGGACGCCCGCGCCGGCGAGGTGGCCGCCCAGGCCGACCTGGTGGTGGACGCCGCCGCGTTACTGGTGCTCGTCGCGTCCGACCCCCATCTGTCGTCGGACGCCCCCGCCGGCGCCGCCCGCCCCCAGGCGCACACCAGCAGGCCGGGAACCGTCACCTCGCACCCGATCCCCGGCACCCGCTACGTCACCGACAGCGGCCGCGGCTCCGACGTCACCACGGCCGAGATCAAGCAGGCCGTCGCGAACCTGGACCCGCAGCACTTCGTGCACGGCGCGGGGCACGTGCGGGGCTTCTCCTGGGACGGCGACGTCCTGGTGGTGGACACCGCGAACGGCCCCCAGCACTTCCGCTTCACCATCGGCAGGCCCGACCAGCGGGAGATGGCGACGACCCAGGTGCGGACGGGCATCGACACCGGCCCGCACCTGGTGACCTTCGCCCCCCGCATCGCCACCGACCAGCTCACCAGGGTCTGGCTGCACGAGATCACGCACACGTTCCAGCGGCAGGAGGCCATGTCGAGGGGCCCGCTGCGCAGGATCCTGCGCCGGATGCTGCCGAGCGGCGTCGCCGCCAACTCCAGGGACGAGTGCGTGACCGCCCAGCAGAACGAGCTGGCGTACCTGATCGAGCGCTGGACCACCGCCGACACGGTGCCGGAGCAGCGCGCGACGGCCGTCGACATCGACGGTCTGCTGGCCACGCTGCGCGCCCGCGGCGTCGAGGTGCCGCCCGCTCCCTGGGAGGCGGGGCCCGAGCACGAGCGGACCACCCTCGACATCCCCCGCCTGGGCGACGACCCGAGCGTCGCGGAGGCCCGGCGGACCGCCGAGCGGCTCAAGGAGTCCGAGAAGACCCTGCGGCGGCTGCGCGAGCAGTACAAGGCGAGCGCCAGGGAGGCCCGCGACGACGCCAGGCAGGCCGAAGCGGCCGCCAGGAAGACCACCAAGGAGAAGGACAGCGGCGTCGAGCGCCGGCGCGCGGCGGCCGTCGCGGAGGCCCGCGCCGCGCGGGACAAGCAGGAGCGGCACGAGCGGCGCGCGGCAGCGTACGGGACCGCGCTGAACGCCGCGATCCGGGCCAGGAAGGCGCACGAGCGGTACGCGCGGCTGATCGAGGCCATGTCCGGCCCGCCCCGGCTGACCCGCCCCGACGAGGTCTCGCTGCCCATGCTCGCGCAGGCCGCCCTGCGCGAGGTCGCGGCGTCCCACATGGGGTACGACGCGGCGGTCGGCCACACCCGCCCCGACCCGTGGTCGCTGACCGAGTCGATGCCCACCGGCCGGCTGGCCCACCTGGACGAGCTCACCGAAAAGGTCAACCAGGAGCTGAGGGCCAAGAAGTCCGTCAAGCAGTACAGGGCGGGCGAGCTGGACACCCTCATCCGCGCCGACTGGCACAAGGTGGTGGCGGGCGACGGCCTGGTGCTGGTCGCCGGCCACGGCCGCAAGGCGGTCGAGGTGCGAATCGCGCTCACGGTGTCGGACCTGGTGGAGGTGGCCGACCCGGGCATGCGGGCGTCCCAGCTGACGCAGGGCAACTTCTACCAGACGGGACAGTCCTACACCGCCACCGAGTCGGGCAGCCTCGGCACGTCGGCGGAGTTCGACACGCGGAAACTGGCGCAGTGGCTGCCCAAAGGCTCGATCACCGACTGGATGGGGACGGCCGGCGTCGCCATCGGCGGCGGCGCGAGCCGTAACTGGTCGGTCTCCAGCGGCGGCAGCATGTTCGAGCAGGGCGGCTCGGTCGCGGACAATCGTACGGAGGCGGCGCTCTTCGACGGCGACGCCAGGTGGACGGTGCAGGTGCGCACCGGGCGGAACACCACGTGGAGCGACCCCGTCGAGGTCACGACCGGCAAGCCGGGCGACTCCCGCACCCAGCGCATCTGGGTGTGGCACTCCGCCATCGACCCCAACGTCACCCGCACCCTCACGATCCCCGCCGACCAGCGCCGCCCCGGAGTGCCGAACCAGGAGGTCCTCGGCATGACCGGCCTGGAGGAGGCGCTGGACGCGCTCGCCGCCGAGCTCGGCGGCGACTACACCCGGATCGGCACCGGCGCCCACGACAACCTGCGCAGGTTCGTCGTCCGCGAGATGCAGCTGCGCTTCCCTCAGGTGCTGGAGTCCGGCCTGTCGGTGAACCTCGCCGTGCGGGGCATGCCCGACGCCAGGATCACCGCCACCGCCGAGGTCGTCGAGGAGGAGACCGAGCTGCTCGGCGGCTGGACGCGGGACGTGCTGCAGGAGAGGGTGCTCACCGAGACCGCCACCTCCACCACCAGGATCGAGCACGGCGGCTCGATCGAGGGCAAGGTGGCCGCGAAGATCACCTCCGACGACCTCAACGACGTGGACGTGCTCGGCCCCCTCGGCGACTACTCCGCAGACTCGATCAAGCCCGAGGCCAAGGCCAGCGTGTCGATCTCCCAGTCGTCCGCCTCGACGGCCAACGAGGTCGCCGTGCACCCGCAGGTGGACAAGAGCAGCGGCATGTCGGTGACGCACCGCAAGCAGGTCAAGATCAAGTTCGCCATCGAGCGGGCGGGCAGGCCGGCGCGGGAGCTGGACCCGTTCCTGACCGAGCTGCTGGTACGCCAGCAGGCGGTGGACGCCTGGTACGCCGGCGACCCCGTGCCGGTCCAGGCGTTCGTCAGGGACGACGGCGAGCTCAGGTTCGACGCCGACGGCCTGCCCGTGCCCGCGGACGCGCCTGCCCAGGAGCCCATCACGGGCCGCAGGATCGGGCTGCCCGATTGGCTCGGCGCCGGCGAGGGCCGGCTGCGCGGCGCGGGCCCCACGGACGTGCGGGAGATCCGCGAGCTGGGGAACCTCGTGCAGGAGGTGATCGACAAGCTCGAGCACACCGGCCTGGTGTCCACCAGAGGCGAGAACGGCGCGCGCGTCTACAGCGACAACCCGCTCGTCCGCCTCGCCCAGCAGCTGAACGAGGACGACATCAAGGCCCACCTGCAGGAGAGCGCGCTCCGCAGCGGGTTCGACCAGCTCACCCAGTCCGGTGTCATCGTCCCGCTGCAGTCGCACGGCGTCGGCCGAGCCCTCGACCTGCACGCCCTGTACATCGTGATCCGGCAGGACGAGGGCGACACCGGCACCGGCGTCGGCCAGACCCACAAGGTGCGGACCCACCTCGACATCGCCAGCGACACCTCAGGACGGGGCATCAACCGGTCGGCCACGAAGGCCGTCGGCGGCTCCCTGGGCAAGACCGACGGCCCTGGGGAGGGGCAGGACGGGGTCTCCCACAGCGCGGGCGGGAACGTCGGCGGCGACCGCACGTTCTCGGCCGGCACCAGCACCTCCAGCATGGTCAACAACGTCGGCATGACGGAGGACGACAACAAGGAGCCGACCGCCAGTGTCCTGACCGAGGCGACGATCCAGGTCGACCACCTGCACGGCGACGAGGTCACGACGCTGGTCGAGCCGCGTGCCATCAAGCCGTTGCTGATGGTCCCCGCCGGCCTGCTGCCCCATGAGGGGGGCCCGCGCTTCAGCGGCAAGATCGGCAAGCCGTCGAAGCGGTTCATGGAGATCGCCAGGCTGGAGCATTTCGACGCCGGCCGCGAGCTGGGCGACATCAACAAGGCCAGGACGCTGCTGCCCAAGGCGCTGCGGAAGAGCATCGCGGCGCTGGTCCAGCTCTGGCCGATGCTGAGCCGCCACCATCTCGCCGGCCACATCTTCGAGGGCCCGGTCGTGAACGACGTCGTGCTCGACCTCAACGGGGCCTCGCCCACGCGCGTGCGGGTGGACGTGCGAGGGGTGCTCGGCGAGGCGGAGTTCGTCGACATCGCCGACCCGGTGTCCGGCGACATCATGCTCGCCCTGCGCAGCGCCGGCATCAGCTGGAGCGCGGCGCGCAACTTCCTGAGCGGCCTGATGAACAGCGTCGGCGACGCCGACGACGGCGGCACGACCAGCGACACCGGAACCGTCTCGCTGCCGGGGCGCAACCGGGTCAAGGCGGTGGCGACCGCGCTCGTCGCCATCTTCGGCACCGAGTTCCTCGGCATCGCGGTGGGCCGCAAGTACCGGATCCGGGTGCCGGTGGACGTCATCGCGAAGGTGACGACCCGCCAGACGTCCCAGATCGGGTTCGACTTCGCCGGCGAGCGGTGGGGCGCCGCGCTGCGCAGCCGCGGCCAAGGGGTGTTCGTCGTCCCCGAGAACGACGCGCTGCGGCTGTTCGCCGAAGGCGAGCTGAACCTGCCGGTGCCCGTCGTGGCCGACGCGGTCGAGCGCTGGCTCAACGGCCACATGAAGCTGCACCGCACGGTCGCGGTGCCGCTGATCCACCGGTACGTTCAGGTCAGCGCCGAGGCGAACCACCGCGGCGAGGACATCGGCCTGGGAAAGAAGCACTATCCGACGCGGCTGCTCGAAGCGCTCAAGGAGGTCGCCGACATCGGCCCGGCGGTCACCCCGGCCGCCGACGCCGCGCGGCACGACCCCGGCAAGGGCTGGGTCCGGCTGGACGAGGCCCTGACCGCCGCCCAGGCCGTCAACGACCAGCTCAGAGAGGTCGTCGTCGCACCCCAGTACGAGCACGGCATGGGCGTCAGCGTCCCGGAGTCGTTCGTCGTGCGCAACCGTCCGGGCGGGGAGCAGGTCGCCATCCTCGACGAGGTGATGAACGCCGTCGAGGAGGCGCTGCCCGGCGTCACCGAGCACACGCCCAACCTGTACCGGCAGCTCCGGGTGGACCTCAACGCGGCCCGCCCGAAGGTCCACCTCGAGGAGATGTGGTCGCGGCGCGGGTTCGAGCGCGAGTACGACGTGCAGAACGGCTCGGAGAGCCAGGCCTCCCAGGTCGTCACCATCCGCCTGCGGACGGTCAGCGCGGGCGACCCGCGCCTGGCGCGCATGGTGAGCCAGACCGACGAACAGGGCACCATCATCCAGCGCTACAGGGGTGAGGAGGCCACCCGCACGGAGTCGTACAGCGCCGCGTGGTCCGCCGGCCTCGACTACAGCGACAGCCAGGACGGCACTGACGGCAAGTTCGGCCTGTCCACCAAGCGCAACCGCTCCTTCGCCAGCACCACGATCCGCAACGTCATGCGGCTGCTGCGCATCGCGAGGTTCGTCGGCGACACCACGATCGAGCAGGACCAGGTGCTCGTCCTGGAGGTCGCGACCCGCCCCGCCCGGGTACGGCCGGTCCCGTTCGAGCGGCACGTGCCGGGCCTGGCCGCCAAGATCCGCGCCAAGAGGGACGCCACGCACGTCGAGCGCCTGGTGGTGCGGCGCGAGTACGACATGACGCTGCGACGCCGCATCCCCAGCGACATGGTGCGCCCCGTCGCCCAGGACCCGGGCCCGGCCCCCGACGTGATCGACCCGCGCTCGGTGGAACTGCCGCCGGGCTTCTTCCCCGACGTCCTGGTCGAGCACGATGACAAGCCCACACTGCACGCCGCCATCATGCGCAAGCTGGAGGAGATGGTCGGCCCCGCGGCGGCCGTGGAGCGCTCGGGAGCGCTGTCCGCGTGGCTGTCGCACTCCGGCATGATCACCGGCCTGGAGCGCGTCGCGAGGCCCGACGGCCAGGTGGTGGCGCAGGTCGCCGAGCCGAGGTTCCATACCCAGGGCGTGGACGTCTCGGTCAGGGCCCGCAACTCGGACCTCACCGTCGTGGCCGGGCCGTTCGACGGCGAGACGGGCGAGGTCAACAGAAGTGCCGAGGCGCAGAACGTCTCCATCGGCCGCAACCGGCTCAAGCCCGTGGGCCTGAGCGCGGGGAACGGCTGGGGCTTCCTCGGTCTCTCCTACGGCGTCAACGCCGGTGCCCAGGCCTCGGAGAGCGTCAACCAGCACCAGGGGGCGCGCAGCGAGCGCAGCATGTTCGAAAGCGGCAAGCTCTACACCGTCCGCGTCCGGGTGGACTACGACGCGACCTTCACCCGGGTCAAGCGGCAGCACGACGGCAACGTCAAGCCCCGCGAGGACAGTGCGTTCCTGCCCGCCGCGGCCAGCGCCACCGCCATGATCACGCTGCCCGGTGAGGTGCTCGCGGAGCTGGACGCCCGAATGCAGCGCGGCATCCGCGTCGCGGCGCCGATGGACGATCTGCCGCAGTTCACGTTCCAGCCGGAGCCCGGCCGCGAAGGGCTGATCCAGATCCTCCAGGACGCCAGGGTCGCCGCCCGCGAGCGCGGTCAGGTGGCCAGCGTCTACGTGCGGGAGTCCGACGGCATCCACCGCTACCTGGCCGCCCCCGACGGCACCGTGCGCAACGACAGCGCGCGCAGCAGTCAGCGCGACGCCGGCTTCGCCAAGGCGTTCTCCACGCTGCCGCCCCACCTGCTCGACGCGGCCGACCGGCACGACCTCGACCTGCGCCACGTCTTCCTCACCTCGCCGGTGCGCGGCACCTTCACCGACCAGGTCGCCACCGCGCTGGACGAGCGCGGCGTGCTCCCGCCGCCGCCGGAACCGGTCTGGAAGATCGCCGAGGAGGAGGAGGCCACGCCGGCCGTCGGCGGCGGCACCTTCCTGGGGTCCACCTCACCGTCGGTGCACTCCCAGGAGCTGCCCGGCAGCCCGCTGTCCGCCTCCGCGCGTCCCGAGGGCGTCCCCGACCTCACCGTCGACGAGATCCGCGGGCAGGACGTGTCCGTCACCGACTTCGGCGGCGCCGTCGCCCACCTGGGCTGGAGCGGGGACGACCACCTCGTGGTGCAGGTCCCCGGGGCGGCCGGCCAGCACGTGCACGTGCTGGCCGAGGACCCGGGCGCCGGGCTCGTCGGACGTACGGAGCTGTACGCGGGCACCGCGGAGGAACCGCACGTGATGCGCATCGGGCCCCGCGTGCACCCGGACCTGGTCTCGTCGGTGCTGGTCCACGAGATCTCGCACGTCGCCCAGGAACGCGCCGCGCAGCAGGCCGGTACGCGGCACGGGATCGTCAGGGGGGCGCTGTCGGCCCAGGAGGAGGGCACCGACCACTGCGTCACGCCCCGGCTCGACGAGCACGCCCACCTGTCGCGCAAGTGGCACGCGACCACCGACCCGCAGGCCAGGGACCGGATCGCGGCCGCCATCGACGCCCTGGCCCTCGACCTCCGCAAACGCGGCCACACCCCGCCGCTCCCGCCCTGGCCCACGTCGGCCCCGTCGGCACTGTCGGCCCTCGCCGACGCGAACGGCACGCCTTCCGCGGTCAGTGCGGCGGACGCGGCGACCGCCGCCAAGCTGCGCGGCCTCATCGACACGATCAACGGTCGTCAACCCGCAGCCCCGTCGATCGCCGACGCCCTCAACGGCACCGCCACGCAGGGCTCGATCGCAGCCGCCCTGAACGGCGGCGCTGCCCTGAACGGCGGCGCTGCCCTGAACGGCGGCGCTGCTCTGAACGGCGGCGCAGCCAGGACGCCGGCCGCCACCGCTGACGGGCGCAAGGGCGGGACCAAGGGGTCCCTCGCCGATGTGCTCAACGGGCGGGCCTCCGTTCGCGGATCGATCGCGGCGGCGCTCGGCGGCGGGCGGTCCGCGCCCACCGGGATGGCCGCCGTGCTCCAGGCCGAGGCGAGGAAGGCCGGCCTGGCACCCGGGCAGCCGGGGGCGGCGGCCAAGATCGCGGCCCTGGCCAGGGCGGGTGAGCTGACGCCCGAGCACGTGGCGGCGCTGCGCGGCGAGCCCGAGCTGCCGGAGCTGGCCGCCGCCCACGCGGTCAGCAGGGCCGCCGCGCTCATGGGCGCCAGGGCCCGCGTCCTGGGCCCCGGCCTGCTCGACATCCGGCTCCCCGGCCGCCCGCCCCTGGTCATGGAGATCCGCCCCGCCGACCTGGCCGGCCCCATGAACGGCGCGGGCCAGGTGAACATCCCGCAGCAGGCGAACGGTCTGAGCACGGCGAACGGCTCGGGTGCGGCGAACGGTTCCGGTGCGGCGAACGGTTCCGGTGTGGCGAACGGTTCGGGCGCGGCGAACGGGCTGAGCGCGGTGAACGGTTCCGATGCGGCGAACGGGTCGGGGGTGCAGGGTGACGGTGGTGTGGTGACGTACCAGGTGGATGGGCGGAAGACGGTCGGCGCGAACGAGCGGGCCGCCGCCGCGACCGCCGCGGGAGCGCTGGCGGCGGCGCTCGGGCTGCCGGCCGGCCCGCACCAGGAGGTGGCGGCGCTGTTCGAGGCCGTCCGCCAGGTGCGGGCCGCGAGCCCGGCGCAGCGCCCGGCCCGGCTCGGCGTCCTGCACGACCTGGCCGCCGCCGCGCCGCTGCACCTGGTGCCCGCCCCGCTGGCCGCCGACCTCAGAACGATGCTCGCCGACCCCCGGCCGGACGACCGGCAGACGTTCCTGCACCGCGGCCGCGACCTCGCCGACGGCAGCGGCTGGGAGGTCATGTGCGAGTGCCCGCAGGACGGCCCCTGCTTCTGCGGCCGTCGCAAGGACGCCGTGCCCGACCGCCTCGTGGCCCAGTGATGACGAGGAGATGACGGGGGCAGGAGTCTCCGGGGTGCGGGCATGATAGGAGAACGGCGAGGAGAGGACGGTTATGGCGTTCGCGATAGCACGGACGAGGGATGAGGCGCATCTCTACCTCGACCTGCACCCGTGCGCGTGCGGCTCGGTCGAGACGGCGTGGGAAAGCGGCCTGGTCGCCGTCGACGACGGGCTCGCCACGCGCTACTGGGGGGCCTGCGACGACTGCGGCAGGCAGCGCGAATACCTGTTCGGGGTGCCCGAGCGGCCGACGATGCCGGCGGGCTACCCGACGTTCGGCGGCCCGGAGCCGTCGGAGCTGCTCGACGCGGGGGAGTGGCTGTGGGTGGCCGACCTGACGGCGGGCAACGTGCCGGTGGACGACGAGGCGGAGGCCCACCGCACGCTGTCGATCGCCACGGCGGCCGTCGAGGAGGTCGTGAAGTTCATCCCGCCGGGCGCCGACGAGGTGCCCGACGACGGGTTCTGGTCGCAGCGGGGCAGGGAGATGCGGGCGGCCGAGCCCGGCAGGTTCCAGCTCGACCGGCTGCTGATCGTCCGCGACTCCTTCCGCGACCTGGCGGCCCGGCATGCCTGACGCCGTCATGGCGCGCTCGCTGGTGGAGGCGCACGTCTACCTCGACCTGACGGTCTCGGGCGGGTCGGGGGGCGCTGAGGTCGTCGAGGTGCCCGACGGGTGGCTGGTGCGGGCGGGCGGCGTGGAGGTGCCGGTCTCGTACGCCGGCGAGCACGCGGCCAGGGAGGCCCGCACCACGTTCGGCACGGGCAGGTCCGAGCTGCTGGACGCCGGCCAGTGGGTGCTGATCGGCGGCACGTACGCGAGCCGGGCCCTGGAGGGCGGCCTTTTCTACGCCGCCGGCTCGGCCGACCCCCAGCGGGTCCGTGCCGTCGAGACCGACTGGACGTACGCCGCCGACGCGGTGGCCGAGGCGCTGAAGTTCCTGCCCGAGGGGGGCGCCGCGCTGCCGTCCGAGGCGTTCTGGACGGAGATGGGCAGGTCCGCCCGCGAGGCCGAGCCCGGCCGCTTCACCAGGGCCAAGCTGGAGAGCGACCTCGCCTTCTACCGCCAGAGCCTCGCCGGCTTCCGCCGTCTCGCCGGCTCCGCCCGGCCGCGCTGACCCTTCCGATGTCAGCCGGATCCGGAGCTCACTGCAATATCATGCAAACTTGGTAGGAAATGTTGACTTAGAGCCTCGGCGCTCGTACCTTCGAGACCATGAGCCAGGGCCCCCACCACACGTCCTCGTCACGACCCACGCTCGCCGCGCTCGTCCTGCTGCTCCTGACGGCCTGCGCCCCGAGCGCCGCCCAGGAGCCGGGCGGGCCCGAGCTGGCCGCGCAGGCGCCGCTGCCGACCGTGGTCCCGCAAGGCGCCAGGCTGATCGTCGGAGACCCCGCGACCAAGGTGGCGCTGCAGCTCTCCGGCGAGATCGAGAAGTTCTCGTTCGCCATCGAGTGGGCCAACATCAGCGGCGGCCCGCAGACGAGCGAGGCGTTCAGGGCCGGCGCGCTCGACGTCGGCGCGGTGGCCGACATCCCGCCCATCCACGCCACCTGGACCGGCCTGCCGGTGAAGATCGTGGCCTCGAAGTTCCGCAAGGACCCGCTCGCCCACCCCACGTACGAGCTCGGCGTCGCCCCCGGCGTCCACGTCAGGACCCTCGCCGACCTGCGCGGCAAGAAGATCGCCTACAGCCCGGGGCAGGCGCAGGGCGCGCTCGTGCTCAGGGTGCTGAAGAAGGCCGGGCTGACCAAGGACGACGTCGAGCTGATCGAGCTGCCGAGCACCGGCGACGTCTACCCCAACGCGCTGGCCTCCCGCCAGGTGGACGTCGCGCCCATCGGCGGCGTCAACATCAAGCGCTACACCGCCAAGTTCGCCGAGGACGGCGCGACCACCGTCCAGCACGGCCTGCGCGACGACCCCGCCCACCTCTACGTCCGCACCGAGACGCTCAAGGACCCGGCCAAGGCGGCCGCCCTGCGCGAGTACGTCGCCGCCTGGGCCCGCGCCTCCCGCTGGATCTACGAACATCCCAAGGAGTGGATCGACGGCTACTACGTCAAGGACCAGGGCCTCAACGCGGCCGACGGCCAGTACCTGGTGGACCAGGCGGGCGAGCCCGACATCCCCGCCGACTGGTCGGAGGCCGTCGCCCGGCACCAGGAGACCATCGACATCCTGGCCGCCGAGACCGGCAACGAGCCGCTCAAGGCCGAGGACCTCTACGACCGCCGCTTCGAGCCCATCGCCGCCGCCGCACTGAAGGAAGGTGCGTGATGACGTCCCAGAGAACGCCGCTGCCGGGCACCCGCACGGTGACGACCCTTCACGGCGGGCCCCTGCCGGACACCCGCAGGAAGGAGGGCGTGAGATGACGCTGCTCGCCTCCCGGCCCGCCGCGCCCGCCCGCGTACGCGCCCGCCGCCGTCTCAGGCCGGGCCGCCCGATCAGGCTGGGCTTCCTCGTGGGCCCGCTGCTGCTGCTCGCCCTCTGGGCGCTCGCCTCGGCGACGGGCCGGCTCGACCCCCGGTTCCTGTCGGCGCCGTGGACCGTGGTCGCCACGGCCGGCGACCTGATCGTCAGCGGCCGCCTTCAGGACAACCTGCTGACCTCGGTCGGCCGGGTCGCCTCGGGACTCGCCATCGGCGTGCCGCTGGGCACGGTGCTGGCGCTGGTGTCCGGGCTCAGCCGCTGGGGCGAGGCGATCATCGACGGCCCGGTGCAGATCAAGCGGGCCGTCCCGTCGCTGGCGCTGATGCCGCTGCTCATCCTGTGGCTGGGCATCGGCGAGGGCATGAAGATCACGGTCATCGCGGTCGGCGTGCTCGTGCCCATCTACATCCACACCCACAACGGCCTGCGCGGCATCGACAGCCGCTACGTCGAGCTGGCCGAGACCGTCGATCTGCGGCGCGGCACGTTCATCAGGAAAGTGGTGCTGCCGGGGGCGCTGCCCGGGTTCCTGCTGGGGCTGCGGTTCGCGGTCACGACGGCCTGGTTGTTCCTGGTGGTGGCCGAGCTGATCAACTCCACCAGCGGCATCGGCTACATGATGGACCTGGCCCGCACGTACGGGCAGACCGACGTCATCCTCGTCGGCCTCGTCCTGTACGGCCTGCTCGGCCTGTTCTCCGACGCCGCGGTCCGCCTGGTCGAAAGGAGGGCGCTGTCGTGGCGACGGACGTTGGCGAGCTGATCCGCGTCGAGCGGCTGACCCGCGGCTACGGAGACCGCAAGGTGCTGGACGGCCTCGACCTGGAGCTGGCGCCAGGCGAGTTCACCGCGCTGCTCGGCCGCAGCGGCTCGGGCAAGAGCACGCTGCTGCGCGCCCTGGCCGGCCTGGACGGTGACGTCGCGGGCGGCGGCGCGGTGCGGGTGCCCGACGAGGTGTCGGTGGTGTTCCAGGACGCCAGGCTGCTGCCGTGGCAGCGGGTGCTGCCCAACGTCGTGCTCGGACTGGCCGGGGCCGAGGAGCGCGGCCGGCAGAGCCTGACCGAGGTCGGGCTGGCCGGGCGCGAGCGGGCCTGGCCGAACGAGCTGTCGGGCGGCGAGCAGCAGCGCGTCGCGCTGGCCCGGTCCCTCGTACGCGAGCCCCGGCTGCTGCTCGCCGATGAGCCGTTCGGCGCGCTCGACGCGCTGACCAGGCTGAAGATGCACCGGCTGCTGCGCCGCCTGTTCGAGCAGCACCGCCCGGCCGTGCTGCTGGTAACCCACGACGTGGACGAGGCCATCGCGCTGGCCGACCGGATCCTGGTGCTCGACTCCGGCCGCATCGCCACCGAGCTGCGGCCCGACTCCGGCGCCGACCCCGCAGAGGCCAGGGCCGTGCTGCTGCGGGCGCTCGGCGTCACCGGGCAGGAGTGATGGTCGCACTCGCGCGGCTACTTGAGCGGCGGCCCGGCCGGGTGGAGCATCGTGTCCACATCTGCTTCACCCGCTTTCCGAGTCTTCCTACTAAATCTATGGGAAAATGAGTTCATGAGCCTGGACGAGATGCGCGCGTCGAGTGCCCGCGCCGACACGCCGCTGACCGCCGCCATCCTGGCCGGCCGGTGGGTACGCTCGGCCGCCGTCGACGACCAGCATGGCCGCTGGTGGCAGGCCAACCCCGACACGCGCGGCGCGTCCGCCGTCACCGCCGAGCCCTGGTCCCTCTACTCGGGGGCCGCCGGGGTCGTGCTGTTCTTCCTGGAGCTGGCCGCCGCCACCGGGCACGAGGCGTACCTGGAGGACGCCAGGGCCGGCGCCCGCAGGCTCGCCGCCATCTGGCGCGAGCAGGACGACCTGACCCTCTACCACGGGCTCACCGGCGTGATGATCGCGCTCATGGAGGCCGGGTGGACGCTCGGCGAGCCCGCGTTCGAGTCCGAGGCCGCGGCCATCGCCGACCACATCGTGCGCAAGGGCACCGAGCGGGGCGACGGGGTCCAGTGGTCGCGCGATCCGGCGCAGCGCGGCGAGGGCGGCATCATCCTCGGGCTGCTGCGGGCCGCCACGCACCTCGGCGTGCCCGCGTACGAGGAGGCCGCCGTGGAGGCCGGGCTGCGCGTCGCCCGCCTGCCCGTCCCCGGCCATCGGTTCGGTGACTGCGCCGACCTGCCGGTGGACGCCGTCACGCCGGGCTTCCTCGCCGGCACGTCCGGCACCGCTTACCTGCTGGCCCGCCTGTACGGCGTCACCGGCGAGCGGCGCTTCCTCCACGCCGCGCGCAGCGGCGCCGCCTTCGTCCGCGAGGTCAGCGTCGTGAGCGGGCGCTGCGCGGTCGTGCCGCACCACGTGCCGCACGCGCGCGGCCTGCACTACCTCGGCTTCTGCTCCGGCTCCGCCGGGGTCGCGCGGATGTTCTACGAGCTCTACCGGGTGGACGGCGACCCCGCCGACCTGGAGTGGGCCGAGCGGCTGGCGCGCGGCATCATCAGCAGCGGAGCGCCGCGCCTCCGCACCGAGGGCTACTGGAACGTCGCCTGCCAGTGCTGCGGCACGGCCGGCGTGATCGAGCTGTTCGTCGGCCTGTGGGCGGCCACCGGCCGCCGGGACCACCTCGACTACGCCTGCACGCTCGCCGCCGACCTGATCGGCCGCGCCACCGACCACAACGGCCAGGGCTACCGCTGGTACCAGGCCTACCGCCGGCTCCGCCCCGGCGAGGTCACCGCCGACACCGGCTACATGGTCGGCGCCGCCGGCATCGGCTCGGCCCTCCTCCACCTCGACGCCGCCGGCCTCCCCGACCGCCCCCGCCGCATCGTGCTCCTCCCCGACAACCCCTTCCCGTCGATCCCCCTCCCCACCTCAGCCGTCAACGACGGCTGAGCACCGCATCCCGCGCGGGTCAGCGGGGAGCCAGCAGGTCCGTGATGCGGAGGAAGCCGTCTTCGCCGTGGCCGAGGCCGATCACTCTGCGGGCCAGGCCCTCCGCGGCGCGCATCACGCTCGCGTCGATGCCGCGTTCCTCCGAGGCCTGGACGATGTGCTTCATGGAGGAGGCGGCTGAGGTGATCGGGTTGACGTCACCTGGGAAGGAGCCGGTGTCCGCCTCCTGCGCGCCTGCCTCGATGAGCGGGGGCAGGATGGCGGCGATGCCCTGCGCGAAGGGCGCCAGTTCCCGCGCTGTGACGCCCTCCGCCTTGGCCAGGGCCAGCGCGTGGGCGTAGCCGGCCATGGCGGTCCAGAAGATGTCGAGCAGCGCCAGGTCGTAGGAGGCCGCCCGGCCGATGTCGGCGCCCAGGTGGGTGTGGGTGCCGCCGAGCGCGTCCAGCACCGGCTTGTGCTCGCGGTAGAGCTCCTCGGGCCCGCTGTGCAGGAACACGGCGTCAGGCGTGCCGATGGTGGTGGTCGGCGTCATGATGGCGCCGTCGAGGTAGCCGATGCCGTGCGCGGCCGCCCACGCGCCGGTCTCCCGGGCGCGGGCGGGCGTGTCGGCGGTCAGGTTGACCAGCGTGCGGCCCTTGAGCACGGAAGCGACCGCTTCCCTGCGGACGATCGCGTCGCCCGCGTCGTAGTCGACCACGCAGAGCACGGTGAGCGGGCTCGCGGCGACCGCGGACTCGGGGGAAGACGCGCCCGCCGCGCCGCGGGCGACCAGCTCGCGGTCCCTGCCCGGCGTACGGTTCCAGACGGCGACGGCCAGGCCCGCGTCCAGGAGGGCGCCGGCCAGCGCCCGGCCCATCGGGCCCAGACCGAGCACGGTGACGGCAGACTGTGGGGTGGATGCGGACATGCGTGAAGACTCCTTGATGACATGACTGAGGGTGGGATGGCGCGATGACGCGCAGCAGGGCACAGGACACGAACGTGTGCGGGGTGACCGCCGCGATCGCCGTGATCGACGGCAAGTGGAAGACGCTCCTGCTCTGGCTGCTGGAGTCAGGCCCGTGGCGGCCGGGTGAGCTGCTGCGCCGGGCGCCGGGGCTCAGCGAGAAGGTGCTGACGCAGACGCTGCGCGAGATGGAGGCCGACGGTCTCGTCCACCGGGAGGTCTACGACGTCCGGCCGCTGAAGACCGAATACTCGCTGACCCCGTTCGGACAGGACCTGGCCGACGCGCTGGCACCCCTCGCTGACTGGGGCCACCGCCGCCTCGAGAGGCTGGCCGCGACCCGGCAGGTCTCGTGACGCGCACCGCCCCGGCCTCCCCTCGAACGTCCGGCTGATCCCGGCGGCCTCCCGGCTGCCATGACTTCAGCTTCGTCCGGGGACGGCCGGGGCGGCAAGTACCCACAAAAAGGTGGGTATCAGGCGCACGCCCTGACCCCTGCCACGCCGTGCAGCTTCCAGCTCGCCGCTCACCGTGCAGCCGCCTCCATCGACGGCGCGTCGCCGTGGCGGGTGTTCTGGACGATCGTGCCGCCTCATCGCGCCGATCATCGGGCTCTTCTTCCTGCAGCGCCGCTTCATCGATGGGGTGACGCTCACCGGCATCAAGAACTGATACATGGCGGTGGTCGGGCGTCGCGCGGGCGTAGTGCTAGGTGCGGGTGGCGGCCTCGTCGTCCATCGACTCCCACGCCGCCTGCGCCCGCCGGTGCCAGCGGTTGCGCAGGTCGTGGAAGACCGTTGCCGCGCGCGGCCCCGGCCAGTCGGGACGCAGCAGCTCGGCCGGCAGGTCGGGGTCGAGGAACGGGAAGCGCCGCCACTCCTGGATGAGCTGCACCTGCGCGGCGAACACCGCCTGCTCGGAGCCGGCCGTCTGGAGGGCGGTGAAGCGGTCGATGAAAGCCAGGTAGCGCTGCTCCACGTCGTCGAGGTCCCAGGCGGCGGCGATCAGCGCCCCGGGGTCGCCGATGCCGGTCGCGGGTCCCGTCCAGGCGAAGGCCCGGTCGCCGAGCCCGAGCTCAGTGATGACCTCGCGCACGGCGGTCTCCTTCGAGGCGTCCGGCACCACCCACAGACCGGGGGAGGGGGAGCCGAGGCCGAGCCAGGTGAGCCGGGTGCGCAGCCGGTGGCGCAGCCGCCGCTGGGCCTCCGGCACCCCGGCGGTCAGCACCAGCCAGCGGCCGTCCCAGTCGTGCGGCCCGCGCATGAAGCCATAGATGCGCTCGGCGCCCTCGTGCAGCAGCCGGTCGCCCGCCGGTGTCAGGCTCCAGCGCACCCTGCGCCCGTGGCGGGCGGGGGAGAGCAGCCCCTGGGCGGCGGTCCGCGACAGCGCCTGGCGGGCCGACTTCTCCTCCACGCCGAGCGCCCCGAGCGCGGCCACCAGCGTGCCCGTCCACACCTCGCCGCCGCGCGGCAGCACGAACTCGCCGAGGATCGTCAGCAGCAACGCGGGCGCCCCCGCCGCCTCGCGGGCCCGCCCCGCCGGCGTCGCGATCTCCAGGGCCTTCGCAAGCTCGACCACGTGTGCTCCTCAGCCGGAACAACTTACTACAAAAATCTGACGATACCCGCTTCTGGCGTCGAATGTCATGGCTGAACTTCCGGCACCGCCGAGCGTAATGTACGGGACATGCTCGACGGCCGCCCGCTCATCGACGCCCATGTTCACGTGCCCGTGCTCGGCACGCTCAAGCCCGCCTGGCTGAGCTGGGCCCGGAGGTTCGGCGCCGACGGCGTGCTGGAGGCCGTCTGGGACGCCGAAGGCCGGCCCCGCCCGGGCAGGCTCGACGCGTTGTTCGCCGCCGAGGGCGTGGACGTGGCGCTGCTGATGTGCGAGTACAGCCCCAAGGCGACCGGCCTGCAGGAGTTCGAGGACCTGCTGCCGATCGTCGAGCACAACCCGCGCAGGTTCCGCCCGATCGCGAACGTCAACCCGCACCTGCACCACCCGATTGCCGCCGAGGCGCGCCGCCAGCTCGCACTCGGGGCCGCCGCGCTCAAGCTGCACCCGGTGCACGGCGGGTTCCGCTGCGACGACGCCGCGCTCTACCCCGCCTACCACGTGCTGGAGGAGAGCGGTGTGCCGCTGGTCGTGCACTGCGGCACCAGCTCGTTCCCCGGCTCGGCCAACGAGAACGCCGATCCGGCCTTCCTCATCCCGGTCCTGCGCGACTTCCCCGGGCTTCACGTGGTGCTCGCGCACGGCGGGCGCGGCTGGTGGTACGACGCCGCCGCGTTCCTCGCGCTCGCGCACGACACGGTCTGGCTGGAGTTGTCCGGCCTGCCGCCCAAGCGGCTGCCCGAATACTACGCCCGCTACGACCTGGCCCGCCTGGCTCGCAGGTGGATCTTCGGCACCGACTGGCCCGGCGTCCCCGGCACCGCCGCCAACGCCCGCGACGTCGCCGCCCTGCTCCCCGCCGAGGCGCCCGATCTCGTCGCCGCGGTGCTCGGAGGCAACGCCCGGCGGGTCTACGCAGGACTCCCCGATCCATTTCCTGCATAACAAGTAGGAAATATTGACTTATCGGGACGCGCGGCTTAGCGTCGAAGACATGAGCCAGGGCTTCCTCCTGACCGCGCGCCCCCACGTGGACTTCTGCCACGTCGCCAGCGCGCAGTGTCGCTGATCACGGACCACCGCCCGCGGCGTACCGTCGCGTTCTCCCTCGTCCCCCTCGTGCTCCGGCGTGGCCGACGCCGTCCACGCTCCCGCTGACGAACCCGTACACCGCGCTCGCGCACCACACCGCCAGGACGCCGCGCGCGCACGCCTTCCCTGTGAGGAACGATCCCGTGATCCCATCCCCGACCAGCCCAGCACCGACCAGCCCAGCACCGACCAGCCCAGCACCGACCAGCCCAGCACCGACCAGCCCAGCACCGACCACCACGCCCCGCGACCAGGAAGGGAGGGTCCGGGCATGACCGACACGATGCCCGGTCGCGCCGTCGGCGCCGAATCGTTCCGCCGGGCACTCGCCGTGCACGCCAGCGGCGTCGTGGTGATCACCGCCCAGAACGACGGCGTCCCGGTCGGCATGACCGCCACCTCGTTCTCCTCGGTCAGCCTCGAACCGCCGCTCGTCTCCTTCTACGTCGACCAGTCCTCCACCACCTGGCCCTGGCTGCGCACCGCCGACCACTTCGCCGTCAACATCCTGTCCGGCGACCAGGCCGACCTGGCCGCCAGGTTCGCCCGCAAGGGCATCGACAGGTTCGCGCCGCCCACCCGCTGGCGGCCTGGACCGCTCGGCGCGCCGCTGCTCCAGGACGTCTCCGCGCACCTGGTGTGCCTGCCGTACGAGACCGCCGACGTGGGTGACCACGTGCTCGTCGTCGGCCTGGTCGCCGACGTGCGCACGCACGGCGACGGCCGGCCGCTCCTCTACCACCAGGGCCGCTTCGGCCGGTTCCACCCCGAAGACTGAGCGCGTCCGGAGCTGGATGTGACCGTTTACACCACCGGCCGCCTGCCGGACGCCTGGCGCGCTCCCCGCGGGTGTGGCCGATGGCCTGCAAGAAGCAGGTGCACCTGGCCGCGCGCTTCCCCGGCGTCAACAACACCACCGTCCGGCTATCCTTCATCTATCCGAATATTTGGATAGATGAGGAGACCATGGTGAAGGTGCTGGTCGTCGGGGCCGGGGCGTTGGGGCAGGTGTTCGGGGTGCGGCTGGCGGCGGGCGGCGCCACAGTCGGGTACCTCGTACGGCCGGGGCGGGAAAGCTGGGCAGGAGGTCCGCTGTACCGGCTCAGGCGGGGCAGGGCGCCGGTGCACGAGCGGCTCGAACCGTACGAGGTGATGAGCGAGCTGCGCGACGAGCACTGGGACATGGTGTGGTTGTGCGTCGACTCGACCGCGCTGCGCGGCACGTGGACGGCGGCGCTGCGCGCGGCGACAGGCGCGGCGACGGTGGTCACCATCGGTCAGGATCCGGGCGACCTGAGCACCCTCGCCGAGGTCTGGCCGCGGGAGCAGATCGTGCAGGTGATCCCCACGCTGCTCGCCTACCAGGCGCCCCTGGGGAGCGAGGTGCCGGGGCCGGGGGTGGCGTACTGGGTGCCGCCGGGCTCGGCGATGGGCGTCGCGGGGGAGCGCGCCCCGCGGGTCGTGGCCGCGCTGCGCGCCGGTGGCCTGCGGGCCAGGCGGGTGACGCGGGCCGGTGCGGCCGAGCTGACCGCCGCCCGCATGATCCCGTACATCGCCGCGCTGGAGATCTCCGGCTGGCGGCTGCCCCTGAAGGGGGCGCGGCTGCGCGCCGCCGGCGCCGCGGCGAGGCAGGCCGTCGCCGTGGTGTCCGCCCGGCACGGGCGGCGCGCGCTCGCCTCGGTTCCGTCGTGGGCCGTGGGGCCGGCGTTGCGCGTCCTGCCCTGGTTGCTCCCCTTCGACCTGCGCCGCTACCTGGAGGTGCACTTCACGAAGGTCGGCGCCCAGACGCGGCTCATGCTGGCCGGCTGGATCGCCGAGGGCGAGGCCAGGACGCTGCCGGTGGGCGCCCTGTCCGCCCTGCGCGGCGCGCTGCCGGCATGAGCGGCCCGATCGAGAGGGGGGACGTGGCGGCGCTGTTCGCCACGACCCGGCCGCTGTTCACCGCCCTGGGCGACGAGCGCCGCCAGGAGATCGTGGTCTTCCTCCTGGAGGCCGCGGCCCCGCGCAGCGTCGGCGACATCGCCGCGCACCTGGAGCTGTCGCAGCCCGCCACCAGCCACCACCTGAAGATCCTGCGCGAGGCGGGCCTGCTGAGAGTGCGGCGCAGCGGCGCCCTGCGCCTGTACGAGCTGGACGCCGCCGCCTGCCCCGGCCTCCTGACGCCGATGCGCGACCTCATCACGAAGATCATCACCTGCTCCTCCTGACGGGGGCCTGCAGTGGAGGATCCTCGTGTCCCCGGCGGACGGCCCGGGCGCGAGGCTCGCCAAAATGGGGGGTGGGGGTTTTGGGGGAAGTCAGACAGAATTGGCGAAGTGTGCCGCTATTTGAGAATTGGGCGGTGCACGACCGATTTATGGTTCATCGAGTGATTGGCGATTGCATGGCGGGCGAGCACACGCGCAAGGTCCTCGTGGTACGAGGCGGTTGGGAGGGCCACGCTCCGGTGGCGGCCACCGACCTCTTCGTGCCCTTCCTGGAGAAGAACGGCTTCGAGGTGCAGCTGGCGGACAGCCCTGCCCCGTACGCCGACAGCGCACTCATGGCCGAGATCGACCTCGTCGTGCAGTGCTACACGATGGGCACGATCGAGGCGGACCAGCTCAAGGGCCTGCGGGCGGCCATCGAGGCGGGCACGGGGATGGCGGGCTGGCACGGCGGCATCGCCGACTCCTTCCGCAACTCCTCCGACTACCTGCACCTCATCGGCGGCCAGTTCGCCTGCCACCCGGGCAAGCACCCCGACGACCCGGACGCCGGCACCGAGCGGCACAACTTCGTCCCGTACACGGTGAACATGCTGCCCGAGGCGGCCGCGCACCCGATCACGCAGGGCATCGAGGACTTCGACCTCGTCACCGAGCAGTACTGGGTGCTGACCGACGACTACATCGACGTGCTGGCCACCACGACGCAGAAGGTCCGCCCGTGGGACCCCTGGCACCGCGAGGTGACCTCGCCGGCCATCTGGACCCGCCGCTGGGGCAAGGGGAAGATCTTCGTGGCGACTCCCGGGCACAGCCTGGACGTCCTGGAGCAGGACAGCGTGCGGACGATCGTCGAGAGGGGCATGCTGTGGGCCAGCCGCTGACCGTCGGCATCGTGGGCTGCGGCGCCATCTCGGCCCAATACCTGACGACCATCGCCCGCCTGCCCCAGGTCCGGCTGGTGGCCGTGGCCGACCTCGACCCGGAGCGGGCGCGGGCGGCGGCGGAGCCGTACGAGGGCGTCGAGGTGCTGGACGTGGCCGAGCTGCTCACGGACCCGCGCATCCAGGTGGTGATCAACCTCACCATCCCGGCCGCGCACGCGGAGATCGCGCTGCGGGCCATCGCGGCGGGCAAGGACGTCTACTGTGAGAAGCCGCTGGCCGCGACGGGCGAGGACGCCAGGCGCGTGCTGGAGGCCGCCGGCCAGGCCGGGGTGCGGGTGGGCTGCGCGCCCGACACCGTGCTCGGCACCGGCATTCAGACGGCCAGGGTCGCCATCGACGAGGGGCTCATCGGCCGTCCCATCGCGGCCACGGCGACGATGATGACGCCCGGCCACGAGCGCTGGCACCCCGACCCCGACTTCTACTACGTGCCGGGCGGCGGGCCGCTCCTGGACATGGGCCCCTACTACATCAGCAGCCTGATCACCATGCTCGGCCCGGTGGCCACGGTCATCGGCGCGGCCAGCAGGACGCGGGCCAAGCGCACGATCGGCTCGGGGCCGCGTCAGGGCGAGGCGATCCCGGTCACCGTGGACACGCACGTCACCGGCGTGCTCGTGCACGAGTCGGGCGTGCTGTCCACGCTGGTCATGAGCTTCGACGCGGTCGCGACCCGCGCGCCCAACATCGAGGTGCACGGGGAGCGGGGCTCGCTCGTCGTCCCCGACCCCAACCGCTTCGACGGGCCGGTGCTGCTGACCAGGCTGGGCGACCAGGCCGCGCGGGAGCTGCCGGTCTCGGCCGGGTACGCCGAGGCGGGACGCGGCGTGGGCCTCATCGACTTCCTGTCCGAGCGGGAGCCCAGGGCGGGCGGCGCGATGGCGTTCCACGTCCTGGACGTCATGGAGTCGCTGCTCGCCTCGGCGCACTCCGGCCGTTCGGTGGACGTCGAGAGCACCTGCGAGCGGCCCGCCGCCGTGGCGTTCGGCGACCCCGCCACGCGCGAGTAGAAAACCTTCGAGCGATCCCGGCCGGGCCCGGTCACGGCCGGGATCGCGGGCCACCGCGGGCGGACCCGCCCGGACCCGCCCGGACCCGCCGTCGCGCCCGCCGCCTCCCGGACGTTTAATGAGGTCAGGGAGGAGACCTAGCTGATGACTGAAACCGCGGCGGAGATGCCCGTCTACATGCGCCGCTCGACCTTCACCCCGGATCCCGACCTCGCGCGGATCCGCGAGGAGGAGGGCGTGCGCAAGGTCAGCACCTCGTTCGGCATCGACGTCTGGATGGTGACCAGGTTCGCCGACGTCAGGGAGGTGCTGGGCGACCCCGCGCGGTTCAGCAACGCCCGCCAGCCCGGCCACCGGCCGCCGGGCGCGCCGGAGTTCAGCGACGACGAGGTGCGGCGCATGCGGGCGGGCAACCTGCTGATGTTCGACCCGCCCGAGCACACGCGGCTGCGGCGCATGCTCACCCCCGAGTTCACGATGCGCCGCATGCGCCGCCTGGAGCCGCGCGTCAAGGACATCGTCACCGCCCACCTCGACGCGATGGAGGCGGTGGGGCCGCCGGCCGACCTGGTGTCGGCGTTCGCGCTGCCGATCCCCTCGCTGGTGATCTGCGAGCTGCTCGGCGTCCCGTACGAGGACCGCGACGACTTCCAGCGCCGCAGCGGCACCACGCTCGACCTGTCGCTGCCGGTGGACCAGCGGGTCGCGGCCCAGCTGGAGTCGCGCGCCTACATGACCGAGCTGGTCGGCCGCGCACTCAAGGACCCCGGCGACGACCTGCTCGGCATGCTCGTCCGCGAGCACGGCGACGACCTGTCCGCCGACGAGCTGATCGGCATCGGCGGCCTGCTCCTGCTGGCCGGCCACGAGACCACATCCAACATGATCGGCCTCGGCACGCTGGCGCTGCTGCGCCACCCCGACCAGCTCGACCTGCTGCGCAAGGAGCCCGAGCGGTGGGGCGCGGCGGTCGAGGAGCTGCTGCGCTGGCTCAGCATCGTGCATTCGGGCACGTTCAAGGTGACCACCACGGACGTGGAGGTGGCGGGCGTGCGCATCCCGGAGGGCGAGCTGGTGGTCTGCGTGCTGCCGGCCGCCAACCGCGACCCCGCGCTCGTGCCCGACCCCGACCGGCTCGACATCTCGCGCGGCGAGATGGGCCACGTCGCCTTCGGCCACGGCGTGCACCACTGCCTCGGCGCGCCGCTGGCCAGGATGGAGATGGGCATGGCCTTCCCGGCGCTGTTCGAGCGGTTCCCCGGGCTGCGCGAGGAGGGCCCGCCCGCGGAGTTCCGCTCGTTCAACATCGTGTACGGCCTCACCTCGCTCCCCGTCGCCTGGTAGCGCTCAGCCCTTGAGCCCGGTGAACGTCATGGTGGCGACGAACTGCCGCTGCGCCGCGACGAACCCGACGATCAGCGGCAGCGTCGCCACCACGTTCCCGGCCATGAGCAGCGACCACTGGGTGTGCCTGGTGCCCTGGAAGTTGGCCAGGCCGAGCTGGATCGTGTAGTTGCTCTCGTCGCTGATGGCGATGAGCGGCCAGATGAGGTCGTTCCACGAGCCGAGCAGGGTGAAGACGGTCAGCGTGGCCAGCGCGGGCTTGGCCAGCGGCAGCACCACCCGCCAGAACACGCCGAACGTCGTGCACCCGTCGATGCGGGCGGCGTCCTCCAGCTCGGCGGGCAGCGACAGGAAGAACTGCCGCATCAGGAAGATCCCGAAGGCCGACGCCAGCCACGGCACGAACGCCGCCGCCAGCGTGTCGATCAGGCCGAGCCGGCTGAACATCACGTACGTCGGGATCATCAGCAGCTGCGTCGGGATCATGATGGTCGCCAGGATCATCAGGAACCCGGCCTGCTTGCCGAAGAACTTCAGCCGGGCGAAGCCGTACCCGGCCATCGAGCAGAGGATCAGGTGCGACACGACCGCGACGGCGGCCACGATCACGGTGTTGAGCAGCCACAGCAGCGCCGACGACTGGCTGAACAGGCCGGCGAACCCGTCGAGGGTCAGCCGGCTCGGGATGAAGCGGGGCGGGAAGCGGTTGATGTCGCTGTCCGGCATGAACGCGGTCAGCACCATCTGCACCAGCGGCAGCGCGAACAGCAGCGCCAGCGGCATCAGCAGCAGGTGCCACGGGCTGAACGGCAGGCGTCGCATCAGAAGGCCTCGATCTTGCTGCGCCGGGAGTAGAGGATCATCCCGACGGTGATGAGCATGGTGGCGGCGAACAGCCCGTACGCGACGGCCGAGCCGTAGCCGAACTTCGTGAGCTTGAACGCCTGGGTGTAGACGTAGTAGACGATCGTCTGGGTGGCGCCGAGCGGGCCGCCCCTGGTGGTGGTGAAGACCAGGTCGAACAACTGCAGCGCGGTGATCGTCTGCCAGATGGAGGTGAAGACGGTCACCGGGCCGAGCTGCGGCATCGTGACGTGCCGGAAGACCTGCCAGCGGTTGGCGCCGTCCATGCGGGCCGCCTCGACCACGTCCTTCGGGATGTCCTGCAGCGCGGCCAGATAGACCACCACGGTGAAGCCGACCTGCCCCCACAGCGCGATCAGGCAGATCACCGCGAGCGCCTGCGACTGGCTCTCCAGGAACTGCTGCTGCGGCAGGCCGAGCGTGCGCAGGACGCTGTTGGCGGCGCCGTACTGCGGGTTGAAGACGAAGTTCGCCAGGATGCCGGTGGCCGCCGCCGACGCCACGAACGGGATGAAGATGCACGTACGGTAGAAGCCGACCAGCTTGATCGGCCGGTTCAGCGCGACGGCGACGAGCATGCCGAGGAAGATCGACGCCGGCACGAACAACACCGTGAACACCAGCGTGTGCCGCACCGCCGCGAGCAGGTCCGGGTCCTGGGCCATGAGCTCGTAGTTCAGCCAGCCGATCGGCTTGGCGGGGGAGATGCCGTTCCACTTCTGCTGCGAGATGAGGAACGCCCACACCGCCGGGAAGATCGACAGGCCGACCACGAGCACCGTGGCCGGGCCGGCGAAGCCCCATCCGGTCAGGGTGCGGTGCAGCCACCGCACCCTGACGGACGGCGGTGCCGAGGCGTGGGCGGCCGGTCGCCGGCGCCCGGCGAACAACACCGACATCGTCAGCCCCCGGCCAGCGCGACGGCCGACTTCTGCGCCGCCTCGTCGAGGGCCTGCTTGGGCGGCGCCGCGCCCTGCATGGCCTTGGCGATGGCCTCGCCGACGTGCCGCGACATCTCCACGTAGCCGCTGACCGTGGGCCTGGCCTGCTTGGCGTTGGCCAGGTTGGCGACCATCTTCTCGGCGCCCGGGTACTCCTTGACGTACTTCTCGTACTCGGGCAGCTCGGTCTCGGAGGTGCGCAGCGGCAGGTTGCCCTGGGTGAGGTTCCACTGGGCGTCGCCCTCGGCCGAGGTGAGCCACTTGATCAGCTCGAACGACCAGTAGGCCCGGTTGGCGTCGCCGTTGTCGAACAGCGTCCACAGGTCGGGGCCCGAGACGGTCTGGTGGTCGCCGTTCGTGCCGGGCAGGAAGGCCACGCCGTAGTCGGTCTTCTTCTGTTTGAGGTCGTACAGCGACCACGGCCCGTTGATGATCATGCCGATGCGGCCGTCGGCGAACAGCGGCGCGTAGCGCTCGTCGGTCTGGTCGAGGTAGACGCTCTTGTCATCCACCGCCATCGCCCGCAGGAACTCCAGCGCCTCCACCCCGGCCTGCGAGTTGAACGCGGCCTTCTTCTGGTCCGGCGACAGGATGCTGCCGCCGCGCTGCCACAGCAGCGGCCAGAAGTGCCAGGTCGTGTCCTCGGAGGCGCTCACCGAGTACGCGGTGCCGTAGATCTTCTCCGCCGGGTCGGTCAGCTTCTTGGCCGCCGCGCGGAAGTCGTCCCAGGTCCACTCGTCGGTCGGGTACGCCACGCCCTTGGCGTCGAAGAGCTTCTTGTTGTAGAGCAGCGAGAGGTTGTCCACGATCGCGGGGAAGCCGATGACCTGCCCGTTCGGCGTCGCGGTCGAGCGGGCCGCCTGGGGGAACTCCGCCCACTTGACCGCCGGGTCCTTCACCTTCTCGGTCAGGTCGAGCGTCTTGCCCGACTCCTGCAGCTGCGAGGCCCAGCTTCCGAAAGCGTAGGAGATATCGGGGTAGACACCGCTGGCGAAGCCGGCGGAGAGCTTCTGCAGCAGGTCGTCGGTGGTCGAGGCGCCGGAGGAGACCTCGATCGTCACGTTGGGGTGCTGCTGGGTGAACTTCGCCGCCAGCCCTTCGAGGACTTTCTCGGCGTCCGCCGTCTGGCCCGTCCACCAGGTGAGCTTCACCTTCGCCTGCGGGTCCACCGTCTTCGCGCCCTCCTGCGCCGACCCCCCGCAGCCCCCGGCCGCCAGGACGATCGCCGCGACCAGGGCCGCCGCGGTTCTTCTTCGCACTGTGGATGCTCCTCCCGGAATGATTGGAGCCAATCATGGTTACTTTCGAAGTCTTGTCAATACCTTCGAAAAATCGCAAGACTTGACAAGCTTTCACAACACCTGAAACGGTGCCGTGGTGTCCAGAACGACCTTCGACCTGCTTGTCGTCGGCGACGCCAACCCGGACGTGATCGTCTCCGGCGCGCCTCGCCATCCCGAGTTCGGCCAGCGGGAGCAACTCGTCCCCGCGGCCGGCCTGGTGCTCGGCGGCTCCGGTGCGATCACCGCGTACGGCGCCGCCCGGCTCGGCCTGCGGACCGCGTTCGTCGGCCGGGTGGGGGACGACCCCGCCGGGGCCTTCGTCCTGGACGCCCTGCGCTCCGGCGGCGTCGACGTCTCCGCCTGCGTCGTCGACCCCGACGTGCCCACCGCCATGACCGTGGTGCTCGTGGACGGCGACGACCGGGCCATCCTCACCGCCTCCGGCTGCCTCGACCGGCTCGGCGCCGGCGACGTGCCGCGCGGGCTGCTGGAGCGGGCCGCGCACGTCCACGTGTCGTCGTACTTCCTCCAGCCGCGGCTCGCCGCCGGGCTCGCCGGGCTGTTCGGGCTGGCCAGGGCGGCCGGGGCGTCCACCTCGCTCGACACCAACGACGACCCGGCGGGACGGTGGGCGGGCCTCGCCGAGGTCCTGCCCGTCACCGACGTCCTGCTCCCGAACGAAGCCGAAGCCCTCGCCATCGCCACCACCGTCGCCACCACCGTCGCCGGCCCGCCACCGGCCGCCGGCGAGCGCGGAGTCGACGCTTTTGGCGAGCGCGGTGATCGCGGCGAGCCCGATCCGCTGCTCTGGGCCGTACGGGAGCTGGCCGCACTCGGCACGCTGCCCGTCGTCAAGCGCGGCGCGCTCGGCGCTCTCGCCTTCGCCGACGGAGAGCCCGCCGAGGTGCCCGCCACCCCCGCCACCGTCGTGGACGCCGTCGGCGCCGGAGACAGCTTCAACGCCGGCCTGCTCGCCGCGCTCCTGCGCGGCCTGCCGCTCAAGCAGGCCATGACCGTGGCCGTGACCTGCGGCACCCTCTCCACCCGCGCCGCCGGGGGCACCGCGGCCCAGCCCACCTGGGAGGAAGCAACCTCATGAAGAAGATCGTGTTCGTCGGGGCGGGAAGCGTCGTCTTCACCCAGGGGCTGCTCGCCGACCTGGTCGCCTTCCCCGAGCTGCGCGGCATGCGCATCGCCCTGCACGACATCGACCCCGAGCGCCTGGAGGTCGCCGAGGCCGTCGCCCGCCGCATCACCGGCGACGCCGCCGCCGTCACCGCCCACCTCGACCGCCGCGCGGCGCTCGACGGCGCCGACTTCGTCATCAACATGGTGCAGGTCGGCGGCTACGACGCCACGGTGACCGACTTCGAGATCCCCGCCAGGTACGGGCTGCGCCAGACCATCGCCGACACCATCGGCGCCGGCGGCGTCTTCCGCGCCCTGCGCACCTTCCCCCTGCTCGACGCCCTAGCCGCCGACATCCGTGCCGTCTGCCCCGACGCGCTGCTGCTCAACTACACCAACCCGATGGCCATGAACGTCTGGTACCTGTCGGGCAAGGTCAAGAACGTCGTCGGCCTCTGCCACTCCGTCTACTGGACCATGCGAGGGCTGGCCGACCTGGTGTCGGTGCCGTACGAGGAGATCTCGTACGTCGCGGCCGGCGTCAACCACCAGGCGTGGGTGCTGCGCTTCGAGCGCGACGGCGAGAACCTCTACCCCCGGCTCGACGCCGACGACCCCGAGCTGCGGCGGCGGGTCAGGATCGACATGTACCGGCGGCTCGGCTACTACCCGACCGAGACCAGCGAGCACTCCGCCGAGTACGTGCCGTGGCTCATGCACCACGACGGCGAGCTCGACCGGCTGCGCATCCCCGTCGGCGAGTACCTGCGGGTCAGCGAGGAGAACGTGGCCGAGTACAAGCGCACCCGCGACCTCGTACGCGGCGGGGGCGAGCTCGACATCGCCGGCACCGACGAGTACGCGCCGCAGATCATCCACAGCATCGTCACCGGCACGCCGCGCGTCGTCTACGGCAACGTCGTCAACGACGGCCTCATCTCGAACCTGCCGCCCGGCTGCGTCGTCGAGGTGCCCTGCGCGGTGGACGCCACCGGCGTCCGCCCCACCGCCGTCGGCGCGCTGCCCCCGCAGTGCGCGGCCCTGAACAGGGCTTACGTGAGCGTCAACGAGCTGACGGTACGGGCGGCGCAGGAGGGCGACCCCCGCCTGGTCAGGCACGCCCTGATGGTCGACCCGAACACGGCCGCCTCGCTCACCCTCGACGCGATCTGGTCGATGGCCGACGACCTCACCCGCGCCCACGGCGATCTCCTGCCAGAGGCGCTTCGCGCCTGACCGCCTCCCGGCGGTGAGGCGCTTCGCGCCTGCCTGACCGCTCCCGCCTGGCGTCTGATCCCCGCCTGGCCCGCCGCCTGCTCCGCGCCGGCTTCGGGCCCCGCCCGCCGCCCTGGGCCCCCGCCGCGACCAGCGGGGCCCGGGCACCGGGAACGGCCGGCGAGGGCGCCCGATGGATCTGCTCAGCGGGCGACTTCGACCTCCAGCCCCTTGTCGCGCAGCGCGGCCACGCACTCAGGATCGGCCGACTCCCCGGTGATCAGCAGATCGATCTCCCCGATCGCGCAGATGGGCGCCATCTCCACCACACCCAGCTTCGACGCGTCCGCCACCAGGATCTTCCTGGCCGCCGCCCGCAACATCCGCTGCTTCATCTCGGCGTCGGGCAGGCTCACATTCGTCACCCCGGCCACCGGATCGACCCCGCCGCAGCCCAAAATCACCGTGTGCGCCCTGATCCCCTCAAGCAGCTTGCCGCCCAGCGGATCGACCAGCGAATGCTGCTGGCGGCGCAGGCTCCCGCCGGTCACCACGACCGAGATCCGGGGCAACGCGGGCTCCAGCTCCAGCGCCGTACGCAACCCGTTGGTGAACACCGTGACCTCGGACAGCTCCGAGCGCGCCACCAGCTCGCGGGCCACGTAGGACGTGGTCGTGCCCGCCCCCATCAGCACCGACTCGCCGGACGTCACCAGCCGCGCCGCCACCTTGGCGATCAGCGACTTCTCCACCGCCGCCGTGCCCAGCGACAGCTCGAACGACGGCTCCACATGCGGGGCGGGACCGGCCGCCATCGCCCCGCCGCGCACCCGGCGTACTCTGCCCTGCTCCTCCAGCGCGTCGAGGTCGGCGCGCACGGTCACGCTCGACACCCCGAACGCCTCGGCCAGCTCCGCCACCCGCGCGAACTCCTGCTCGGTGAGCAGCGCCAGCATGCGCTCGCGGCGCACCTCCGTCGGCATCGACTCCATCACGCACGGACCGCCGGAGGCAGCAGGTCGCCGTGCGCCTCGATGAGCTCGTCGCACAGCGCCTTGATCGCGGGCAGCGGCAACGTGGCGGCGGTGTTGGGGTCGAGCATCGCCGCATGATGAACGTGCGAACGATCACCGTCGAGCGCCGCCCGTACGGTCAGCTCCACCACGTTCAGGAACGTCCTGTTGAGCGCGGCGAGCTGCACCGGCAGGTCGCCGACGGCCCGCGGCCGCGCCCCCGCCGCACCGACCACCGCCGGCACCTCCACGCAACACCCCTCAGGCAGGTTGCCGATCAGGCCCCGGTTGGCCACGTTGACGTAGATCTCCTTCTCCTCGCCGGTCAGCATCGCCAGGATCATCGCCGCCGCCGGCTCCTGGTGCTGCCACCGGATCAGCAGCGGGTGGCCCGCCGACAGGGCGCGCCGCGTCTCCTCGTACAGGTGCAGGCTCTTGCCGACGCGCCGCAGGTATTCCTCGACCGGCACGCCCAGCCGGGCGGTCTCGCCGGGGTGGCGCATGATCCAAGGGACGTACTCGGCGGCATGCTCGCTCGACTGCGTCGGGAAGTAGCCGAACGTACGGTAGAGCTCGGCGCGTACGTGCCGCCGCAGTTGCGGGTCGGCCTCCAGCACCGCGTCCAGCTCGGGATAGAGCGACCGCCCGCCCGCCTCGAACCGCAGCACGAACGACTGGTGATTGAGCCCGGCGCTGAGAAAGCTCACCTCATCCTCATCGCGCCCCACGAGATCCGCCAGGTAGGCGTGCGTGTCGCACACCGCGTGGCACAACCCGGCGAACCGCTCGTAGCCGGTCGCCTCGTGCACCGCCCACCCGGTCATCGCCATCGGGTCGCTGCAGCTCAGCAGCCACGCGTCCGGGCACTCGTCGGCCATCTGCCGCGCCAGCTCGACCAGCACGGGGATGGTCCGCAGCCCGCGGAAGATCCCCCCGATGCCGATGGTGTCGCCGATGGTCTGGCGTAGTCCGTACCGGTGCGGGATCTCGAAGTCCCGCAACGTCGCCTCGAACCCACCGATGTCGAGATGACTCACCACGAAATCGGCACCCCTGAGCGCCTGCCGCCGATCGAACACGCTGCGGATCTTCGCCTCGGACCCCGCCTCCGCGTCGATCGCCCGCACCAGCCGCTCGGTCGTCACCAGCTTCCCGGGATCGTCATCATGGAGCACGATCTCCAGCTCGCCCCGCAGCCCGGACCCCAGCACCAGCGCGGACACCACGCGGCGCGTCAACTCCACGTCACCGACCCCGATGAACACGACCCGCGCCATTTCCGCAGTATCCCACGCCCCGCCAGGTGAGAAGGCGGGCCCAGCCGCCCAACGGGACAGTCGCCTTTCGGGTGAGGCCGGTGAGCCGGACCGGTCGGCTGGGGCTGGGCTTGAACGTGGGCTGGGGTGCTGGGTTCGGGTCGAGTACAGTGCCCGCCAACCCCAGCCCCCAGCGTGACAAGAGAGCGACCATGGACCTCTTCCTCGGCATCGACGCCGGCGGCACCTCCACGCGTGCCCTGCTCACCACGTCCACCGGCGAACGCGCCGGCTATGGCCTGGCCGGTGGCGGGAACCCCGTCGCACACGGCGTAGCTGCCGCACTCGCCGAGATCACCACTGCCGTCAAGCAAGCGCTAGGTGCGACCGACTCCGGCCGGGTGGTGAACGGGGTGATCGGCCTCGCCGGCCTCGGTGCATTGGAGGACCCCGCCGTACACGCCGCCTTCACCCGCGCCTGGGCCGACTGCGGCCTGCACTTCCCGGTACGCGGCGTCGAAGACCCCCTGCTCGCTTTCGTAGCCGGCACCCCTGACCCCTCGGGCCACGTCCTTTTGTCGGGCACAGGAGCCGTAGCCCTGCGCGTAGCGGACAGACGGGTCACGAAGGTCGCCGACGGCCAAGGCTGGCTGCTGGGCGACGAAGGCTCCGGCTTCTGGCTCGGCCGCGCCGCCGCCCGCCACGCCATCCACCACCTCACCGCCCCACCACCCCATCCCACCGCCGACATGCCGGGCGCCCGCTCGATGCGATCGGGAGCGGAGGACCTGGACGACTCCCCAGCGGGGCAGCCCGTCGCCATCCATACGTCCGTGGACCAGGCGCCCCAACCCGCGTCGGAAAGTGCGGGCGACGCCGCGGGTCGCTCGGGTTCGGCGGGGCGTGTGGGGGACGCCCCGGCCCGCTCAGGCCCAGCGGTGCATGTGGGTGGCCGCGTTCAAGGCGCGGGCGTCGGCGGGGCGGAGGGTGAGTTGGCGCGGTTGGTTGCTGAGGCGGTGGCTGGGCCCGGGGTGGAGTTGAGCTCACGCACCGCTGATCTCATCATCATTCGGGCGCAGGCTGCGCCCGTGGCGACGCTCGCGCCGCTGGCTCCGCTCGTCGGGCAGGCCGCCGAGTCGGGTGACCCGGCGGCTGCTGCGATCATCGAGTCGGCCGCCGATCGGCTGCTGGCCACGCTGGCCAGGGTCCGGGCGCCTAAGGAGACGTCGCCGATCGTGCTGGCCGGTGGCGTTCTGACGGCGCAGGGGCCGCTGCGGGAGCGCGTCCGGCGGTTGTGTGCGGAGCGGTGGGCCGCCTCGGTCGCCATCGCCGGTGACACGGCCGCCGCAGCGGCCTGGCTTGCCGCCGGGGCTCACGGCGCTCACGCCGACTGGCTCGCCAGCGGCTCCTGAGCCACCGCGCACCCACCGGCCCCGCCACATCCGGCCCCGCCACATCCGGCCCCGCCACATCCGGCATCGGTCCGCCGGCATCCGGTAGCCGGCTCCCGGCGCCTGGCCCCTGCCCTCGGCGCCCGGGGCCGGAGGTGCGTGCGCGTTGTTCTCCCAGCTCATCGCCGGTCCGGTTCGTTAGCGCGGCAGTGCGTGCCGCTGCGCAGGCTCGGCCGAAGCGATCGGCAAGTGGTCTAGACCAATAATAATGAGATCTGCGAGGACAACGGACGGGCTGCAGGGTGGAGGTCGGAAATGGGTGGGCTGGTGGCGGGGTTGTCGGTGGCGTGTGGGGTCATCGCTGCGTTGGTGTGCTGGATCGTGCTCAAGGGTCTTGGCGCGGATGATGTCGTGGCCTTCACCACCAGTGCGGGGGCGGTTGTCGTCGTCAGTGGGGCGGTGGTGGGGCTTGTTCAGTTCGTCAGGAGCTTCGAAGACAGGACATGAGGGGTCTGTGGCAGGGGGGGTGACTGATCAGGTCGGGTTCCGTCGGTGGGACTCTGGCGGACGGCGCTCGGCGAGCGCCATGACATTTCCCGTCACGGCGGGCGCTGAGCGGCCGCCTTTGGTCAGAGCTGGGCCTGCTCGATGTCCCGGAGGCCGTGCAGGGCGCGCCACGTCGGCAGGGGCGACAGGAGGATGATCACGGCGGCGGTCCAGAGCGCCGGACGTACCCCTGCGGTTTCGGCCAGTACGCCGCCCAGCAGGGCGCCCGCGGGGAAGATGCCGGTCACGAAGCAGCGCATGGTGGCGTTCACCCGGCCGAGCAGCCGGTCGGGGCAGAGCCGCTGGCGCAGGGTGACGCTCGTGATGGCGTACACGATCTGTCCCAGCTCGCCGGCGGCGGTGCCGAGCACGAGCAGGGTGACGCCCCAGCCCGGGGTGGCGAGCGGCGTGAGCAGCCCGGCGGGCCCGGTCACGGCCAGGCAGAGCCAGACGATCCGGGCAGAACCGTACCGACGGGCCAGACGCGGGGTGATGGCGGCGCCCAGCATGACGGTGACCGAGCCGAGCGCGAGCACCGCGCCGATCGCGGCGGGCGGGAGGCCGAGCGTACGGACCATGAAGACGAACCCGGCCGCCGAGGCGACGCCGAAGGAGAGGTTGCCGGCCGCGCTCGTCACGAGCAGCGCGCGCAGCACGCGGGTCCGCGCCACGAACGCCAGCCCCTCCCGGATCTGCCCCGCCATCCCGCTCCCGGCGCCCAGGGGCGGGACGGCGGGCTCGCGGGCGGCGATCGCCAGCAGCGACCCGGCCGACACGACGAACGCGGCGGCCTGCACCAGCACCACGTTCGCGGCGCCGGCGAGCGTGGCCGCCCAGCCGCCGAGGCCGGGCCCGGCGAGCTGGCCGCCCGCCCGGATGGTCTCCATGGCGGCGTTGCCCTTGAGCAGATCAGGACCGGCGACGGACGGCAGGTAGCTCTGGTAGCCGACGTCGAAGAACACCCGGGCGACGCCGGTGAGCAGCGACACGAGCACGAGTTGCGCGATGGACAGCGTGCCGAGGAGCGCCGCGACCGGGATCGTGACGAGCAGGGCGGCCCTGACCAGGTCGGCGGCGACGAGGACCGGGCGGCGGCGTACGCGGTCGAGCCAGGCTCCTGCGGGCAGCCCGATCAGCGCGAACGCGACCGTCCCCGACGCCGTGACGAGACCGAGCTGCAGCGGGGACGCGTGCAGGGTCACGACGGCGAGCAGCGGGATCGCGACGGCGCTGACCTGGGCGCCGAGCTGGCTGGTGGTCTGCCCGAGCAGCAGCAGACGGAAGTCGCGCGAGGCGGTGGACATGCGGGCCTCCGGAGAGCCGATGGATACGGCCCCCACCACCCGCGGGCCCCGGAAAGGCGTCGCTAGGGGAGGGGGACGATACCGCCCCCCGGCCCGCGGGTCAAACGGCGAGTGAGTCGATCCAGCGCTCCAGGCGGTGTCCCTCCACGGTCATCAGCTCGGGATCGCGGAAGGTGTTGGTGAGCAGGGCGACGCCCTGGTACGAGGCGAACAGCCCGACGGCCAGCTCTCGTGCGTCCGCCCGTCCCATGGCCGCGAACTGCGTCTCCACCCAGTCGAGCAGCCGCCGCATCACCCCGGCGATCGCCTTGTCCAGGCCGTCGTCGCGCTTGTCCAGCTCGGAGGCGAGGGTGCCGGTGGGGCAGCCGAAGCGGGCGGTGACGTCGGGCCGGCTCATCCAGCCGCGCAGCAGCGCCTTGAGGCGTTCCTGGGGGACGGGGAGTTGTTCGAGGCCGGCGATCAGGGTGTCGAGCTCGCGGCCGTGCTCGTCGATGGCGGCCTGGATGAGCTGGTCCTTCGTCTTGAAGTAGTAGTAGACGTTGCCCACGGGGACGTCGGCGGCCCGCGCGATGTCGGCCAGGGTCGTCTTCTCGACCCCGCGCTCGTGCAGCACCTGTACGGCGGCGCCCGCCAGCCGCTCCCGCTTTCCCGGCCGCTTTGAGTCAGTCACCTGACTAACTATAGACAGCCCAGCCCTCCGCCCGCTATGGTCTCCGTTCTAAGTCAGTCAACTAACTAATAACTGAGGTCTTCATGTACGTCATCACGGGTGCCACAGGGAACGTCGGCGCCGAGGTCGTCCGCCTGCTCGCCGCCGCGGGAGAGCAGATCACCGCCGTCTCACGGAACCCCGCGCCGCAGCCGGCGGGCGTCCGGCACGTCGCGGCCGACCTCGGCGATCCGGGGAGCCTCAAGGCCGCCTTCGCCGGGGCGAGCACGTCGTTCCTGCTGGTCGCCGGGCAGGAGCCGGAGGCCGTCCTGAAGACGGCTCAGAGCGCGGGGATCCGGCGCGTCGTCCTGCTCTCCTCGCAGGGCGCGGGAACCAGGCCCGGCCTGTACGCGCACCCGGCCGCCTTCGAGGCCGCCGTCCGCGCATCCGGCCTGGAGTGGACGATCCTGCGCCCCGGCGGCTTCTTCACCAACACGCTGGCCTGGGCCGGATCCGTGCGCGAGGGCCGGACGGCCGCCGCGCCGTTCGCCGACACCGCGCTGCCGTTCATCGACCCGGCCGACATCGCCGAGGTGGCGGCCATGGTGTTGCGGCAGGACGGGCACGCGGGACGGACGTACGTGCTCACCGGACCCGAGCCGATCAGCCCGCGCGAGCGGGCCGCGGCGCTCCGGCGGGCGCTCGGCACCGAGGTGCGCTTCATCGAGCAGAGCAGGGACGAGGCCCACGCCGAGATGGCGCGGTTCATGCCGCTGGAGGCCGTCGAGGCCACCCTGTCCGTCCTCGGCACGCCGACGGCCGCCGAGCAGCAGGTCAGCCCCGACGTGGCCACCATCCTGGGCCGCGCACCGCGCACGTTCGCCGACTGGGTGGCCCGCCACGCCGCCGCCTTCCGCCCCTGACCACCACCGACTTCGCCACAGAAAGGGCCGCATCATGCCCGTGACCCGCATCCTCGGCTCCACCCTCCACCACCGGGAGACCGGAGCGGGGCAGCCGATCGTGTTCCTGCACGGCAACCCGACCTCCTCCCACCTCTGGCGCGACGTCATGCCCGCCGTCGCAGAGGGCCGCCGCCTGGCGCCCGACCTCATCGGCATGGGCGAGTCCGGCAAGCCGGACATCGACTACACGTTCGCCGACCACGCGGCCTACCTGGACGCCTGGTTCGACGCGCTGGACCTGGACGACGTGCTGCTCGTCGGCCACGACTGGGGCGGCGCGCTGGCCTTCGACTGGGCCGCCCGCCACCAGGACAGGGTCAGGGGCATCGTCGTCACCGAGGCCGTCATCAAACCGATGACCTGGGAGGAGTTCCCCGAAGGAGGCCGCGACCTGTTCAGGGCGATCAAGACGCCGGGCACGGGCGAGAAGATGATCCTCGACGACCCCGACTACCTGCGCCGCTCCCTGCCCGCCACCGCCGCCACCCCGCTGGGGGAGGACGACCTGGCGGCCTACCTGGGGCCGTACCCGACGCGGGAGAGCCGCCGCCCGCTGCTGCGCTGGGCGCGGTCGCTACCGCTCGGCGGCCAGCCCGCCGACGTGGTGGCCAGGATCGAGGCGTTCGGGGCGTGGGCGGCGGCGAGCACGCACGTCCCCAAGCTGGTGCTCGCCTTCCATCCCGGCCCGGGGGCGATGTGGACACGGGAGACGCTCGCCTGGTGCGCGGCGAACCTCGCCGCCGTCGAGATCGTCGAACGCCCTGAGGTGGCAGGCCACCACACCCCGGAGGACCGGCCGCAGGCCGTCGCGGAGGCCGTCACGGCATGGCGGCACGCGCTCGCCTGAGTCGTACAAGTGTTGGCCTACACTTGTTGGCATGGCGTTCACAGAGAGGTCGGCGGCGACCAGGAACGCGATTCTCGCCGCCGCCAGGAAACTGCTCATCGAGCGAGGCTACGAGGCCATGACGATCAGGGCGGTCGCCTCCATGGTCGGCGTCGACCCCTCGATGGTCATGCGCTACTACGGCAGCAAGGCCGGGCTGTTCAGCGCGGCCGTGGACGTCGACCTGCGGCTCGGCGCCGTGGGGGAGGCGCGGGCCGACCGGCTGGGCGAGCTGCTCGTCCGGCACTTCCTGGCCCGCTGGGAGGGCGAGCTGTCCGACGACGTGCTGGTCCTGCTGCTGCGCTCGGCCAGCACCAACCCCATGGCGGCCGAGCGCATGCGCGAGGTCTTCCAGGAGCAGATCGCCGGTTTCGTCACCCAGGTGACCAAGGCGCCCGACGCGGCCTACCGGGCCGGGCTGGTCAGCACCCAGCTGCTCGGCCTCGCCCTGACCCGTTACGTCCTGTGCCTGCCGCCGATGGCCGAGGCCGAGGTGGAGGACCTGGTCCGCGACATCGGCCCGGTGGTGCAGGGCTATCTCGCCGGGCCTTGAGCGGAGATGTGCAGCATCTCGCCCACCTTGCGGTAGCCGACCCGCAGGTAGACGCGGGCCGCCCGGTCGTCGGCCGGGGTCAGGAACGGCGTCGTGATGCCGGCCTTCGCGCCCGCCCTGGTCAGCAGCGCCGTGACCGCGCCGCCGATGCCGCGCCGCCGATGTGAGGCGGCCACGGCGATGCCCGCGACCTCCGCCACCCCCAGGTGCGGGCCGCCGAGCTGGCCGGCGCCGACCACCTCGCCGGTGGCGGTGTCGACGGCGGCGGCCATCAGGCCGCCCCGGCCGAGGACCCCGCGCAGCCTGGCGACGTCGTGCTCGGTCGCCTCGGGAGCCTCGAAGGCGGCGTTCATCACCCGGGCGGCGCCCCACAGGCCGGGATCGTCGTCGACCAGCGTGACCTCGACGCCGGGCACGGCCTCGTCCGCGACCGCGTCGGGCGGGCAGATCAGCAGCGGATAGCGGCCCTCCGCCACGAACCCGGCCGCCTCCAACGCCTGCTCGACCCCGGGAGCGGCCTGCGGCACGTACTCCAGCCGGGGGGTGCGCGCCCGCTCGCGGAAGGCCGCCACCAGCGCCGCGACCTCCTCGGCCGTGGGCGTGACGCCGTCGTCCGGGATCGCGTAGTTGAACGGCAGGGCGTCGTCGTGCTCGTCGAACCGGATCGTGAACGGTCCGGCCCGGTGGGCCTGGTCGCCCGCGGCCGCTCTGAGGTAGGCGTGCACGTGAGTGCTCAGCACGTAGGGTCCTTGTCTTTCGGGGGAGTCGAGCCGGTCAAGCGTAGTCGTGAACGTTTCCACCCGAGAAGCCCGCAGGTGGCCGTGGCGGTGCGGCGGTTCCCAGCCGACCACCGCCGCGCCCCGCCCGATCAGCTCTCGCGGGTGAGAAGCAGGGCGTCGATGGCGGCGTCGCCGGTCGGCGGGCCATGCCGGGTGGGGGCGCCGGCCTCGACCAGCGCGCGTACGGTGCCGAGGTAGTCGCCGTCCTCGGCCCGGTTGTTCCGCAGCCCCCACAGCGCGCAGTCGAGCGGCGTCGGCCCCTCGTCGTCGAACGCGCAGTCGGCGAGATCCGCCCCGCGCTCGATCAGCAGCCGTACGGTGGCCGTCCGCCCCTGCATGGCCGCCTGGTCGAGCGGCGTGAAGTTGCTGTAGCCCCGCGTGTCCACCGCCATCCCGGCATCCAGCAGCGCCCGCACCACCTCGGTCCGGCCGAGCAGCGCGAACTGCCCGAGCAGCCAGCCGAAGTGCCCGTCGTGCGGCACGCCCAGCACCGGCACCGGCGCGACCGGCAGGCGGGCCGACTCGCCGCGCGCCACCGCCAGCACCGCCGCGTCCACCGGGTCGAGCTCCGCGGTCGCGCCGCGCGAGAGCAGCAGCTCGTACGCCGCCAGGTGCCCGCAGCGGGCGGCCAGCGCCAGCGGGCGGCGGCCGACGTCCCAGCGGTCCCAGGGCAGGTCGATCCGGGCGCCCGCGTCCAGCAGGATCGTCAGGATCGTGGTGCTCCTGCCCCGGACGATCGCGTGGTGCAGCGCGTGGGCGGCGTTCACGTCGGCCCCGTGCGCGAGGAACCAGCGCAGCCCGTCGGCGTCCTCGAAGTCCAGCTTGCGGACGATCAGCCGCTCGAAGCCCGGCCGGTACAGCAGGTCGAGGAACGCGGTGCCGGACTGCTCGCAGGCGTGGTAGAAGGCGTCCTCGTCCGGCGTGGCGCCGCGGTCGACGAGGAGGCGGGCGAGGCGCAGGTCACGGCGTTCGACCGCGTCGAACAGCGCCGTGCGCCGCCACTCGCCGCCGTTCTCCGGCGTGTGCGCGCCGGGGTCGGCGCCCGCGTCGAGCAGGAGGCGGGCGCACTCGCGTACGCGGGACTCCGGCGCGGTGGCGCGGCGCAGCAGCACGAGCAGCGGGTCGAGCCCGCCGACCGGCTCCCGCGCGGCGTCCCCGGCGGCGAGCAGGCCGGTCAGGGCGGCGGGGTCGGCGAGGACGAGGGCGCGTTCGATGCCGTGCAGCGAGGTCGCGCGGACGTGCTCGACCAGGCGGGGCCAGCTCGGGAAGCCGTAGGCGCGGGCCAGCTCGTGCTGGGCGCGGCTGAGCGGGATGCCGCGGTCGCGTTTGCGGGCCTTGGCCTGCTTGCGCAGGTGCTCAAGGGATGGGCGCGTGGGTAGCTCGGACACGGCGAACCTCCGTCTGCCCGGGTCCGCGTGCACGGGACGAGGTCCGTCGGTGGTGTGAGGTCGTGCTGCCGGTGGGATAGTCCCTGCCCCGCGGACCGGATGCGCCCGGCGAACGCGCCCCCCATCCTAACCCGCCCCCCGCCTTTCAAGGCGTGGTCAGGGCCGCGACGGCGCGGTCCACGTCCTCCTCCGTGGTGTAGAGGTGGAAGCTGGCGCGGACCTTGCCCTCGCGCACCGCCGCCCGCAACCCCGCCGCCTCCAGCCGCCCGCCGGGCGCGTCCACCGAGACGATCGCCGAGTCCGACGGGTCCAGGCCGAGCCCCGCCCTGAACCGGTTGGCCAGCGCCACGTCATGGTCCCTGATCCGCTCGACGCCGATCTCGTTGATCAGCTCGATCGCGGGCGCCGCGCCGACGTAGCAGAACCAGGCCGGCGACAGGTCGAACGCGCGGGCGTCGGACGCCAGCCGCAGCGGCGGGCCGTAGTAGGAGCCGCCCTCGTCGGAGCCCGCGTACCAGCCGGCGGCCAGCGGGCGCATCCGCTCGCGCACCCGCGGCGACAGGTACGCGAACGCCGCCCCGCGCGGCGACATCAGCCACTTGTACGCCGCGCACGCCAGCACGTCCACATCCGAGACGTCCACCGGCAGCCAGCCGCACGCCTGCGAGCCGTCCGCGATGACCAGCGCGTCATGGGCGCGGGCGGCGGCCACGACGTCGGCGAGCGGCGTCACGTACCCGGTGAGCGACTGCACGAGGCTGAACGCGACCGCCGCCGTGCCCGGCGTGATCGCGTCGGCCAGCCGGTCGGCGGGCACCGTCACCACGTCCGCGGCCACCGCCCACGGGAACAGGTTGCTGGTGAACTCGATCTCCGGCACCACCACCCTGGCCCCGGGCGGGAGCGCGGTGGCGACGAGCGACATGAGCTGGGAGACCGTCGAGCCGATGGTCACGTCCGCGGGCCGCGCGCCGACCAGCTCGGCGAACGCCGCCCGGGACCGCCCGACGGAGGCGTCCCACGGCTTCCAGTCGCTGGTGCCGTGCCGCCAGTCGGCCAGCACGGCCTGCAGCTCCTCGACGGCGCGGCGGGGCGGCAGGCCGTAGGAGGCGGTGTTGAGCCAGCCGGGGGCGGCGTCCCAGAGCTTCGCGGCAGCGGCGATGTCCATGTGATCAGCCTAGGACGAGCCTCCCGCAAAACCGGACAATCCGAAAAGTTATGACTATTGGAGTATTGACATGACTAATCGCTACAAGCAGTATTTTGGCATGTCAGAACGTGACCTCTTGCTCCACCTGCGGATCCGCAGGGCGCTTGAGGCACGCATCAGAAGCGGACAGTGGGGTCCGGGCACCCGGATCCCCACCGAGGTCCAGCTCTGCGAGGAGTTCGGCGTCTCGCGCATCACCGTGCAGCGAGCCCTGCGCGACCTCGCGGACGCCGGACTGATCGTGCGCTTCCGCCGCCGCGGCAGCTTCGTCGCGCAGGCCATCGGGCAGCACAACCTGCTGCGCTTCACCGGCCTGCTGATCCAGGGGGCGGAGATGCACGGAGACCACCGGGTCGTCGCGGCCCAGGTGCTGCCCGCCCGCGCGGCGCGGCTGCGCCTGCCGGGCGTGCCCGACGACGAGGCGGTCGTCCAGATGGAGCGGCACAAGCTGAACGCGGCCGGCAAGGTGATCAACACCGAGCTGCACGTGCTGCCGTTCCGGCTCGCCCCCGACCTGCTCGACCAGCCGTTAGAACCGTTGACCACCCACGCCTACCTGCGCGATCGCGGAGTCGAGCTGGTCCGCGCCAGGCTCTACGTCGAGCCGTACGCCGTCGGCCAGGACGAGGCGGAGCTGTTCGGGCTCGCCCCCGGCACCCCCGTCTTCCGCTGGACCCGCGAGACCTGGACCCGCCGCGGGGAGATCGCCGAGCTCCTCGAAGAGATCGTCACCCCCGGCTCCGAGCGCTTCTACGTCGAGACCGACCTGAGCGGCTCCTCCGACCGCCACTGACCGACCGCCCTCCCGTACGAAAACGCCACCTCGTCGCGCCCGCGTGCGCCACGGCGACGTCGTCGCCGACCTGCCCGAAACCGGTACGACCGGCCGTGCCGTCGGCCATCCAGCCCCGAACCGCCCCCTTCGGAGGTCGCCATGAAAGCCTCTCTGACCGCCGCGCTCGCGGCCGCGGCGCTCGCCGTCGCCGCCTGTGGCGCACCGACACCATCCGCCGCCCCCGGGACGCTGGTCGTGGCCGGATACGGCGGCTCGTACGAGGAAGCCTTCAAGCAGTCCGTCATCCCCGCCTTCGAGAAGTCCTGCTCCTGCCGGGTCTCCTACATCGCCGGCAGCTCCACCGACACCACCGCCAAGCTGAAGGCGCAGAAGGAGTCGCCGCAGATCGACGTGGCGCTGATCGACGACGGCGTGCAGAACCAGGCCGTCGAAGCCGGCCTGCTCGCCCCGCTCGACCCCAAGACGGTCACCAACCTCTCGCAGGTCATCGACCTCGCCCGGCTGCCCGGCGACGTCGGCGTCGGCTTCTCGCTGAACGCCACCGGCATCGCCTACAACAGCGACTACTACGCGCAGAACGGCCTGCCCGCCCCCAAGCGGCTGGCCGACCTCGCCGACCCGCGGCTGCGGGGCAAGCTGGTGATGCCGTCCATCACACAGACGTACGGGCTGGGCGCGCTGCTCATCGCGGCCAAGGTCGGCGGCGGCTCCGAGCACAAGATCGACCCAGGGTTCGCCGGCGTCAGGAAGATCGCGGCGAACGCCGTCACGTTCGACACCACCGCCGACGTGTCCAACTTCTTCCTCCAAGGCCAGGCGGTCGCCTCGATCTGGGGCAACTCGCGGGTGCAGACGCTGGCCAAGAAGGGGTTCCCCGTCGAGTTCGTCTATCCGGAGGAGGGCGCGCTGCCGCTGATCGCCACCGTGAACGTGGTGAAGGGCGCCCCGCACGCCGACCTGGCGCAGAAGTTCGTCAACACGCTGCTGGAGCCGTCGGCACAGCAGGCGCTGGCCGCCTCCGCCTTCAACGGGCCCGTCGTCAAGGGCGTCGAGCTCGACCCCGAGCTGGCCGCCGCTGTCGTCGGCCAGGACAGGGCCGCCGAGCTGCGCAAGCTCGACTGGGCGGCGATCAACAAGAACCGCCCGGCCTGGACGGACCGCTGGAACAAGGAAATCGAGACCTCATGAGCGTGGCGAGCGTGACCGGGGCGGCGACGGACCAGGGCGTGCGGCGCGGGCGGCTGCGGCTCGACGGCGTGCGCAAGGTGCTGGGCGGCAAGGAGGTCGTCTCGGCGGTGGACCTGGAGACCGAGCCGGGCGAGTTCCTCACGCTGCTCGGCCCGTCCGGATGCGGCAAGACGACGACGCTGAACATGATCGCCGGGCACCTGGCGGCCGACGGCGGCCTGATCGAGGTGGACGGCCGCGACATCACCGCCGTGCCGCCGCACCGCCGCTCGATGGGCATGGTCTTCCAGTCCTACGCCCTGTTCCCGCACATGACGATCGCCGACAACGTGGCGTTCGGGCTGCGGATGCGCAAGGTGGGCGGGGCCGAGCGGCGCCGGCAGGTCGCCGACGTGCTGGAGCTGGTCGGCCTGGACGGCATGGCGCAGCGCCACCCCCGCCAGCTGTCCGGCGGCCAGCAGCAGCGGGCGGCGCTGGCCAGGGCGCTGGTCATCAAGCCCGACCTGCTGCTGCTCGACGAGCCGTTCTCCAACCTCGACGCCCAGCTGCGGGTACGCCTGCGCGACGAGGTGTCGGCGCTGCAGCGCCGCATCGGCACCACCACCATCCTCGTCACCCACGACCAGGAGGAGGCGCTGGCCGTCTCCGACCGCATCGCCGTCATGGCCGGCGGCGTCATCCACCAGCTCGACCGGCCCAGGGAGATCTACCTGCGGCCGGCGACCGACTTCGTGGCGCAGTTCATCGGCGAGGTGAACACGCTCGACGGCACCGCCGCGGGCGGGCACGTCTGCGAGGTGGGCGGCGGCACCGTCGGCGGCACGCCGGTGGGCGAGGCGCCCGGCAAGGGCGCGGCCGTGCGCCTGTACGTGCGGCCGGAGGTCGTACGGGTGGCCGCCGGCGCGGGGGAGGGGCTGCGCGGCCGCGTACGCGAGACGCGCTTCCTCGGCTCCCGCATCCGCTGCGTGGTGACCACCGCGGCCGGCGAGGTGACGGCGGCGCTGCCGTTCGACGCGCGGGTGCCCGCCGAAGGGGAGGAGGTGACCTGCTCATGGCGGCCATCGGACGCGTCACTGGCGACCAGGTGACCGGCGCGGCCACCTCCGCGACCGGGAGTCCCGCGACCGGCGGCTTCGGGAACGGCAGCGCCACGACCGGCGGTCCCGGGAGCGCCTCGGGGAGCGGTGGGTCGGTGCGGGCGGCGGCGGCGAGGCCGCTGTGGCGGACCGGGCTGCTGCTGGCGCTGCCCGCCATCGCGATCTTCGCGCTGCTGTTCGTGGCCCCGCTGTTCACGCTGGTCGCCAACAGCTTCAGGACCCAGACCGGCGCGTTCACCCTCGACAACTACGTCCGCTTCCTGGGCGACCCCTTCTACCGCGCCGTGCTCTGGAACACCCTCAAGGTCGCCGCCCTCACCACGGCAGGCTGCCTGCTGATCGGCTACCCGTTCGCCCTCTACATGCGCGGCCGCTCGCCCAGGACCCGCAACCGGCTCGCGCTGCTCCTGCTGTCGCCGCTGCTCATCAGCATGGTCATCAGGGCGTACGGCTGGCTGGTGGTGCTCGGCCCGAACGGCCCCGTCGCGTCCGCGCTCAAGTGGCTCGGCATCACGCCGCCGCAGCTGCTCTACAACGACACCGCCGTGCTCATCGGCATGGTGCACGTGATGCTGGCGTACATGGTCCTGCCGCTGATGGGCAGCCTCGACCGGATCGACCCGACGCTCGTGCCGGCCGCGCGCGGGCTCGGCGCGCCGGGCTGGACCTGCTTCTGGCGGATCACGCTGCCGCTGTCGGCGCCCGGCATGCTGGCAGGGGCGATGATCGTGTTCAGCCTGACCGCCTCCAGCTTCGTCACCCCGGCGATCCTGGGCGGACCGAAGGTGAAGCTCATGCCGTACTTCGTCTACACCCAGGCGACCGTCAACCTCGACTGGCCGTACGCGGCCGCCATCGGGTTCGTGCTGGTCGTCGTCACGACCGGGCTGCTGCTCGGCTACTCGCGGCTGCTGCGCAGGCGCGGCGGGGAGGCGGTGTTCGGATGACCCGGCTCACGAGGGTGCTCGGCGGCGCGTTCGCCGCGCTGGTCGGCGTGTTCCTCATCGCGCCCGTCGCGGTCACCGTGGCCTCCTCGCTGACCAGCACCTCCTACGTCACGTTCCCGCCGCAGGGCCTCACCCTGCGCTGGTACGCCGAAGTGCTGGCCAAGCCCGAGTTCCTGGCGTCGTTCGCGCTCAGCGCCGGCGTGGCGGCCGCGGCGGCGGCCATCTCCGCCGTCGTCGGCCTGGCCGGCGGGCTGGCCATCCACCGCTACCGCTTCCCCGGCCGCGCCCTGCTGGAGGGCGTGCTGTCGAGCGCGTTCGCGGTGCCGACGATCGTGCTCGGCATCGGGCTGCTGCAGTGGTTCGCCCAGATGGGGCTGGCCTCCAGCCCGTTCACGCTGCTGCTCGCCCACCTCGTGCTGACCGTCCCGTACGCGGTGCGGCTGGTGCTGGCCGGGCTGTCCGGCTTGGACCGGTCGGCGGAGAAGGCGGCGGCCGGGCTCGGCGCCCCGCCGTTCCTGGTGTTCTGGCACGTCACGCTGCCCGCCGTGCGCGGCGCGCTGATCGGGGGCGCGTTCTTCGCGTTCATCACCTCGTTCGACGACCTGACGGTGGCGCTGTTCGTGGTCACCACCGACCTGCAGACGCTGCCCGTACGGATCTTCAACTACATGCAGTACGACTACGACCCCACCGTCACCGCCATCGGCACCCTCATGGTGCTGTTCGCCGTGGTCGCGGTCGTCGTCATCGAACGTTTCGTCGGCGTCGCCAAGCTGTTCGGCGCCGACGAGGAGCACAAGTGAGAGGAGCAAGCGTGCGAGTCGTCGTCATCGGCGCGGGGGTGATCGGTTCCGCGGTCGCGGCCGGCCTGACCCGGCGCGGCGCGCGGGTCACGGTGCTGGAGGCGGGCACGCCGGGAGCCGGTACGACGTCCACCTCGGTCGCCTGGATCAACGCCAACAACAAGACCCCGCAGGCGTACTTCGACCTCAACCACGCCGCCGTCTGGGCCCACCACCAGCTGCCGGGCGGCTGGTTCCACCCCACGGGCAACCTCGAGTACGCGGTCACCGACGACCACAAGGAGCAGCTCGAAGCCCGCGTCTCCCGCCTCCAGGACATGGGCTACCCGGTCGAGCGGGTCACCGCCCGGCGGGCGCTCGCCCTCGAACCCGACCTGGTGCCCCCGCCGCCGGGCACCGAGCACGTCTTCTTCCCGGTCGAGGCGTACGTCCAGCCGCTGCGGCTGCTCGGCCGGCTGCTCGGCGAGGCCCGCGACCGCGGGGCCAGGCTGGAGTGCGGCGCCGAGGTCACCGCGATCGAGACGGGGGCGTCCGGGGTGAAGGTGACGGTCGCGGACGGGCGGACGTTCGCCGGCGACGCCGTCGTCACCTGCGCGGGCCGCTGGACCGAGCAGGTGGCCGCGCTGGCCGGCGCCACCGTCCCCATGCTGGACCCGGCCGTGTCGGGCACTGTCACCAACGGCTTCCTGGTCACCACGACCGCGGTGCCGGCCCGGTTGTCGCGCATCCTCACCACCGCCGCGCTCAACCTGCGCCCCGACGGCGGCGGGCGCATCCTGCTGCAGGCGCTGCCCCTCGACCACCTCGCCGATCCGGCCGCCCCGGTGCCCGCCGAGGTGCTCGCCAAGATGATGGCCCTGCTGCCCGGCGTGCTGCACGCCACTGACGGCGCCGCCGTAGAGCGGGCCGTCGTCGGCCGGCGCGCGATGCCCGGCGACGGGCTGACCGTGGCCGGGTTCGCCGACCCCGACCGGCGGGTCTACACGGTGGCCACGCACAGCGGAGTCACGCTGGCGCCGCTGCTGATGGACGAGGTGGCCGGGGAGCTGTACGGGGAGGAGTCGGCGCTGCTGGCCCCCTTCCGTCCCGGCCGCTTCACCGACGGCACGGCCGGGCCCGCGCCCGTTCCGGCGCGCCGGCCGGGACAGCAGTGACGTTCCGTCCTGTCGTCAGCGGGTACGCGTACCTCGTCCTGGCTCGTACCGGATGGTGAGGGGACGGCGGTGCTCGGACGGCTGATCGACCTGGGCGGCTTCGGCGTGGAGGCCGCCGCCACGCTCACCCGCAACGGGCTGCTCGGCCCGGTGCACCCGGCCGCGCTGGCCCGCATGGTGGAGGCGTACCGGCACTTCCACCTCACCCCCGCCACCGGCGTGGCCGTCGCCGCGGCCCGCTGGCCCGATCGTGAGGCCGTGATCGACGAGGCGGGCACCGTCACCTTCGCCGAGCTCGACGACCACGCCGCCGCGCTGGCGGCCGGCCTGCACCGGCGGCTCGGCGTCGGGCCCGGCACCACGGTGGCGGTCATGTGGCCCAACGACCGCGGCCTCCCCGCCGCCGTCGCGGCCGTGTCCAGGCTCGGGGCCGACCTGCTGCTCCTCAACACCGGCATGGCCGGGCCCCGGCTGCGCGAGGTGCTGCGGAGGGAGGGCGTGCACGTGCTCCTCGCCGCGCCCGGGTCGTCGGAAGTCGAGTTCGGCGGCCCCTACATCAGCGGCCTCGACGACCTCGCTGATGCTGGGGAGCCTGGGGATGAGCCGCCGCCGTACCCGAAGCGGCCGGGGCGGCTGGTGCTGCTCACGTCCGGCACGACCGGCACCCCCAAGGGGGCGCCGCGGCGGCTGTCCATGGGGGCGATGGCCGAGCCGTTCGTGTCGATGCTGGGCACCGTGCCGCTGCGCGGCGGCGAGCCGATGCTGATCGCGCCACCGCTGTTCCACGGGCTCGGCCTGCTCTGGTACGCCGCCGCGCTCGTCCTCGGCTGCCCCGTCGTGCTGCTGCGCCGCTTCGACGCGGCGGCCGTGCTGGACGCGCTCGACCGCACCGGCGCGGGCGCGCTGATCGCCGTGCCGGTGATGCTGCGCCGCCTGCTCGACCTGCCGCCCCGGCCGCTGCCCCGCCTGCGGGTCGTCGTCTCCGGCGGCTCCGCCCTGCCCGCCGGTCTCGCCACCCGCTTCATGGACGCCTACGGCGACGTCCTGCACGACCTGTACGGCTCCACCGAGGCCGGCTGGGCCGCCCTGGCCACCCCCGCCGACCTGCGCGCCGCGCCCGGCACCGTCGGCCGCCCGCCACGCGGCACCACCGTCCGCATCGAGGACCCGTCGGGCGGCGAGCTGCCGTCCGGGCAGGTGGGACGGGTGGTCGTGGCGGGCGGGCTGACGTTCGGCCCCGGCGGCCCGCTGGCCACCGGCGACCTCGGGCACCGCGACGAGCACGGGCGGCTGTTCATCGACGGCCGCGACGACGACATGATCGTCTCCGGCGGCGAGAACGTGTTCCCGCAGGAGGTGGAGGACTTCCTCGCCGCCCGGCCCGGCGTGGCCGACGTCGCCGTGCTGGGGGTGAGCGACGAGGAGTACGGGCAGCGCCTGGCCGCCTACGTCGTCCCCGAGGACGGGGCCGAGCTGTCGGCCGACGAGCTGCGGCGGGCGGTCAAGGAGGAGCTGGCCGGGTACAAGGCGCCGCGCGACGTGGAGTTCGTCTCCGAGGTGCCGCGCAACCGGACCGGCAAGGTCGACCGGGCACGGCTCACCCGGCCGCGATGAGCCGCTCGACCGGCGGGTTGACCCGGGCGAACCCCTCCTGATTCCGGTAGGGGAAGTACGGGTACGCCGCGGTGACCTCGCTCGCCGCGTCCAGCCTGCGTACCTGCTCGGCTGTGAGCCGCCAGCCGACGGCGCCGAGGTTCTCGCGCAGCTGCTCCTCGTTGCGCGCGCCCACGATCACCGAGGCCACGCCGGGCCGGGTCAGCAGCCAGTTGAGCGCGATCTGCGGCACGCTCTTCCCGGTCTCCTTCGCGACCTCGTCCAGCGCGTCCACGACCCGGTAGAGGAGCTCGTCGGCCACCGGCGGGCCGTACGCGGCGGTCTTGTGCAGCCGGCTGCCCGCCGGGATCGGGCTGCCCCGCCTGATCCTGCCGGTCAGCCGCCCCCAGCCGAGCGGGCTCCACACCAGCGCGCCGACGCCCTGGTCGAGGCCGAGCGGCATCAGCTCCCACTCGTAGTCGCGGCCGACGAGCGAGTAGTAGACCTGGTGGGCGACGTACCGGGGATGGCCGTGCCGGTCCGCGGCGGCCAGCGACTTCATGAGCTGCCAGCCGGAGAAGTTGGACACGCCGACGTACCGCAGCTTGCCGGCCGTGACCAGGTCGCCGAGCGCGCCCAGCACCTCCTCGACCGGGGTGGCGGCGTCGAAGGCGTGCAACTGGAACAGGTCGATGTAGTCGGTGCCGAGGCGGCGCAGCGCGTCGTCCACGGCCGTGATGAGCCGCGAGCGCGACGTGCCCGCGCCGTTCGGTCCGTCGTGCATGGGCAGGCCCGCCTTGGTGGAGATGAGCACCTTGTCACGCCGCCCCTTCACGGCCTGGCCGAGCACCTCCTCCGAGGCGCCGTCGGAGTAGACGTCCGCCGTGTCGAACATGGTCAGCCCCGCGTCGAGCGCCACGTCCACCAGGCGTCTGGCCCCTGCCACGTCGGTGTCGCCCCAGGCGCCGAACAGCTCGCCCCTGCCGCCGAACGTGCCGGCGCCGAAGCTCAGCGCGGGCACCTCGAGCCCGCCCAGCCGCCGATATTCCACAACATCCTCCTAAATGGTACGGATTTACCGTTAAGGACGGTAGCACATTAATGGCATATCTTTTCCGTTAAGCGTTCCCGGCGGCCTCCGGCGGCAGGCCCGTCAGCGCCTCGGCACGTCCCTTCGGATACGGCCTGCCCGGCCACTCCACCAGCAGCACCGTCGCGTCGTCGCGCAACCGGCGCTCGTGGTAGGCGAGGTGATGATGGATCAACCGGCGCAACGTCTCCGGCACCGGCAGCTCGTCGGCCTGATGCCGGGTGAGGAAGTCGGCGAACCGCTCCATCCCGAACTCCTCGCCCTGCCGGTTGCGCGCCTCGGTGATGCCGTCGGTGTAGAGGAGCAGCCGGTCGCCCGGCTGGAGCTGCGCCCGGCACTCCGTCACCGTCTCCGCCAGCCCGATGCCCGCCGGCGGGGACGGCGGGCAGTCCAGCTCGACCGTCGCCCGCCTCCTGACGATCACCGGCGGATAGTGGCCGCAGCTCACCCAGAGCAGCTCGCCGCTGAGGATGTCGAGAGTGGCCAGCAGGCACGTCGCGAACCGCTCCCCGCCGAACTGCTCCGTCAGCTCCTCGTCGATCCTGGCCGCCCACTGCGCGGGCGTCATGCCGGACTGGCGGCTGTTGCGGAGCGTCGTCAGCGCCAGGTTCGCGGTCAGCCCGGCCGCCGTGTCGTGGCCCATCGCGTCGAAGATCGCCAGGTGGGCGACGTGACCCTCGATCGCGTAGTCGTAGACGTCGCCGCTCACCTCGTACGCCGGCTCCATGACCGCGCTGACCACCAGCCGGTCGGTCGCGAACGTCCGCTGCGGCATCAGCCGCCACTCCATCTCCGCCGACACCGTCATCCGCCGCCGGCGGACGAGACGGCTGTAGGAGTCGCTCAGCGGCCGCTTCGAGACCACCAGCAGCGCCACCAGCCCCGCCAGCAGCTTCATGTCGTGCACCGTCCCCGCGTCCGCGCCAGGGGCGGTGATCCGCAGCACCCCCAGCCGGTCCGTGCCGTCCACCAGGGGCACCCACCACTGCTCCGGGTCGCGCGCGGTCGCCGGCAGGATCTCCCCGTGCTGGAACGCCCGGCCCGCCACCGTGCCCTCGACCCCGATCTCCGCCTCCTGCGCCTCCCCGGCCGGCGCCGGCTCCGCGACCAGCGGCGACAGCACCTCCTGCTGCAGGTCCGCCAGGTAGATCACCACGTCGCGCAGCCCCGCCGGGGCCGCGTGCTCCGCCACCAGGCCAGGGATCTGCTCCAGGGTGCAGGTGTGGGTGGCGGCGATGAGCTCCCCGAGCATGGACGCACGCGCCGCCACGGACGCGGAGTCTCGGTGAGCGATCATGCACTCACGGTTATCATCCGCCGATGGGCGCGGCGGGCCATAACACGGTGATAGGGGGAAAATGATAGGGATCCGCGGAGGTCGTACCGGCTTACGGTGGGTGACAGGAGGCCCGCCTGCATGAACGTGTACCGCCTTGCCGTCACCACCCTCGCTCTGCTCGTCGCCCTGATAGGGACATCCGCTCTCCCGGGCACCCCCGCCTCGGCCGGCGCCCGCCCCCTGGCCGCGCTCGACGCCGACAAGAACCGCCTCGACGCCGCCGGCCGCCTCGCCGGCCCGGACGTGCACGCCTGGTACGCGGACGCGACCACCGGCGAGATCGTGATCCTGGCCGCCGACCCCGCCGAGGCCACCGCCTTCGCCCGCGCGGCAGGAGCGGACCCGTCCGCCGTACGCGTCGAGCCGTCCGCCGCCCGCCCCGCCCCGTACGCCGACATCCGCGGCGGCGACGGCTTCATGGTCGAGGGCAAGGGACGCTGCATCGTCGGCTTCACCGTACGCAGCGGCACCACCGGCGGCTTCCTCACCGCCGGCCACTGCGGCGAGCGCGGCGACGTCGCCACCACCGCCGACGGCACCCCGATCGGCGTCTTCGAAGCCTCCTCCTACCCCGGCGACGACTACGCCTGGGTCTCGCTCTACCCCGGCTGGAACCCGCGCGGCGCCGTCGTCGCCCTCGGCACGGAACGCCCCATCCGCGGCGCCGGCCCCGCCCCGATCGGCGCGTCCGTCTGCCAGGCCACCCCGATCGCGGGCTGGCACTGCGGCGTCATCCAGCAGCGCAACGTCACCGTGAACTTCCCAGAAGGCGTGATCACCGGCCTGGTGCGGACGAGCGTGTGCGCCGAGCCCGGCACGTCGGGCGCGCCCTTCGTCTCCGGCGATCAGGCCCAGGGGCTGACCGTGGGCGGCTCGGGCAACTGCGCGACGGGCGGCACCACATACTTCCAGCCGGTCGCCGAAGCGCTCTCAGCCCTGGGCCTGACCCTGGTCACGTCCTGATCCTCGCGCGGAGGCTGGTCCTCGCGAGGAGGCTTCCGGCCGTGCGCCAGCGCGGGCCGGGAGCCTTGGCCTGCGGCTAGTCGCCGAGCAATGCGGTCACCATCCGCGGCCGGGCGAAGACGATGAGCATCACGTTTCAGTGATCACGTTCGAGAACCGAAATTGTCGTGGCCGCTCGATAAGGTCCCGGCCATGGCGGAAGCGGTGGCGCCGGCGGGGCGTACGGAGGTCGCGCGAGCGTGGGCCGAGGCGCTCACCCGCATCCGGGCAGGCGACGTGCCCGGCACCGAGCACTACATCAGCACCCTCAGCCCACCCCAGCGTGCCGCGATCGCAGCCGAGCTACCTGGTCACGTGACGCGCAACCTCGGCTGTGCGGCGACACCCCTGCTTCTGGCCGGCGCCGGTTGTCTCAGCGAGCCCGCAGAAGTGGCGTCCTGGCTGTTCAAACCCGAGCTGCAACCCGACAGGGCAGAGCCGCCGCGCAAGGACAAGCGCTCGTGCCCCGAACGCACCGAGAGCCGGCGCCTGCTCGCCCTGCTGCGCCGGAGACCGCCGCAGTGGCAAGCCGACGTGGCTCGCCACATCACCTCCCGCCTGCGGCTCCCGGAGCTCCGGCACTGGGAGGTGGCAGCCGAGCTGACCCGCGAGACGGGCATCCAGCCACCCGGCGACCACGCGTTCATCGTGGGCTGGCTGCGTTCGTTGCGATCGTCGCCACCCGGCAGTCCGGCGAACGACCCGCTCTCCGCCGCCTACGCCCCGCACCTCCTCGACTTCGACGGCCTCACCCACGCCGACCTGTGGCTGCTGGTCGGCGCAGCGACACGCCTCGTTGAGGACGGCCTACTCACCCGCACATCCGTCCTTGAGACTCTCCTCCACAAGCTGACCCAAGAATCCAGCTCCGCCCCGGCCCGCCCCATCAACGCGCGGTCGGCCCGCCCGCATGCGGGCGCCTCCGCCCGCTTCACCCACCCGATCTCGGGGCCGATGGCAGCCACCGGCCGGATAGAGAGGCAGCCGCGCTTCGGCGAACGGCCCACCCCCTGCGAGGCCACTGATCCACGTGCAGGCCGCCTGACATCGGCCCACCTCGTGGGCCTGCACGACCGCCTCAACCTCACCCTCGACGAAGCGGCCCCCCACGCCCCCGACTACGTGCGCCTGCTCTCCATCGGGCCCCTCGCGGTCGCCGTCATGGCGCTGTCCCAGCTGTGGCGCCTGGAAGAAGCCGGACACCTGACCGAGGGCTTGTTCGCAGAAGCCTTGCATGCCCTGACATACCGTCCTGAGAAGAAGCTGCTGCGCGCAGCCGTGGAGTGGGCAGACGAGGCGGCCCTACGCGACGCATCCCGCACCGACGTCATCCTGGCATCCCTGACCCCCGTCCTCACCCAGGACACCCCCGCCCTGCGAGAACGCGCCGCCCGTCTGGCGATGCGATTGGCTGCGCAGCCAGGACCGAGGGAACGCGCGGCGACCCGCCAGGCAACCGCGCACCAAGCCACCGACCTGCGCGAACGCCTCCCGCCTGTCACCCCCTTATGAGAAGGAGAGCGCCCGAAGGACGGCTGTCATCGGTCCCGTCGAGGGCAAGGGGACGCGGTCGTTTCGCTGCTGGTGAAGATGTTCTGCCATGGGCGATGGCGGGCTGTGCCGGGTGGCCGGGGCGGGGAAAGTGGAGGCGGCGGACCGGCCGGCGGTCGTTGGGAAGGCGGTGGCGTCATGGTGGTCGAGCTGGCAGCAGGGCCAGGCGAGTGGCGGGCGGACGACGTTCGTGGAGACGAGGCGTGGATCGTACGGCTCGATGAGGAGCATCGGCGAGAAGTGCTCGCGGCGGTTCGCGCGACCGGGAGGGGCACCACCTCCCGACCCACGGCCACGAACCGGCAAGCCGATCCCCGCCCAGCGCCGGCTGCCGACCCAGCGCTGAATCCCGGCTCGGCTGACGATTTCCCGTTGCCGACGTTGAGGCCGGTGCTGGAGGGCGTTCGGGAGGAGCTGGTGGGTGGGCGGGGGTTCGTCCTGGTGCGCGGGGTGCCGGTGGAGGAGATGACGCAGCGGGAGCGGGAGGTCGCGGCGGTGGGCCTGGCGCGTCAGGTGGGCGAGGTCATGCCGCAGGGAGCCGAGCGAGCGCCGCTGATGCACGTACGGGACACGGGCGCCGACCCGTCGCAAGGACGGACGCGAAGTTACGAGCATCGTGGGCGGCTGGGTTATCACAGCGACCCGTTCGACGTGGTGGCGTTGCTGTGTGTGCGGCCGGCGAAGGCGGGGGGATCGAGCGCGATCGTGAGCTCGGTGGCGGTGCACAACGAGATCGTCCGGGTGAGGCCCGACCTGGCAGAGGAGCTGTATCAGCCGTGGTGGCACGATCGCCGCACCGGAGACGGCCCGGACAGCTTCTACACGAAGCCGATCTGCGTGCGGCGCCCCGACGGCGGGCTGTCGATCGCGTACGGCCCCGATTACCTCCGCTCGGCGCAGCGGGGCGCGAGCGTGCCCCCGCTGACGGCCGCGCAACTGGAGGTGATGGCGTTGCTCGACGAGCTGACGAACGATCCCCGGTTCGCGGTGACGATGGAGCTGCAGGCGGGCGACATGCAGTTCCTCAACAACCACGTCGTCCTGCACAGCCGCACCGCCTTCGAGGACCACCCGGAGCCGGAGCGACGCCGCCACTTGCTGCGCTTGTGGGTGACCGTGCCCAGAAACGGGACGGACACGACGGCATGCTGACCTCGTTTCATCAGGATCGCCACGTGCTGGGCCGCTTCCCGCAGGGCCGCTTCCCGCAGGGCCGCTTCGCGCAGGGCCGCTACGGGGGTGTCGCTACGTGCAGGAGCGCAGCAGTGGCACGGCCGGCAGCCGGCCGTCGTCGCCTAGAGCGTTGTCGGAGTGCCCGCGGGTGGTCCGGTGAGTGTGGCGAGGTGGAGTTTGGTTTCGTCCTCGCTGCCCGCGACCGCCGACAAGATCACGATCTTGCATGCAGAGTCGCCGTCGGTCAGGACGTCGCAGTCCACCGCGATCGGTCCCACCGAGGGGTGCTCGACGGTCTTGTGGTCCTCGCGGTGCGCGGCCACGGTGCCCTTCGCCCAGAGGGCGGCGAAGCGTTCGTTGCCGGCCCGCAGATCGTCGATCAGGCGGCTCAGGCGCGGGTCCCGGGGGAAGCGGCCCGTGGCGCGGCGCAGGTCGGAGACGACGGCGGCGTCGGTGGTGGCCGCGTCCAGCTCGCGTACGGGCCAATGGGCGAGCCGGGGCGGGGCGTCGTCCACGGGGAACCTGTCGCGGGCGAAGTTGCGGAGGTGGCGGGGCGCCGTGGAGGGGTCGCCGAGGAGTGCGGCCCAGGCGCGGTTCCAGCGGATGAGCTGCCAGTCGGCGGCGAACACGGCGACCGCGACGTCCCCGAGCCGGGCGAGCACGCGTTGCACCCCTGGCGCGATGTGGTCGGAGACGGCGCCGTCAGCCGGCGGTACGAGGTTCGCCAGGCGGTAGAGGTGGTCCCGTTCGGCGGCGGAGAGTTGCAGGGCGCGGGCCAGGGAGGCGACGACCTGGGCCGAGGGCGTGGTGGCGCGGCCCTGCTCCAGGCGGACGACGTAGTCGACCGAGACCCCGGCCAGCTCGGCCAGCTCCTCCCGGCGCAGGCCGGTGGCGCGGCGGGAGCGTCCCACGGGCAGCGCCGCCGCCGACGGGGGCAGGCGGTCCCGCCAAGTACGGATCATCGCTCCCAGCCCGGCATTCGTCACCATGCTCCCATCTTGCGGCATGTCAGCCGAGTGAAGGTGGTACGGCTGTTCCTACCGTCGTGGTGTCCCTGGTGAGCGTGGGCGGCGGTGCCGAACGATGACGTTCATGACGATTACCTTCATCACCGGCGCCAACAAGGGCCTCGGCCGCGAAACCGCCCGGCGTCTCATCGCACTCGGCCACACCGTGCTGGTCGGCGCGCGCGACCCTGAGCGGGGCGCGGAGGCCGCCGCCGCTTTGGGCGCGCGGTTCGTCCCGATCGACGTGACCGACGACGCGTCCGTGGCCGCCGCCGCCAAGGACGTGGCCGAGCACGAGGGGCGCATCGACGTACTGATCAACAACGCCGGCATCCACGGCCCCTTCGGCGACCCCTCCGCGCTGACCGGCGCCGAGGCCCTCGAGGTCTTCGACGTCAACGTCGCCGGTGTCATCAGGACGACCACGGCGTTCCTGCCGCTGCTTCGCCGCTCACCGGAGCCGCGCGTCATCAACGTCAGCAGCGGCATGGGGTCCCTGGCGCTCACCCACGATCCGTCGCGCCCCGAGTCGAAGGCCATCGCGCCCCTCTACACCGCCTCCAAGGCCGCCTTGACGATGCTGACCACCCAATACGCCAAGTCCCTGCCCGGCATCCGCGTCAACGCCGCCGACCCCGGCTACACCGCCACCGACCTGAACGGCCACACCGGCCCCCAGACCGTCACCGAGGGCACGGACGCCATCGTCACCCTGGCCACGGAACCTCCGGAGTCCGGCACCGGCCGCTTCGTCAGCCGCACCGGCGACATCCCCTGGTCCTGACCGGTTTCCGTGCCGTCCCGCTGCGGCAGTGACGCTCGGGCGGGCGATGGGGGGAGCCGGTGTCTTGGTCCGTGGGTCGAGCGAGGATATGCGGATGGGACGGGCGGCGTGCCGTCGGGGTGCGGGACGGGCGGCGTGCCGCAAGAAGATGCGGCAACGCTGTCCGGGCATCGGCCGGTCGCGCTACAAGCAGCCTGGGCGGGGGAGGGGAGGGGTATGAGTGCGCCGTTCTTGCCCGCCGGTGATCCCGTCGCGCCTGCCTTGCGTGGGTTCGCCCGTGCGCACGCGCACCTCGTCGAGCTGCGCGAGGACCCCGTGCATCTGCGGGCTCGTGAACGGGCCCCGCGCCGCGTCGTCGGGCTGGTCGCGGGTGGCGGGTCGGGGCATGAGCCGATGCATGCCGGGTTCCTCGGCCGGGGGATGCTGGACGCCGTCGCGCCGGGGCAGGTGTTCGCGTCCCCGCACAACCGGCAGGTCCTGCACGCCAGCCTGGCCGCCGCCGGGCCGGAGGGAGTCGTGCACGTCGTCAAGAACTACACCGGCGACCGCATCAACTTCGGCATCGCCGCTGAACGGCTGCGTCACGAAGGGGTGCGGGTCGGGCGGGTCCTCGTGGACGACGACCTGGCCACCGATGACACGGACAGTGCGACGGGGCGGCGCGGCACCGGGGCGACGGTCGTCGTGGAGAAGCTGCTCGGGGCCGCCGCCGACGAAGGCCGGGGCCTGGACGAGCTGACAGACCTCGGCAACGCGGTCGCCGCCGCGTCCCGCAGCCTGGCCGTCGCCTCCCGCGCTCAGACCTCCTTCCACACCGGCGAGCCCGCCTTCGCCCTCGGGGCCGGCGACCTGGAGTACGGCGTCGGCATCCACGGCGAACGGGCCGCCACCACCATCGACCGGCCGCCGCTGCCCGACCTGGTGGTCCGCATGATCGACGAGCTGCTGACCGGACTGCCACCAGGCCCGGGCGAGCTGCTGGTGCTGGTCAACGGGATGGGGGCGACCACGCAGCTGGAGCTGTACGGCATCTTCGACCAGGCCGCCGCCGTGCTGGAGGAGCGCGGGCTGAGGGTGGCGGAGTCGCTGGTGGGAACGTATGTGCCGGCGCTCGACATGGCCGGGTTCTCGCTGACCCTGACCCGGTTGCAGGACGGATGGCGTACGTGGTGGCGCGCCCCGGCCCGCACCCCGGCGTTCCCCGTCCTGGACGATGTTGACGAGGAGGGACGATGACCGCGACCGCAGCGCCCGTACTGCGCCGCTACGCCGAGTCCGTCGCCGCCGCTCATGACGAGCTGACCCGGCTCGACCAGGCCAGCGGCGACGGCGACTTCGGCGACAACCTCCGCTCCGGCCTGACCCGCGTCCTCGCCGAGCTGGACGAGCCGGGTGCCGGGCACGGGTTCGACGTGGCGGGGCGGGTGTTCCTGGACGAGGTCGGCGGGACGAGCGGGCCGCTGTTCGGGCTGCTGTTCACTGAGATCGCTCGCGCCCTTGACGAGGACCCCGGCGGCGGGTGGGCGCGCGGCGCCGCCGCCGGCCTCGCCGCCATCCAGCGGGTCGGCGAGGCCGAGGTGGGCGACCGCACGCTCGTGGACGCGCTCGCTCCGGCGGCGGCGGAGCTGGAACGCGGGACGGGCTTCGCCGCCGCGGCCCGCGCCGCCGCCGAAGGCGCCCGCGCCACCGCCGACCTGCGCGCCCGCCGCGGCCGGGCCAGCTACGTCGGTGAGCGCGCCCGCGGCCTGCCCGACCCGGGCGCGATGGGCGTGGCCCTGCTGTTCGAGGCCCTCGCGGCGACGGAGAACCCCGACTTCTCAGCAAACCTGTTCTGAGCGGTCGCCCGTCACGCCTCGGCGGCGGCCTCCTCCAGGGCGCGGAGGTCGAGCTTCTGCATGCCGAGCATCGCCTTCATCACCCGCTCAGCGGCGGCAGGGTCGGGGTGGCCGAGGAGCTCGGGCAGCCGTCGGGGGACGATCTGCCAGGACAGGCCCCACCGGTCCTTCAGCCAGCCGCACCTCGACTCCTCGCCGCCCTCCATGAACGTGGCCCACAGCTCGTCGATCTCCTCCTGCGTCTCGCAGTCGACGTAGAGGGAGACGGCCTCGTTCAGGGTGTACTGGGGGCCGCCGTTGAGCGCCATGTACCGCTGCCCGGCCAGCTCGAACGTCACCACCATGACGCCACCGCCCGGCCCGCGCCGCACCTCGACGATGCGGGAGCCGGCGAACAGCGAGGTGTAGAAGGTGGCGGCCTGCTCGGCCTGGTCGTTGAACCACAGGAACGTGGTGATCTTCTGCATGGGAAAGCTCCTCCCGGGTTGGTCGTCCGTCACCGACGCGTCGAACGCGCCACCCCCGGATCGACACGCTCCCTCACACCATTTTGCGTCAGACGGATCTCCACGTCGTGCGCTGGTTGTTCGTGCCAGAAGGATCACGCCTCGCGGACCACGATCACCAGGACGAGGGCCTCGAAAGGCAACTTACCGGACATCTGATGGCCGGGGTCAGGAGCCCAGGACGGCGCCGATCGCGGTCATGATCGGGATGGACAGGCCCGTCGTCACCAGGATCGTGCCCCTGGCCAGGCGGCGGGCGGTGTCGTACGTGACGGCGTACACGTAGATGTTCTGGGCCGTGGGCAGGGCGGCGAAGAGGGTGGCGGCCAGGAGGTGGGTGCCGTCGAGGTGGAGGGCGAAGCGGGCCGTCAGGTACGCCACCGCCGGCTGGGCGACCGCCTTGAGCGCCACGGCCAGGGCGATGTCCTTGCCCACGCCGTCCTCGCCGGGCGCGGGGGCCTGGCGGCGGGAGCCGTACAGGCTGAGACCGTAGGCCAGCAGCGCGACGGGCACGGCCGCGCCGCCGAGCAGGTCGATCGGGCGCATGACCGCGACCGGCAGCGAGACGCCGCTCACCGCGAGCGCCAGCCCGAGCAGGGAGGCGACCGTGAGCGGGTTGCGGAACGGCAGCAGCAGGGCCGCGCGCGGGGAGCGGGCGCCCTTGTCCAGGATCAGGAACGAGACGGGGGTCAGCACCAGGAGCTGGAAGAGCAGGATGGGGGCGATCAGTGCGGCGTCGCCCAGGACGTACAGGGAGATCGGCACGCCGAGGTTGCCGGCGTTGACGTACGAGGAGGCCAGGGCGCCGATCGTGACCTGCCGGGTGCTCCGCCGGAACGCCAGCTTGGCCACCAGCACGAACACCAGCTGCGTGAACGCCACCGCGATGACCTCGGTGAGCAGTACGGGCGACAGCAGCGCCCCGAGGTCGGCCTTGGAGACGGTGGCGAACATCAGCGCCGGGGTCGCCACGAAGAACGCCAGCCGGGACAGTGTCAGCTCGTCGCTCGCCCGCAGCAGGCCGGTGACGCCGATGACGTAGCCGAGCACGGCGACCGACACCAGTGCGGCGAAAGCCGCGACAACCCCCGACACCCCAATACCTCCCAAAGCGGACAGGCTATCTAAGCCCGCACGTCGGGGCGGAGGCGGCCTCGCGCGTGGTTACGGAGCGGGGTCGAGCGGGTGGGGCGGGTGAGCGGCCGAGCATAGGTCGCAAGGAAGGGGGTAAGCCCGTCGTACGGCGCTGACCTGCGAAAACAGGGCGCCACAGGCATGTCGGGGCAAAATGGGGGGCTTCGGTGACTCTTGAAGAACCGCGTACTGACGAACCGTTGACGTCCGCCCTGGCGCCGGTCGAGGCCAAGGGCAAGGGGCGGCTGATCGTGGCCTGGCTGACCAGCACCGACCACAAGACCATCGGCTACATGTACCTGATCGCCTCGTTCCTGTTCTTCGCGCTGGCCGGGCTCATGGCTCTGATCATCCGGGCCGAGCTGGTGCAGCCCGGCCTGCAGCTGGTCAGCAACGAGGCGTACAACCAGCTGTTCACCATGCACGGCACGATCATGATGCTGTTGTTCGCGACGCCGCTGTTCGCCGGGTTCGCGAACGTCATCATGCCGCTCCAGATCGGGGCCCCCGACGTCGCCTTCCCCCGGCTCAACGCGGTCAGCTTCTGGCTGTTCCTGTTCGGCGGCCTCATCGTCGTCAGCGGCTTCTTCAGCGCCGGCGGCGCCGCCGACTTCGGCTGGTTCGCCTACACCCCGCTGTCGCACTCCACGTTCAGCCCCACCATCGGCGGCGACCTGTGGATCATGGGGCTGGCCCTGTCGGGGCTCGGCACCATCCTCGGCTCGGTCAACTTCTTCACCACCATCATCGCCATGCGGGCCCCGGGCATGACCATGTTCCGCATGCCGATCTTCACCTGGAACACCCTGCTGACCAGCATGCTCGTGCTGATGGCGTTCCCCGTGCTGGCCGCCGCGCTGCTCGCCCTGGAGGCCGACCGCAAGCTCGGCACCCACATCTACGACCCCGCCAACGCCGGGGCCATGCTCTGGCAGCACCTGTTCTGGTTCTTCGGCCATCCCGAGGTCTACATCATCGCGCTGCCGTTCTTCGGCATCATCACCGAGGTCATCCCGGTCTTCAGCCGCAAACCCGTCTTCGGCTACATCGGCCTGGTCGGGGCCACCATCGCCATCGCGGGCCTGTCGATGACGGTGTGGGCGCACCACATGTTCGGCACCGGGCAGGTGTTGCTGCCGTTCTTCGCGTTCACCACGTTCCTCATCGCCATCCCCACCGGCGTGAAGTTCTTCAACTGGACCGGCACCATGTGGCGCGGCCATCTCAGCTTCGAGACACCCATGATGTTCGCGGTCGGCTTCCTCGTCACCTTCCTGCTGGGCGGGCTGACCGGGATGATCCTGGCCTCGCCGCCGCTCGACTTCCACATCACCGACACCTACTTCGTCGTCGCGCACTTCCACTACGTGGTGTTCGGGACGGTGGTGTTCGCGATGTTCTCCGGGTTCTACTTCTGGTGGCCGAAGATGACCGGACGGATGCTCAACGAGCGGCTCGGCAAGTGGCACTTCTGGATGTTGTTCATCGGGTTCCACACCACGTTCCTGGTGCAGCACTGGCTGGGCGTGGCCGGCATGCCGCGACGGTACGCCGACTACAGCGCCGTCGACCACTTCACCGACCTGCACCTCATCTCGTCCATCGGCGCGCTGCTGCTCGGCCTGTCCACGCTGCCGTTCCTCTACAACGTCTGGTGGACGGCCCGGCAGGCGCCCCGCGTCACCGTGGACGACCCCTGGGGCTTCGGCAACTCGCTGGAATGGGCGACGAGCTGCCCGCCGCCCCGCCACAACTTCACCAGCCTGCCCCGCATCCGCTCGGAACGTCCCGCCTTCGACCTGCACTATCCGCACACCGCCTATCCGGCCGTCGAAGCCGCCGCGGAGAAGGGGTGAACCCCGTGGACGGCCTGTCGCCCCACGAGCGGCTCATCCTGGCGGAGATCGAGCTGGAGCTGCGCCACACCGAGGCGCGCCTGGCCAACCGGCTGAGCGCCTTCAACGCCAGGGCCGGCGAGGACGGGCCGCAGCGCTTCGCCCCGCAGGTCAGCAACTGGGAGGTCGTCGCGGTGCTGGCCATGGTGCTGCTCATCTCGGGCATCATGACGCTTTTCGTGCTGTCCTGCTGACGGCTAGGGTGGCCGGTCGTGGCTCCCCGCATGCGCCGTTCCGTACGCGCGATCATCCTCGACCCTGACGACCGGGTCCTGCTGTGCCGCCACGACACCACCGCCGCCGGCGGGCCCGTGGTGTGGGCGATGCCGGGCGGCGGCGTCGAGCCCGGCGAGACGGACCTGCAGGCGCTGCGCCGCGAGCTGGCCGAGGAGGTCGGGCTGCGCGTGGACACGCTCCCGCCGCACGTCTGGCACCAGAGCGCGCTCGCCGATCACGTACCCGGCTACGACGGCGTCGTCAACGACTACTTCCTCGTGCGCGCGCCCGCGTTCGCGCCGCGCGGGGAGTGGGACGACGCGCGGCTGGCCGCCGAGCAGATCACCGGAGTGCGCTGGTGGAGCGTGCCGGAGATCGCCGCGGGGCACGGCGACGACCTCTTCTCGCCGCGCGCGCTCGCCGTCACGCTCGGCGCGCTGCTCGCGGGCGGCGTTCCGTCCGAGCCGGTGCGGCTGGGCGTCTGAGCTCAGCGGCGGCCGCGGAACGTACGGCGCAGGTCCGCGACCCACTCCTGCGGGATCTCCCATGGGATGAAGTGCCCGCCGCGGTCGTGGCAGGTGATCCCGACGTGGTTGTACCAGGCCGCCCTGTCGCTCTCCAGGAACCCGTGGATGCGCTGCTCGCCGGTCGTCACCCCCGGCGGGTTCTCGTAGCTCACGAACGTGATGCCCGTCGGCGCCTCCACCACCGGCCGGCGGTCGTGCGACGGCGTCCACGGGTAGCGGTTGTTGTTGGCGTACGTGCGGACGGACGAGCCGATCGCCTCGCCTGCCCAGTAGATGGTGGCGTGCGTGAGCAGGTCGTCCTTGCTGAACACCCGCTCCACGTCGCCGCCGTTGTCCGACCACTTCGCCCAGCGTTCGAGCATCCAGGAGAGCATCCCGGCGGGCGAGTCGGCCAGGCCGTGCGCCAGCGTGGACGGCGCCATCATGTGCGCGGCCAGGTGCACCGCGAAGCGCCGGTCCAGCTCCATGAACCGGGCGTGCACGTCGGACGGCAGATCGGGCGGGATGGGGGCGCCGCCGCTGAAGTCCCACGCCCGGTCGCCGTTGAAGAAGTCGAGCTTGAGCGCCGAGCCGATGTGGATGGCGATCAGCTCGCCGGCGTACTTGTGGCCGAGCTGCCCCGTCACCAGCGCGCCCACGTCGCAGCCCGCCGCCGCGTAACGCTCGTGGCCGAGCACGCCGGTCATCAGCTCGTGCCAGACGTCGGCGATCTTCCAGAAGTTCATGTCGGGACGTCCGGTGAGCGGCGTCGAGAAGCCGAAGCCCGGCAGCGACGGCACGATCACGTCGAACGACTCCGCCGGGTCGCCGCCGTACGCGGCCGGGTCCGCCAGCGGATCGACGACCTTCGACCAGTGCCAGAACGTCCATGGCCAGCCGTGGCTGAGGATCAGCGGCACCGGGTCCGGGCCCGCGCCGGGCCGGCGCATGAAGTGCACCGGGACGCCGCCGACGTCCACCCGGTAGTGCTCGTAGGCGTTGATCGCCCGCTCGGCCGCCCGCCAGTCGAAGCCGTCGGCCCAGTAGGCGACCAGCTCCTCCAGGTACGCCCGGCGCACCCCGTAACGGCCGTCCTCGTTGCCCGGGTCGGGCGCCCACCTGGTCGCCGCCAGCCTGCGGCGCAGGTCGTCGAGCACCTCGTCCGGCACGTGCAGCGGCACCGGCTCCAGCGGTTTCGTCATGATCGCTCTCCTCGCTCCTCCAGCCCGGCCGCGATCTCGGTCAGGCGGCCCAGCACGCGCGCGACGTCCGCGAGCGCCGCCCGGTCGCCGTCGTCCAGTTGCCCGACCAGGCGGCGCAGGCGCTCCACCCGGTCGGCGCGCCTGGACTCGACGATCCGCCGGCCGTCGGGCGTGAGCGACAGCAGGACCGCGCGCCCGTCACGCGGGTCGGGGCGGCGGGACACCAGCCCTTCGCGCTCCAGCTTGGCCACGAGCGCGGTCAGCGCGGGCTGCTTGAGCTGCTCGGTCGCCGTCAGGTCGGTCAGCCGCAGCGGGCCCTTACGTGACAGGGTGTGCAGCACCGACAGCGTCGAGAAGTTGAGGCGGCGGACCGAGGGCAGGCGGATGTAGTACGCGTTGAAGTCCTCGATCGTGGTCGCCAGCTCGCCGAGGTCCAGATCGGAGGTCACCCTCGCATTTATATCAAAGTTCGATGTAATACGGCACCTTACGGTCTGGGTGGGGCGCGCCGTAAACGTTCCGTAAGTCAGTTCCGCCAGGATTGAGCCAACTGACCGACCGAAAGGAACGACCCCTGATGCGTACGCTCAAACTTCAGGTCCAGACCACCATCGACGGCTACATGGGCGGCCCCCAGGGCGAGATGGACTGGGTGGACTTCAACTGGAGCGGCGACGTCGGCGCCTACATCGACGCCATGACCTCCTCGGTCGACTGCATCCTGCTCGGCCGCGAGCTCGCCGGGGGCTTCATCCCCACCTGGGCCGCCGAGCCCCAGGGGGAGAGCAAGGAGACCGTCGCGTGGATGAACGACACCCCCAAGGCCGTCGTCTCGAACACCCTCACCGAGTCGCCGTGGCCCAACGCCACCATCCTCGGCGGTGACCTCGCCTCCGCCATCCGCGACCTCAAGGCGCAGCCCGGCGGCGACATCATCACGTACGGGGGCGCCAAGCTCGCCTCCGGCCTCATCGCAGAAGGGCTCATCGACGAGATCCACCTGTTCGTCAACCCCGTCTCGATCGGACGCGGCCTGCCCGTCTTCCCCGACGTCGCCGGTCACCAGCGCTTCCGCCTCGCCGGGGCGAGGCCGTTCGAGTGCGGGATCACCGCCCTGCACTACGAGCCCAAGCGCGACTGATTCTCCGGGGCGGAACGCGGAAGACCGGGCGCCGCTCCGTGAGAAGATCGAGATCATGATTGGACTGCCTGGCTCATGCCGCCCGGGCGCTCACGACGCCCGCGCGACGGCCACCGACTCCTCCGTGACGTCCATCGCGCGGCCGGGGCTGCTCGGCCATGCCGCTGTCGTGGTGAGGGCGGGTACGGTCGAGTGCTGAGCATGCCGAGAGCCCACGACGACGCCGCCACCGTCCCCGGCGCCTCCGGAGGCGTACACGCGCAGTCCTTAACGTCCCGCGAGCCGGGCCCATCCTCTGACGGCGGCGCTCGTAAGGCGCGGGCCGGGAGCGTGGGGCGCATCGCCGGGCTGCGGCCACGGCGCAAGCCCGGCGACGGCGGCGAGGTGGCCGCGGCCGACGTCGATCTCGTCGACGGGCTGGCCGCGCCGACCCGCCGCACCGTGGTCGCGTGGCTCACCGAGCGGCCGTCGGCGGCCACCCGGCAGGCCAGGTTGCAGGTGCTGGCCGCGTTCCTGCGCTGGCTCCACGACACCGACCCGGCGCTCGAGCCGCTCGCGGCCACCGGCGCCCACCTCGACGCCTACTGCGACGGCGCGCTCAGCGGCACCCTCGCCGTCGGCGTGCGCACCCCGGGCAAACCCCTGTCACCCGCGACCGTGTCCCGGAAGCGGGCGATGCTGTCGGCGTTCTACACGTTCGCGTGGCGCAGCGGCGCCGTACGCCCGGGGCCCGTCCCCGCGCTGACCCCCGGAGACCGGCGGCTGCTGCGCAAGGGCATCGCCCGGCTGGCCGCCGGCGGCAGGCCCGCAGAGGCCGCCGCCGTCGCGCTGCTCGACGCCACAGGCGCGCCCGTCGCGGCGCTGGCCGGCATCACGTTGCAGGACCTGCGGGCGGTGACCGCCGGCGAACCCGCCATCGTCACCGTCCCCGACGGGCGCGGCGACCTCGTCGCCTTCCCCATACCGGCGCTGGCCAGGCCCCTGCTGCGGACGCTGTCGTCGTCCAGGACCCCGGGCGAGCCGCTCATCAGGCAGGACGACGGGCACCCCGTGGACGCCCGCTGGGTCAAGGACGCCCTCACCGAGGCCGCCCTGGCCGGCGGCATCCCCCGGCGCCGCGCCGAACTCCTCGACCCGCACATGATGCGCGCCCCCACGGTCACCGACCTCCTCCGCAACCGCCCTGCCTACTGACCCTTGCGGCCCGCCGCCCTGCTCCACGGCCGGCTCGCCCGCGCCCCCTGCGGCCCGCCGTCCCGCCGACGGCGGGCCTGCGTGTCTGCCGGGCAGATGGGGGAGGGCGGGGCTGCGTGTCCGCCGGGCAGATGTCGCACGGTGTGCGCGCGTCAGCCGCGCAGGCGGCCGACCGCGCCCAGGACGCCGCCCTTGTCCAGGCCAGGTGCCGGGTGCGGGGCGTCGTCGCGCCAGTGCTGCACCGGCACCACTCCCGGCTCCAGCAGCTCCAGCCCGTCGAACCAGCCGCGCACGGTGTCGCGGTCGCGCCAGGCGATCGAGCCGGACGCCGAGCGCCGGTAGACGTCCTGGGCCTCGTCCATCCGCTCCGGCCGGCCCTCATCCGGCTCGACGTAGCTGTGCGAGATCACCAGGTGGCCGCCGGGCACCAGCGCGTCGCGCAACGTGGCGACGATGGCGGCCACCTCGTCGTCATCCGGGAGGAAGTGCAGGACGGCGGCCAAGATGATCGCGACGGGGCGGCCGAAGTCGAGGTGGGCGGCGTCGCGCAGGATGCCGGCCGGCCGGCGCACGTCGCCGTCCAGCACATACGTGCCGGGGGTGCCGGCGAGCAGCGCCTGGGCGTGGGCCAGCACGGTCGGGTCGTTGTCGACGTACACGACCTTGGCGTCAGGTAAGACCCTGCGGGCCACCTGGTGCACGTTGTCCTGGGTGGGCAGGCCGGTGCCGATGTCGAGGAACTGCCGTACACCGGAGGCGGCGAGGTGGTGCACCGCGCGGATCAGGAAGCCCCGGTTGGCGCGGGCCATCTCGCGTACGTCGGCGCCTGAGTCACGGGCGAGCTCGACGATCTGCTCGGCGGCGTCACGGTCGGCGCGGAAGTTGTCCTTGCCGCCGAGGTAGTAGTCGTACATCCGGGCGACGCTCGGAACCGTCGGATCGACGCCCGGCGGAGCCTGCTCATCGGTCATCGCACTGCGCCCTTCCCTCGGCCTGCCCGGATCATAAGCCCGAGATCATCCCGGGGTCACGACCCCGTACGCGCCCAGCACAGCACCCGCGCCGCAACCTCGGCGGGGGCGGCGCCGTGCGAGGAGAACACCGTCGGGATCAGCGCCCGGCCCTGGGCGGCGTCTTCGAGCGCGCCGCCGACGGCCTCCGGCTCACCGCGCTCGTGCAGCCGCCTGGCCCGCTCGGCGTCGGGACAGTCGAGCAGACCCCACCGCACCGGCGCCTCCCATCGGGCTCCAGGGGCCAGTTCGTCCGGATCGGGGATCGGACACGTCAGCAGCACGTGGTGCCCCGCCCGGCGCACCATCGTGACGACGCGCCCCCATAGACGGTCGTACGCCGGCCAGACGGGCGCCGCCTCCGGCGCCGCGATCCGCACCCCGAGCAGCGCCCCGTCCTCCAGCAGCTCGTCCATGTCCATCACCACTAATCCATCGGCCGCGCGGAGGAGGTGGGGGAGCAGCGTGGTCTTGCCGGCGCCGGGCGCGCCCGCGAGAAGATGCAGGGTGCCGTTCACACCAGCGATCTTAGGCATTTCGTTCATCCATGAGAGGAAGGCATCAGGTGAGGTCTCGCTCAACGCATCCCGCGTGCGTTCTCATGCTGGTCCAGGCTGCGGCCGGTCGAGAAGACGTTCGCCTGGCTCACCGGGCGGATCGCCGAGCTGCTCGAAGAGGGGCGCGCGGCCGGGGAGCTCGACGCCCGCCTCGACCCCACGGCCACGGCCACCGCCCTCGTCGCCGTGCTCCAGGGCGGGTACGTGCCGGCCCGCGCCGCAGGTGACCCCGGTGTGTTCGCCGCCGCCGTCGAAGGCGCGCTCGGCCTGCTCACCCGGTCCGCTCTCTGCTGAGAGGAAGACGATCATGCCCTTCGTCCGCATCGACGCGATCCGCGCCGACCCCGAGCGGCTCGACGCGCTCGGCCGTGCCGTCCACGATGCGATGGTGGAGACCGTCGGCATCCCGTCCGATGACCTGTTCCAGGTGCTGACCTCGCACGACGGCATTCGCAGCGTGATGCGGTACGGCACCTTTCCCGACCTGCGCCGGGACGACGACGCCGTGTTCGTCACGATCACCCTGCGCTCCGGCCGCACGCCGGAGGTGAAGAAGGCGCTCTACCGGCGCATCGCCGAGCTGGCCCACGCGTACGCCGGCACCGAGCCGCGCAACGTGCTCGTCTCGCTGACCGAGAACGAGTCGATCGACTGGTCGTTCGGGCTCGGCGTCGCCCACTACATGCCCTGACCCCCCAAGGGGGTTCTGGCGAGCAGGCGCAGGGCGAGCAGGCCGCCGATGCCGGGCAGCCAGGCGACGAGGGTGGCGGGGAGCGTACGGCGGGGGTCGCGGGCGGCGGCGACGACCGTGAACAGGTACGCGCACCCGTGCACCGGCCCCGCCAGCGACGAGATCGCGGGCAGGTGCACGGTGAGCACGTTGCCCAGCAGGACGACCAGCGTGGCGAGCTCGACTGCGGCGGCGATGCGCAGGGGTTGCCGGTTCACGGTCATACCCCCGTCGTGGAGCCGGGGCGGACGATCATGAGGACGGTCACGACGGCCCAGAGCAGGTTGAACACGCCGGTCACCATCCCGAGCCGGGCGGTCGAACCGTCATCGACCCCGTTCAGCAGCCGTTCCTGGCCCGGCAGGACGGCCAGGGCCAGCACCCCGGCGGCGAGTGCGGTGAGCCCGATCGAGACGATCAGCCAGGCGTCGGTGAGGACGCCGAGGCTGCTCGCCGTGGCGAACCCGAACACCGGGACGGCCAGGCCGAGCACGGCGTAGACGCGGCAGATCCGGTGCAGCAGCCGGACGGAGGCGATGGAGGCGGCGTCCGCCCCGGCCGCGTGCGCCCGCCGCACCGCCGCCGGGAACATGGAGGCCGCGACCGTGACCGGCCCGACCGCGACGATGGCGGCCAGCACGTGCAACGACAACAGCACCTTCGTCACGGCCGGCCCCCAGCGTCCAAGGCGCGGCACCTCTGTGGTGTCGGCTCGTGAAGGGGGAAGGGCGGGAGCATCCGCTGCCGGGGGCGAAGGGGCATGGGGTGGTGCGGGGGCTGAGGCATCGAGGGGTAGGGGAGTGGTTTGGGTGGGGTGTGGGGCATGGCGGGCCTTACCAAGCGACGGTGGGGCCGGTGGGGGACCAGGCGGTGCCGCGGCGTTCGTGGGCGAACAGCGTTTCCACGGCGTGCGCGATCTGCGGGCCGGTCTCGCGTTCGACCAGGTAGAGCGCCAGGTCGACGCCTGAGGTGATGCCGGCGGCCGTCACGAGGTCGCCGTCGTCCACCAGCCGGGCCCGCACCGGGCGGGCGCCGGTCGCGGCGAGGGCGTCCAGGCCCTGGTGGTTGGTGGTGGCGTGGCGGCCGGTGAGGAGGCCGGCCATGGCGAGGATGAGCGAGCCGCCGCACACGGTGGCGACCAGCGTGCCCTCCCGGTCGAGCGCCTGCTTGGCGAGGGCGGGCAGGCCGGTCTCCAGCGAACGGGCGAGCACGGCCCGCACGGTGTGCTCCCCGTCGCCGGACAGCGCGCCGGCCCCGCCCGGGATGATGACCACGTCGGCGGCGGCCGGGTCGAGCGTGCCGGTGGCGCGCAGCGTGAGGGGCGGGATGCCGCTGGGCACCTCGCGGGGACCTTCGGCGGTGACCAGCTCGGCCGTGACGTCACCGCCGGCGAGGGCGGCCGCTTGCAGGACCTCGTACGGGCCGAGGGCGTCGAGCGGGTCGAACCCGTCGAACAGGACCACGTGAACGTGCATGAAGAGATGCTCCTTTCGTCGGCGGCCCACGTTAGGGCGGCGGCGGGGAAGCACCCCAGTGGCTGGATCGACAATTTCCAACGGGTTCTCGCCAACCGGTCAGCCAAGGACCGAATCCGGGCGCAGGCGGACGACCTGGGCGTTCATGCGTGGCGGGATCTCGGCTACGGTGGCGGGCATGCACACGGTGGCGGTTCTCGCGACGGACCATGTGGTGGCGGCCGACCTGGGCGTGCCGATCGAGGCGTTCGGCCGGGCGCGGCTGGCCGACGGGCGCCGCCCGTACCGCGTGCTGGTGTGCGCGGCGGAGCCGCAGGTCGCGACCGAGACGTTCACGATCTGCGCGCCGCACGGGCTGGAAGCGCTGCGCGAGGCCGACACGATCATGGTGCCGGGCCAGTCGGAGCGGGGCACGCCGCCGGGCGAGGACGTCCTGGACGCGCTGCGCGCGGCGGCACGAAACGGCACCCGCATCGCCTCCATCTGCGTGGGCGCCTTCACGCTGGCCGCGGCGGGCCTGCTCGACGGGCGAGGCGCGACCACCCACTGGCTCGCGGCCGACCGGCTGGCCCGGATGTTCCCGCAGGTGGACGTGCGACCCGACGTGCTCTACGTCGACAACGGGCAGATCCTCACCTCGGCGGGCGCCGCCGCCGGGCTCGACCTGTGCCTGCACATGATCCGCCGCGACTTCGGCTCGGCGGTGGCCGCCGACGCGGCCCGGCTGTCGGTGATGCCGCTGGAGCGCGAGGGCGGGCAGGCGCAGTTCATCGTGCACGAGCAGCCGCCGGTGCCGCGCGGCTCACAGCTGGAGCCGGTGCTGGCGTGGATCGAGGACAACCTGGCCAGTAACGTGACGCCGGCCGACATGGCGCGGCGCGGCGGGCTGAGCGAGCGTACGTTCAGCCGCCGCTTCCGCGAGCAGACCGGCACCACGCCGCTGCAGTGGCTGCTGCGGGCCCGCGTACGGCGGGCGCAGTTCCTGCTGGAGACCACCGACCACGGCGTGGAGCGCATCGCGGCGCAGGCCGGGTTCGGCTCGGCCACCGCGTTCAGGGAACGGTTCAAGCGGGTGGCAGGCGTGACGCCGCAGACCTACCGCGCGTCCTTCCGGGCCGGCGCGGAAAGCTCCCGTGCCGCCGCAGAAGCATCCGCGCAGCGAGCCCGCGCATAGCGAACCTCCGTACAGCGGGCCGGCGGGGGAGGACGCGCGCGATCAGAGACGGTGGGTGGCGTCGCTGCGGTAGTCCGTGTACGTGTACGGGTTGTCGAGCACCTCGGCCGTGGGGATGTCCGGGTTCATGCCCTTCTCCCACGCCTCCTCGCCCATCTCCCCGCGCAGATACTCGACGGTCCTGTCCACCTCGGCGCGGGCGGCGGCGAGGTCGATGCCGACCAGCCGGTGCTCGTGCTTGACCACCCGCCCGTTGACCAGCACCGTGTGCACGTCGCCGCGCTGAGCCTGGAACACCACGTGCCCGAACGGGTTGAGCAGCGGGAACGACACCGGCGAGTGATCGTTCTTGATGAGCACGAGGTCGGCCTTCTTGCCCGGCTCGATGACGCCGAGGTCGTCGCGCCCGATGGCCTCGGCGCCGCCCCTGGTCGCCCACTGCGCCACCTGGTCGGCGCGGAGCGCGGCGTGCGTGACGGTCTCGCCCTTGGCGTGCGCCTCAAGGTGCTCGCGGGAGCGGTCGGCGCCGAGCGTGGTGCGCATGGCGGAGAACAGGTCGCCGCTCCACCAGACGCTGGTGTCCATCGACAGCGAGACCGGGATGCCGTGCTGGCGGATCGCCCAGGTGGGCGGGTAGCCCTGGCCGGCGCTCTGCTCGCTCTCGGTGGAGACGGAGATGGAGCCGCCGGTGGCCGCGATGCGGTGGTAGGAGTCGGCCGACAGGGAGGCGGCGTGCACGTAGACGGTGCCGGGGGTCATGAAGCCGTGCTCGTACATGAGCCTGATGCCCTCGTCGCTGGTGGCGCCCCAGACGCCGGCGTGCGTGGTGACGCTGACGCCGAGGTCGCGGGCCACCTCGAAGGCGGGCTTCTCGGGGAAGGACGGGTCGCCGAGCACGTCGAAGGCGATCTGGAAGCCGAGCAGGTCGTCGCCGGTGATGCGGCGGCGCACGAAGTCGCGGAACTCGGGCGCGGTGGTCCACTCGGCGGGCGGCGCCTGGATGTTGCCGTACGCCAGCACGTACCGGCCGGGCACGGCCTGCAGCGCGTCGGCGGCGGCGTCGGCGTGGTCGGGGGTGCGCAGCCCGTGTGACCAGTCGACGACGGTGGTGACGCCGGCGTCGAGCGCCTCGATGGCGGCCAGCGTGTTGCCCGCGTGGACGTCCTCGGGCCTGAACAGCTTGCCGTACTCGAGGTAGTACCAGACGAAGTACTGGGTGAGCGTCCAGTCGGCGCCGTAGCCGCGCATCGCGGTCTGCCACATGTGCCGGTGGGTGTCGATCATGCCGGGCATGACGATGCCGCCCGTGGCGTTGATCTCGGCGGTGCCCTCGGGCACCTCGAGCGCGGGGCCGACGGCGGTGATCTCGTCGCCGGTGACCAGCACGTCCGTCTCGGTCAGCACCCGCCTGCCGTCCATGGGCAGCACGGTGCCGCCGCGCAGCACCAGGGGCCGCCCGGCCTCGAACTCGGTCATCGTAGGAACTCCTCACGGCACGGGAACGCAGACCCCGCGAACATATGTCCGCACAACGGTCATTTACTTTGCCGTAACTCTACGAGCGCCCTGCCTGGTGTCAAGGGTGCTCGCCGCTGTGGCCCAGGCGTGCGGACGTGTGCCAGAATCCCGATTGCGGACATGTGTCCGCTGAACGAACGTATCGAACGAAGGGAAGGCCGGATGACAGCAGACGCCGCAACGAACGGGCCGGCGGGGGGCGGGCCGCTGTCCGGCGTCCTGGTGGCCGACTTCTCCCGGATCCTGGCCGGCCCGTACGCCACGATGCTGCTGGCCGACCTGGGCGCCGACGTCGTCAAGGTCGAAGGTCCCAAGGGGGACGACACCCGCGGCTGGATGCCGCCCACCCGGCGCGAGGTGTCCACCTACTACCTCGGCGTCAACCGGGGCAAGCGCTCCATCGCGCTCGACCTGCGCGACGAGGGCGACGCCGAGGTGGCCAGGGAGCTGGCCAGGCGCGCCGACGTGCTCATCGAGAACTTCCGGCCGGGCGGGCTGGCCAAGTACGGGCTCGACTACGACGCCGTCACGTCCGCCAACCCGGGCGTCGTCTACGCCTCCATCAGCGGGTTCGGCTCCGGCAAGGGCGCCCGCGTGCCCGGCTACGACCTCATGGTGCAGGCCATCTCCGGCCTGATGAGCCTCACCGGCGAGCCCGACGGGCCGCCGTACCGGGCCGGCATCTCGGTCTTCGACGTCATGGCGGGCAACCACGCCGTCATCGGCATCCTGGCCGCGCTGCGGCACCGCGACGCCACCGGGCGCGGGCAGCACGTCGAGATCAACCTGCTGTCGTCGGCGCTGACCGGGCTGGTCAACCACAGCTCCGCGTACGTGGCGGGCGGGCAGGTGCCGTTCCGGATGGGCAACGCGCACCCGAGCGTGTTCCCGTACGAGCCGCTGCCCACCGCCGACGACGACCTGATCGTCACCGCCGCGAACGACGGCCAGTTCCGCAAGCTGTGCGAGGTGCTCGGCATCCCCGAGATCGCCGACGACCCGCGCTACGCCCGCAACGCCGACCGCACCGCCAACCGCGACGAGCTGCGCCCCATCCTCGTCGAGCGGCTGGCCACCAGGGGCGCCGTCGAGTGGTTCGAGCTGCTGGTCGAGGCCGGCGTGCCGAGCGGGCCGATCCAGACCATCGACGGCGGGTTCGCGATGGCCGAGCGGTTCGGGCTGGACCCGGTGGTCGAGGTCGGCGAGGGCGAGCGGGCGGTGCCGACCACCCGTAACCCCATCAGGTTCTCCGAGACGCCGGTCAGCTATACGCTTCCGCCACCGGAGCTCGACGAGCACGGCGCGGAACTCCGCGCGTGGCTCACCGGGGCCGGCGAGGAAGGGGAGGAGCGGGCGTGAGCGAGCGCGACTACCCGACGGCGCTCGGAGCGTCGTCACTGAAGACGATCACCCTGCTCGGCCAGGATCTGGCCGGCGACGTCATGGGCGAGGTGGGCTTCGGCGAGCTGGCGTTCTGGCTGGCCACCCAGCGCCGCCCGTCGCCCGGCGAGGTACGCGTCTTCGAGGCGGTCCTGGCCGCCCTGGCCGACCACGGGTTCACGCCGACCGCGATCGTGACGCGGCTGACGTACCTGTCGGCGCCCGACTCCGTCCAGGGGGCGCTGGCGGCGGGGCTGCTCGGCGGCGGCTCGCGCTTCCTCGGCGTCACCGAGGACTGCGGGCGCTTCCTGAACGACGTGATCCAGGAGCACGGCGACCCGCTGCCCGCCGACGACGCCGGCTGGGACGCCCTCGCCCTGCGCACCGTGCGGGCCCGCCGCGAGGAACGCAAGCTCATCCCCGGCCTCGGCCATCACGTGCACAAGGACGGCGATCCGCGCACGCCCAGGCTGTTCGAGATCGCCGCGGAAGAGGGTCTCTACGGCCCCCACCTGTCGCTGTTCGCCGCGATCGGCCGCGTGCACCCCCAGGTGCTCGGCCGCACCCTGCCGCTCAACGGCGCGGGGGTGTGCGGCGCCGCGCTCGCCGACCTCGGCCTGCCCCTGGAGCTGCTGCGCGCGTTCGCCCTGCTGGCCAGGACCGCGGGGCTCATCGGGCAGCTCGCCGAGGAGCTGCGCAACCCCGTCGCCAACGACATCTTCCTGTCGGTGGACCTCAACAACCGGCCCATCGACCCCGAGCCCTATGGAGGTTCGCATGGCTGAACTCGTCGCGGTCATCGCGTCGACCCACCACCCGTTCTACTACCGCGCCTCCACCTCGACCGGGGAGGACCGGCCGCCGTTCGCCGACGAGTGGGTACGCAAGGTCGAAGCCTTCCGCGAGACCCTGACGCGGGCGAATCCCGACGTCCTCGTCATGGTCGGCTCCGACCACTTCCACCAGTTCTGGCTGGACAACATGCCGCAGTTCCTGGTCGGCAAGGCCCCCTTCTACGACGCGAACTTCTACAACGAGGAACGCGAGTTCGGCCTGCCCCGCATGCTCTTCCAGGGCCAGGAGGACCTGTCGGCGCACCTGCTGCGCGGCGGCATGGACATGGGCTTCGACCTCGCCTTCTCCAACGAGTTGCGGATCGACCACTCCATCACGTGCCCGATCATCACCCTGCGCCCGCAGAACGACCTGCCGATCGTGCCCGTCTACACCAACATCTTCGCCCCGCCGCTGCCGCAGCCGAAGCGCTTCATCCAGCTCGGCCAGGCCATCCGCGAGCTGGTCGAGTCGTGGCCGGGCAACCAGCGGGTGGCGGTCATCGGCACCGGGCACCTGTCGCTGGAGCTGGGCGGCCCTCGCCAGTTCGGCCCGCACGGGCCCGACCCCGAGTTCGACCGCAAGGCCGTCGAGTGGATCTCCACCGGCGACATCGAGGGCTGCCTGTCGGAGGTCACCCTGGACAGCCTGTGGAACCCGGGCAACGCCACCCACGGCTTCATGGACTTCATGCTGATGATGGGGGTCGCCGGGGAGGGCCGCAAGGCCGACTACGTGGACACCTACGACCTGTTCCACACCATGGAGGCGTACTTCACCTGGTACCCGAACGGAGGCGGCCGCGCATGAGCAAGTACCTGCTGAACAAGTTCCTCTTCACCGTCGATCGTGACCCCGAGCTGGTCGAGCGCTACCGCGAGCAGCCCCGCGCCACCGTCGAGTGGTGGGAGGCCGAGTACGCCAACCGCATTCTCGGCTGCCACTCCGGAGAGTCGTCCACGTGGCTGCGCTTCGACGACGCCGAACGTGAGGCGCTGGCCGGCCACGACTACCCCAAGCTGTTCGAGCTGGGCGCGCATCCGTTCCTCACCTTGACGCTGTTCATCGCGATGTTCGAGCGCGACTACAGCGAGCCGCTGGGCTTCCAGCTGGAGTACGCGCGGCGGCTCGCGCACCACCAGCTGCCGTATCCGGACATCGCCACCTGATGCGGGCCGCGCAGATCGACACGTGCGGCCGGCCGCCGCGTCCGGCCGACCGGCCCGACCCCTCGCCGGGGGCGGGGGAGCTGCTCGTGCGGGTGCTCGCCGCGCCGATCACGCCGCTCGACCTGCTGTGCGCGGGCGGGACCTCCTACTTCGGGGCACCCGCGACGCCGTACGTCCCCGGCGTGCAGGGGGTCGGGACGGTGGACGGGCGGCTGGTGTGGTTCCCCACGCCGGCCGGGATGGCGCCGGGCGACGGGAGCATGGCGGAGCTGGCCTGCGTGCCCGCCGGCGACCTCGTCGAGCTGCCCGGTGACGCAGAGCCCGTCGCCGTGGCGGCGCTCGGGCTGTCGGCGGTGGCCGCGTACCAGGCGCTGACCTGGCGCGGCGAGCTGGCCGCCGGGGAGCAGGTGCTGGTGCTGGGTGCGGGCGGCGTGGTCGGGCAGGCCGCCGTCCAGCTCGCCCGGGTCGCCGGCGCGCGCCGGGTCGTGGCCGCCGCCCGCTCGGCCGCCGGGCGGGAACGCGCCGGGAAGGCCGGCGCGGACGCCGTCGTCACGCTCGACACCGACGACGTGGCCGAGCTGGCCCACCGCCTGTCTGCCGCCTGCGACGGCCCGCTCGACCTGGTCCTCGATCCCCTCTTCGGCGCTCCGGCCGCCGCCGCTCTCCGCGTGCTCCGCCCGCACGGGCGCCTGGTCAACCTGGGCGGCTCGGCCGGCGAGACCTCCCCGCTCGACTCCTCCACGCTGCGCAGCCGCTCGTTGCGCCTGCTCGGCTACACCAACAACGAGCTGACCAGCGAACAGCGGGCCGCCGCCGTGGCGAAGGTCGCGGAGCTGGCGGCATCGGGCCGGCTCCACGTGGACCACGAGGCGGTGCCGCTGGAGGAGGTCGCCTCGGCCTGGGAACGCCAGAGCGCGGGAACGACCACCGGCCGCCTCGTCCTCACCCCACCCTGACAGGTGGCCGCCCGGACCGGCCCACACCCCGACGCCACCGCCGGGGCGGCCCTCACCCTCAGGTCAGGCCGGCCCGGCGGGCGGGCGCCTAGGAGGTCATGGTGGCGTGGGGGACGCCTTCGTAGGCGGCCCAGTCGGCGCTGATCGCGCCGGCCGTCTTGAGGAGCAACGGCAGGTGCCCTTCGGCCAGGCGCTCGACCGAGGTCTCGGCGGCGTGGGCGTTGACGTTGATGGCGGCGATCACGTTGCCGAGCCCGTCGCGCAGCGGCGCCGCCACGCTGCGGATACCGAGCGCCAACTCCTCGTCGGTCAGCGCCCACCCTTTGGCCCTGACCTCGCGCAGCGCGGCGTCCCGCTCGGTCACGCCGGGACGCCAGCGCGGCTCGACGCCGGAGCGGCTGGGCTCGGCCAGCACCCGATCGACCTCCTCGGGCGGCAGCGCGGCCAGCAGCACCTTGCCGAGCGACGTCTGCAGCGCGGGAAAGCGGGTGCCGATCTGCACCGACAGCGCGACGATCTTGGGGACGGCGACGCGGGCGACGTACACGATGTCGGAGCCGTCGAGCTGGGCGATGGAGCAGGACTCGCGCGTCTGCTCCACCAGCCGCTCCATGTGCGGCCTCGCCACCTCCCACAGCCCCATCGACCGCACGTAGGAGACGCCCAGCTCCAGCACGCGCGGCGTCAGCGCGTAGCCGCGCGGCTCGCTGCGGGCGTACCCCAGCTCCTGCAGGGTGAGCAGGATGCGGCGGGCGGTGGGCCTGGCGAGCCCGGCGGCGGTGGCCACCTCGGTCAGCGACATGACCGGCCGGCCCGGCTGGAACACCCTGATGACGTCGAGGCCGCGTGCGAGCGCCTCGATGAAGTCGGGGCCGGTGTCAGCACGTGCCATGGAAACGCCTCTCTGGGTCCCGCAGGACCCGACTCTAGACCGTCGCGGCCGGATGTCCGCACAGCGGCGGCCGGAGTGAGCATAACGGTGCCTGCGCCAGCCGCGCTGACAAGGTCCAGCGTACGGGGGAAGTGACGCCGGCGTTGCCAAGCGGTCGTTCTACGGACGGTTGTCCGTCACAACGGAGGGCGCTCCGGGCAGCAGCGGATGGGCGGCCTCGGCGCGCAGCCCGTCGAGGAAGAAGGACAGCACGCGCCGCCAGGTGCCCGGCGCGCTGTCCATCGACTCGCGGATGACCTGCGACATCGCCCAGATCAGGGTGACCAGGTCGGCCATGGTGAAGTCGGCACGCAGTCGCCCGGCTCCCTGGGCCCGCGCGATGATCCGCTCGGCGTCGAGAGAGCCCTGGTGGCACGCCTGGCTCACGTCGGTGGCCAGCGTGAAGCCCTGGGTCAGCGCGTCGTTGAGCATCTGGTCCTGCGACTGCAGGGTGAACAACCCCTCCAGGAACACCACGAACCCGTCCCACGGGTCGGGCTCGGCCATGGCGTCGGCGGAGATGCGCTCGAGCGCGGCGAGCTGCTGCGGCAGGACCTCCGCCAGCAGCGCCTCGCGGGTGGGGAAGTGGTTGTAGAGGGTGCCGATGCTGACGCCGGCGCGGCGGGCGATGTGTTCGAGAGGAGCGTCGATGCCGCGGTCGGCGAAGATCTCGGTGGCCGCGGCCAGGAGCTTGTCGCGGTTGCGCGCGGCATCAGACCGCAGCGGCTTGGGTCCGGCTGCCATGCCTCCCATCATACGAAGATGAGCCAACCCTCAAGTTTCATGATACGGTCGGCCCAACTTGAGGAACCCCTCAACTTCTTCTGGAGGAACCGTGCGCAAGACCGCCGTCGTCATCGGAGCCGGCCCCGGCCTCGGCATGTCCATGGCCCACCGCTTCGGCAGGGAGGGCTACGCCGTCGCCCTGATCTCCCGCTCACCCGACCGCCACCCCGTTCACGTCGCCGCCCTCACCGAAGTGGGCGTCGAGGCCGCCGCCTTCGCCGCCGACGTGTACGACCGCGAGCGCGTCCTGGCGGCCCTCGACGAGATCACCGCCAGGTTCGGCCCGATCGACCTGCTCTACTACGGCCCCGGCGCCACCGACGTCAGCCGGGTGCCGGAGCCGATCACCGAGACCACCTCCGACGACGTCAGGCAGGCGATGGCCATCGCGTACGCGGCCGTCGACGTCACCGGCCACGTACTGCCCGGCATGGTGGAAAGGGGCGAGGGCGGGCTGCTGTACGCCGGCGGGCTCAGCGCCGTCCTGCCCATGCCGCCGCTCGGTGCGCTGGCACCGGCCGCCGCGGCGCTGCGCACGTATGCGCTGACGCTCAACGCCGCCCTGGCCCCGCAGGGCGTCTACGCCGGGAGCCTGACGATCGGCGGGGTGGTCGAGCGCGGCGACATCCACCGGCAGATCGCCGCCGCCCCTGAGCGCTTCGGCGGCCTGAGCGGTCACACCCTCGACCCGGACGTCATCGCCGGGGTGGCCTGGGAGCTGTTCACGAAGCGGGACCGCGCGGAAGAGACCTTCAACGCCCTTTGACGAGACCGGCGAGAACGGCGTTCCGCGCGGTCCCGACACGGGTAGGCATGAGGGGAGATGTGGCCATCGGGGGAGGTCACGATGGGGGATGAGTGTGATCGCGAAACCAGCGGGCTGTCGTTCGACGTGCTGGACCCGGCACCCGTCGGCGTGGCGGTGACGCGAGGGGCGAATCATCAGCTCGTCTACACCAACGCCACCTACCGGGCGCAGTTCGGCCAACGCCCGATCGGCTCGCCGCTGCCCAAGTTGTTCGCCGACGATTACCGGCAACAGTACCGCGAGCTGTTCGACCAGGTCTACGCCACCGGCGAGCCGGTCGTGCTCACCGCCGCGCCGGCCAGCACCGACGAGGAGGACCGGTTCTTCACCTCCAGTCTGTCGCGGCTGTCGTTCGGGGCGGTCGAGCGCGGCGTGCTGGTGGTCACGATGGAGGTCACCGACCAGATCACGGTCGCCCAGCAGGTGCAGGCCCTCGCCAACGAGCGCAGCCACATCCTGCGCCGCTACCAGAGCCTCATGCAGGTCAGCGCGCAGATCTTCTGGGTGGCCGGGCCCACCGGGGACGTCATCGAGCACAGCGCGAGCTGGGAGCGGGTGACGGGACAGCCGTGGGAGGACTACCAGGGGCGCGGCTGGCTGAAGATGGTGCACCCCGACGACCGCGAGGCCACGGTGGCGACCTGGGAGAACGCCGTCGCCACGATGGAGGTGTGGGAGCACGCCTGCCGGCTGCGCACCGCCGACGGCTCCTACCGGCACTTCGAGGTCAAAGGTGTGCCCATCAAGGAGCACGGCCGGCTGGTCGAGTGGGTGGGCACCTGCGCCGACGTCGAGCAGCAGTGGCAGGAGCAGCGGGCCCAGCAGCTGCTCGACCGCGCCGCCGCGGCCACGGCAGACCTGACCAACCTGGAGGAGATGCTCGGCGCGGTCGCCGCCGTCATCGTGCCGGAGATCGCCGACGGCTGCGGGGTGCACCTCGTCACCGACCTCACCGGCGAGCAGCACGGCGGAGCGCCGTTCGTGGTCGAGCGGGTCGCCACAGCCGCCCGGCAGGGGCTGCACCGGCTGCCGCCGTACAGCGAGGAGCGGTTGCCGCCGGACAACGCGCTCGTGCAGGCGGCGCGGCGGCGGCGTCCGCTGGCGAGGAGGTTCCCGCCCGGCTGCCCGCCGCCCGGCCTCGCGCCGTCCTGGTCCCAGCAGTGGATGGTGGCGAACAAGGCCAACAGCGTGCTCGTGCTGCCCGTCGTGGTGGACGGCGTGGTCCCGGTCGTCGTGACGCTGATGACCTGCGGCGACCGCCCGCCGATCAGCCGGACGGACGCCGCGCTGCTGAGCCGCATGTTCGACCACGCGCACGACGCGCTCAGCAGCGCCATCCGCTTCCAGCGCACCCAGCAGATCGCGCTGGCCCTGCAGCACAGCCTGCTCGCCGCGCCGCCGAGGCTGGCCGGCCTGCGCTTCGAGGCCCGCTACCGGGCCAGCCCGGCCGCGGCCGAGATCGGCGGCGACTGGTACGACTCGTTCATCCTCCCGGACGGCGTCCCCGTCATGGCCATCGGCGACGTCGCCGGCCACGACCTCGGCGCCGCCGTCACCATGAGCCAGCTCCGCAACATGCTGCGGGCCCTCGCCATGGACCGGTGCGAGCCGCCGGGGGAGATCCTCACCCGGCTCAACATCGCCATGGGCTCGCTCTCGTACGAGGTGACGGCCACCTGCGCGCTGGCCAGGATCGAGGAGTACGGCGGCCGCCACCAGCTCAACTACGCGGTCGCCGGCCACCCGCCGCCGCTGCTCGTCACCGAGGACGGCACCGGCCGCTTCCTGGAGAGCTGTGTCAACCCGCTGCTCGGCATCCCCAACGAGGACGGCTGCCGCTCCACGGTCGAGCCGCTGCCGCCCGGCTCCACGGTGCTCTTCTACACCGACGGCCTCATCGAGCGGCCCGGCGAGAACCTCGACGACGGGCTCGAACGGCTGCGCCGCCTGGCCGGCTCGCTCGCCCGCTGCCCCGTGGAACGCTTCTGTGACCAGGTGCTCAGCGGCCTGCCGACGACCGGGCTCGACGACATCGCGGTCATCGCGCTGCGCCTGCCGCCCGACCGCTGAGGCGTCAGTACCTGCTCAGTCTCGGCACGCTCTCCACCAGCCGCCGCGTGTACGGATGCGACGGCGCGCCCAGCACGTCGGAGGCGGCGCCGCGTTCGGCGATCGAGCCCTTCTCGATGACCGCGATCTCCTGGCACAGCGCGGCCACCACGGCCAGGTCGTGCGAGACCATCACGACCGTCAGGTCGCGGTCGGCGCTGAGCTGTTTCAGCAGCTCCACCACCCGCACCCGGGTCGACACGTCCAGCGCGCTGACCGGCTCGTCGGCCAGCAGCACCCGGGGCTCGCACACGATGGCCCTGGCGATCGCGACCCGCTGCCGCTGCCCGCCGGAGAACTCGTGCGGGTACCGCTCGGCCGCGTCGGCGGGCAGGCCGACTGCTCGCAGCGCCTCCGTCACCCGGTCGCCGATCTCGTCGCGCGGGCAGGCACGCAGCGCCCGCAGCGGCTCCGAGACGATCCTGCGCACGCGCTGGCGGGGGTCCAGCGACGAGTACGGGTCCTGGAACACCGGCTGCACGGCCCGCCGGAACTCCCTGTCCCGCGTGGACGTCACCGGCCGCCCGTCGAACAGCACCTGCCCCGACGTCGGCCGCGCCAGGCCGAGCAGCAGCCGCAGCAGCGTCGTCTTGCCCGCGCCAGACTCACCGACGATCGCCAGGTTGCGCCCGCGCGACACCTCGACCGACACCCCGGACAGCACCGCCGCCCCGCCCCGGTAGGCGTAGCCGACGTCCCGCGCCTCCATGATCGTCACGGCGCCATCCGATCCAGCTCGGCCTCCAGTTCCCTGGCGCTGTCCACCAGGGATCGGGTGTAGGGGTGGCCCGGTTCGCGCACGATGTCCCGCGTCCTTCCCGACTCCACCGCGGAGCCCTCCTTGAGCACGATCAGCCGGTCCGCGACGCCCGCGACCACCGCCAGGTCGTGCCCGATGAACAGCAGCGCCATGTCCCTGGCCGCGATCAACCGGTCCAGCAGCGCGAGCACCTCGGCCTGCACGGTGACGTCCAGCGCCGTGGTCGGCTCGTCGGCGATCAGCAGCGCGGGCTCGCATGCCAGCGCCATCGCGATCGCCGCCCGCTGCCGCTGCCCGCCGGAGATCTCGTGCGGGTACGCCCGCGCGACCCGCTCGGGCAGGGCCACCTCCTCCAGCGCGGCCAGCACCGCCGAGCGCAGCGCGGCGCCGCGCAGCCCGCGCCGCCGCCTGATCGGCCCCGCCACCTGCCTGCCGACGCGCATCAGCGGGTCGAGCGCGGTGAGCGGCTCCTGGAAGACGACGGCCGCCGCCTGGCCGCGCAGCCGGTCGAGCCTCCGGTCGAGCCGCCGGTCGAGCCGCCGCCTGGGCGCGCCGACGACCTGCGTGCCCGACAGCAGCACGCTGCCGTGCGCGGTCAGGCCGGGCGGCAGCAGGCCCAGCACGGCGAGCGCGGTCAGCGACTTGCCCGAGCCGGACTCGCCGATCAGGCCGAGCCGCTCGCCGGGCGCGAGGGTGAACGCCAGGTCGTGGATCAGCTCGTGGCCGTCGGAGCGGCGTACGGACAGCTGCTCCACCGCCAGCAGCTCGCTCATCGGGACCTCCCTCCGCCCAGGTCGCGCAGCCCGTCGGCGAGCAGGTTCGCGCCGATGACCAGCACCACCAGCAGCACGCCTGGCGCGATCGCGCCGACCGGCGCCGTCAGCACCGTGGCCTGCGCCTCCTGCAGCAGCCGGCCCCACGAGGCGTTCGGCGGAGGCGGGCCGAGCCCCAGGTACGACAGCGACGCCTCGGCCAGCACAGCCAGGCCGAGCTGGAGAGCCAGGTTCACCAGGAGCGTCGGCCAGATGTTCGGCAGCACGTGCTCGGCGATCACCCGCGGCCACGAGCTGCCCGAGGTGCGCGCGGCCGTGATGTAGTCCTGGGAGAGCACCCGCTTGACCAGCACCCGCGTCAGCCGGGCCACCACCGCCGACATGGCGAGGCCGATGGCCAGGATCGCCGAGCCGAGCGACGCCTCGCGCACCGCCACCACCAGCATGGCCAGCAGCAGCGTCGGGAAGGCGATGAGGGCGTCGAGCACCGCGGCCAGCGCGTCGTCCAGCCAGCGGGTCGCGAACCCGGCCGCCAGGCCCGCCGCCACGCCGAGCAGCCCGCCCAGCAGCACCGACCCGGTGCCGGCCGCCAGCGCGATGCGGGCGCCGATCATCAGCTGGGTCAGCAGGTCGCGGCCCAGCTTGTCGGTGCCGAGCAGGTGGTCGCCGCCCGGCGGGGCCAGCCGCCCGCCCGAGGTGTCGGCCGGATCGTACGGCAGCCACACCAGCGACACCGCCGCCATGACCACCACCAGGCCGACGAGCACGCAGCCGGTCAGGAACGACTTCCTCATGAGCGCCCCAGCCTGGTCCGCAGCCGCGGATCCACCAGCCGCTGCACCACGTCGGCGGCGAACCCGATCATCAGCACCGTGAGCGTGCTGACCGCCAGCACGCCCTGGACCACCGGATAGTCGTGCTCGGCGATGCCCTTGACCAGCATCGTGCCGAGCCCGGGCAGCGCGAACACGCTCTCCACCACCACCGCGCCCAGGAACGTCGTCGCCAGCTCGATGCCGAGGATTGAGATGACCGGCACCGCCGCGTTGCGCAGCCCGTGCCGCCACATCGCGCCGCCGAACGATTCGCCCATGGCCCGCGCGGTGCGCAGGTAGTCGGCGGTCAGCACGTCGAGCGTGGCCGCGCGGATGTACCGGATCAGCGACGCCGACATGACCAGCGCGATCGTGACGACCGGCAGCGCGAGCGAGGTCAGCGCGCGGCCCGGCTCCGCCCAGTCCTGGCGCGGGAAGCCGCCGGCCGGCAGCAGCCGCAGCTTCAGCGCGAACACCGTCACCAGCAGCATCCCGATCCAGAACACCGGCACCGCGATGCCGAGCTGCGAGAAGCCGCTGAGCAGCGCGCCGTACCAGCGATCCGCTTTGTGCGCGGCCACGAACCCGACCGGCAGCGCCACCGCCACCGCCAGCGCGAACGCCAGCAGTGTCAGCGGCACCGTGACCGCCAGCCGGGCCGAGATCTCCTCGCCCACCGGCAGCTTGCTGATGTAGGAGGTGCCGAGGTCGAGCCGGGCGAGGTCGCCCAGCCAGGCCGCGTACTGCTGCGCCAGCGGCAGGTCGGAGCCGGTCTCGTGGCGCGCCGCGGCGATCTGCTCGGGCGTCGCGCCCATCGGCAGCAGCGCGTTGGCCGGGTCGCCCGGCAGCAACCGCAGCAGCACGAACAGCAGCGACGCCGCCAGCAGCAGCGAGGCCAGCAGGAACGCGGTACGGCGCAGCAGGTAGCGCCCCATCAGCCCTTCTTGATCCCGTACGCGTAGAACTGCGAGTTGAGCCCGTTGACCGGGTAACCCGACAGGTCGGAGGCGGCCACCACGATCTGCGGGTACAGGTAGAGCCAGTCGCCGGCGGCGTCCTCGGCGATCTTCCTGTTGGCCTTCTTCAGCAGCTCCGTCTGCTCGGCCTCGCTCGGCGCCTGCTCGGCCTCGTCGATCCACTTCGTGACCTGCTCGTCGTCGTAACCCCAGTAGAAGTCGGGGTTGCCGTACCAGACCACGTCGCGGTCGTTGACGTGCTCCTGGAGGGTGGCGGCGAAGTCGTGGTTCTTGTAGACCTTCGTGTACCACTCGTCGGCGGTGATGACGTTGATGTCCACGGTGACGCCGACCTTGGCCAGCTCGCTCTTGATGAACGTGGCGGCCGTCGGGTGGGGGTCGTAGTTGGGCGTGTCCAGGGTGAAGCGGAAGCCCTTGGCGTAACCGGCCGCGGCCAGCTCACGCTTGGCGGCCTCGACGTCGTAGGTGTCGAGCGCGGTCAGGTCCTCGTACCACGGGTCGGTGGGCGGCACCATCGAGCCGATCAGCGTGCCGTGCCCGGCCCACACCGACTCCAGCAGCTTGGCGTCGTCGATGGCCGCCGCGACGGCCTTGCGCACCTGCGGCTTGTCGAACGGCGCCTTGCGGTCGTTGAACGCGAGCAGCAGCTTCGTGGTCGACTTGCCCTCGCTGACCTTGTAGTCCGGGTTGTTGTCGAACTGGGAGAGAGCGTCCGGGCTCTGCTGGCTGGTCACCACGTCCACGGCGCCGGTCAGCAGCGCGTTGTTGAGCGCGGACGCGTCGGTGAAGTAGTGGAAGACCACGCCGCCGTTGGCCGGCTTGGCGCCCCAGTAGCCGGGGAAGGGTTCCAGGCTGAGCGTCGAGCCGCGCTTCCACGCCCCCAGCTTGTACGGCCCCGTGCCGTCGGCCGTGGTCGCCCTGTCCTTGGCGTCGGCGTTGACCACCCACACGTAGCTCAGGTTGTAGACCAGCGAGATCGAGCGGTGCTTCAGCCTCACCACGACCGTGCCGTCGTCGGGCGCCTCGACCGACGTGATGACCTCCAGGTTGCCCTTGCGCGCCGACTGGGAGTCCTCGGCCGTCACGCGCTCGATGCTGGCCTTCACATCGGCCGAGGTCAGCGCCTTGCCCGAGTGGAACGTCACGCCCTTGCGCAGCTTGAAGGTGTAGGTCAGGCCGTCGTCGGAGACCGTGTGGCTCTCGGCCAGCAGCGGCTCCACCTTGCCCGCGTCGGTCAGCCGGAACAGGCCCTCGTAGACGTTGCCGTTGAACGCCTCCGTGATGCCCTGGCCGCCGCCGGCGGTATTGTCGAGGTTCTGCGGCTCGTAGAGGGAACCGATCTCGATCGTGGCCGGCTGGGCCGGGCCGCCGGGCGAGGCGTCCTCCGGGCCGGAGCCGCACGCGGCGAGTGCGAGGGCCAGTGCGACCGCGACGCCGGCGAACTTCCTGTTCAACGTAAACTCCACCATTGCTTACCAATTTAGTAGGTTTACGGAATATACCTCCTTGTCGGGTTCTATGGGGCCTCGGGTCCCCGAGCGGGGCCCCGCTCGGGGACCGGCTGTCCAGTGCGTGCGCTCGTGTTCAGCGGAGCTCGTTGACCGCCCACTCGCGGAAGGTGCGCGGCGGGCGGCCGGTGACGCGTTCGACCGTGTCCGTCACCCGGTCCTCCGTGCCGGTGCCGATGCCGGCGTCCAGGGCGGCGAGCAGGGCGGCGAACTCCCCAGGCATCCCGTGGGCGGCGAAGTGCGCGGCGAGCTCGTCCGGCGTGACCGGGCGGTGGCGCAGCGGGCCGGCGCCCAGCTCGCTGAGCAGTGCGGCCACCTCGTCATAGGTGAGCGCCTCCGGGCCGGTCAGCACGTGGTCGGTGTCGTGTGGCACCGGATCCGTCAGGGCATGCCCGGCGACCGCCGCGATGTCGCCCGCGTCCACGAACGCCACCCGGCCGCCGCCCGTCGCGGAGATCAGCTCGCCGTCGCGGCGGCGCAGCGCGACGGCCTCGCCGGTGAAGTTCTGCATGAACCACGACGGGCGCAGCACCGTCCACTCCGGCATCACCGTACGGACCAGGTCGTACAGCGCCGCCGCCCCCGGCGTCCGCTCCGGCCGCGCCGACGTGCCGAGCAGCACCACGCGGCGCACCCCCTGGCGGACGGCCTCGTGCAGGAACGGCTCCACCAGCGGCACCGGCTCGGTCACCCCGATCGGCGGCAGCACATAGGCGGCCCGCGCCCCGGCCAGCGCCGGGGCGTGGGTCTCCGGCGCGGCCCAGTCGAAGCGCACGAACCCCGGCAGATCGCCCTTACGGCTCGCCGGCCGGACCGGTACCCCGCGCTCACGCAGAAAGGCCGTCACCCGCGAGCCGGTCGTCCCGGTCGCGCCGATCACCAGCACCTCGCTCATGCGGCACCGCCCGCGAACGCGCCCGTGAACGACTCGAGCCCGCCCAGCGCCTCGGCGGCCTGCAACGGGTTCCAGTAGTCGCGGTAGTGCTGGATCTCGCCGTCCCGCACGGTGACGATCGCGACATAGCTCATCCGGTACGGCTTCCCGCTGCGCGGCACGATCCCGGCCACCTCCAGCTCCACGACGACCACCTCCGGGTCCTCCGTCCGGTGGATCACCTTCCTGACGACCTCCCGGATGTCGTAGATGTCCGGGTAGCCGCGCAGGTACTCCTGGATCGCCGCACGCCCCTCCACCCTGGGCGGATACCCGGCGGGCGCGAACGGGAACTCGATCACCCCGTCCTCGGCCCACAACCCCGCGAACCCCGCCATGTCCTTGGCCAGCAGCAGCTCGACGCCGTGCTCGATCACCTCAGTGGCTTGCACAGTTCTCCTCCTCCGTCAGGACGAGACGGTACCGTCCCGACGTGAACCATAGACGAGACGGTACCGTCCCGTCCAATCGCTAGACTGCACGCCATGAGCCGCCGCACTCCCACCGGCGCAGCCTTGCTGCAGCCCCAGGTCACCGAGGCCATCACCGAAGCCGTGCTGGACGAGCTGGCCGCGAACGGCTACGCCCGGCTGTCGATGGAGGCGGTCGCCAAACGGGCCGGCGTCGGCAAGAGCGCGCTCTATCGCCGCTGGGCGTCCAAGCAGGAGATGGCGATGGGGGTGATCTGCGCGTACAGCATCGCCATGATCAGCGTGCCCGACACCGGCACGCTCCGCGGCGACCTGCGCGCCTCGCTCGACGTCCTCACCCAGTGGCTGACCCATCCGCGCTTCGCGCGCATCCTGCCCGACCTGGTGGCCGAGATGGCCCGCAATCCCGAGCTGGGCGAGGTCGTCGGGCTCCTGGTCGGCGAGCCGAAGCGGGAGCGTACGGCGGAGATCTTCCGGCGCGCCATCCAGCGCGGCGAGCTGCCCCGCGACACCGACATCGACCTGGCGCTCGACCTGATCGCCGCCCCCGTCTACTGGCGGCTCGCCGTCCGCGCCGCCGAGGCCGGGCCCACCTACCTCGACGATCTCACCGACGTGCTGCTGCGCGCGCTGTCCGCGACCTCCTGAGTCTCGGATCGATCATCCGAATCGAGCGGCTATCCGGTTGTAGGGTGGGGGACATGCCCACCACACCGCTGAGAAAGGACGCCGCCCGCAACCGCCGGCAGATCCTGCAGACGGCCAGAGCCATGGTCGACGCGGGCGCGACGCTGCAGCTCAACGCCGTCGCCCGGGAGGCCGACGTCGGGGTGGGCACCGTCTATCGCCACTTCCCGACCCCCGAGGCGCTGCTGGCCGCGCTCGCCGAGGAGCGGTTCGAGGCGATGATCGACGAGGTGAGCCGGGCCGTCGCCGCGCCCGACGTCCGCGCCGCCCTGCACGCGTTCCTCGACCACGCGCTCACCGCGTACGTCGAGGACGAGGCCTTCGCCACCGAGGCGCTCGGCCCCGCGCCGACCACCGAACGCACCCGCGAGCTCAGGGACGAGCTGGTCGGCATGATCCGCGACCTGCTCGCCCGTGCGGTCTCCGAAGGCGTCCTGCGGCCCGGCCTCGACGCGCCCGACCTGCTGGTGCTGCTGTGCGGCGTCGCGTACGCGGTCAAGAACAGCCCCTATCCCGACGATCCGGCCGTCGCGGCCCGCTACCTCAAGGCCCTGCTCCACGGCGTGCTGGCCACGGACGCCGGGTGACGGCCGCCGCCCCACCGGCCCCCAGGCTCGCCGCACTCCGCTCCCGCTGGCTCGACGCCGTGACCGCCGAGCTCCGCGACGACCCGGCCGTGGCGGGGGCCGCGCTGGCCGGCTCGTTCGGCACCGGCCGCGCCGACGACTGGAGCGACGTCGATCTGCTCGTCGTCGTGTCCGACGCCCGCCTCGACGGCTACGCGCCGCCCGCGCCCGTCGAGCCGGTCATCACCATCGACGCCCGCCACAACGGCCCGCGCGGCACGCGCGGCCTCAGCTCTCAGTACGTGACGGACGGGCTGCCGCTCTGGGCCGACTGGTACGTCCACCCCGTCTCGCTGGCGAGCTGGCCGTCCGACTGCGACGTCCTGTTCGACCGGCACGGCATCGAACGCAGCCCGCTCACCCTCAGCGAGCAGCTCGCGTCCGGCGAGCCGGAGCCGCCCACCCCCAAGGGCCCCGGCGAGGAACGCGCGCTGAAGCTCGGGCTCGTCCCCGTGGCGGGTAAGGGCGTCGCCCGCCGCTCGCCCGGCACGGCCGAGCTGATCGCGTTCATCGGCGGCCCATACGACCCCGACGCCCCCTGGGACGAGCACCTCGCCGCCCTGCGCCGCCTGCTCGGCGACTTCGCCGACCTCGGCCTGCCCGTCAGCGTGGCGGCCGGGCATGCCTACCTCGACCTGGTCGCCGACGCTCTCACCCGCTGACCTGTTGATCATCCGGGCTCGCGCCGCATAGCCTGCCCGTGCCGATCATCCCACCGACGCTAGGGAGTCAGCACGCATGACGATCATGAGGAAGGCGGCGCTGGTGGCCGCGCTGACCGCGCTCGGCGCGTCGCTCGCGACGCCGGCCGCGTACGCACGGCCGGTCGCCCGCGCCGCCGCCTGCCCCGAGGTCTTCGGCCACGGCGGTTACCCCAGCGGCTCCAACCCCTGGGACCGCGACCAGATCCGCCAGCCCAACCACGCCCGCGGCGTCGACGACCAGCGGGCGTGGGGCGCGGACGGGGTGGAAGGGGACGTCCAGCTCACCAAGCACGGCACGAAGGCCGTCATGTGGCACAACACCTCCACCAACGGCCTGACCGGCGTCCGGCGCAACATCACCGACCTGTGGTGGACGGCGGGCAGCGACAACCTGCGCGACCGCAGCATCGCCCGCGGGCCCTACACGGGGCAGAAGGTGCACACGCTGCGGCAGTGGCTGGACCACGTGCGCTCGCGCGGCATGATCGCGCTGCTGGAGATCAAGCCCGAGGCCCGGCCCGTCCTTTCTGACGGGACGTACGGGGCGGCGGCCTGGAAGGAGGTCTCCGACCCGATCAAGGAACGCCAAGGGTCGATGCGCATCCTCGTCTACTCGCAGGACTCCTGGATCCAGGCCGAACTCGCCAAGCGCCACCCGACCCTCCTCAAGGGCTCCCAGGCCCGCTGGACCGACGGCGTCGCCTGGCAGGAACCCCCGGCCGCCTGGACCGGCAACACCACCCGCTGGACGGAGGTGCTGGCCCAGGCCCCGAAGAGCGTGATGACGAACTACACCAAGGACTACCGCGCCTGGCTCAGCGGCAAGTGCACCTGACCGGTCAGTCGTCGGCCGCCGCTTGTTCCAGGACCTCCAGGACGGTGGCGGTGAGGAGGGTGACCTTGTAGGCGTTGTGCGGGGCCGGGGTGCAGCGGGCGGCGGCCAGGGCGGCGGCGGTCTCGAAGGGGTCGCCGGCGAGGAGGGCGCCTTCCACCTCGGCGAGCCGTAGCGGCACGCGGGCGACGCCGCCGACCGCCACCGCGGCGGTGGTGATCCTGGGGCCGTCCATCACCAGGCGGGCGGTGGCTTCCACCAGCGGCCACTCGCCCTCAGAGCGGGCGATGGCCCTCCGGTACGCGGCCCGCTCCCCGGCGACCGGCGGCGGCAGGTGCACCGAGGTGAGCAGTTCGCCGGGGCCGAGGAGGTGGTCGCAGGTCGGGTCGGAGCCGTCGCCGTACAGGTCGGCGGCCGGGAAAGGGCTCCTGCCGTGCACCTCGACGGCCCCGTCGTACGCCAGCAGCGCCATGGCCAGCGACGACGGGTGGGGTGCCAGGCAGGGGCCGGTGTCGATGACGGCGGCGTACAGGCTCTGGCCGGCACGGGCCGGGCAGGAGTCGCCGCCGTCCTGGTGGCAGGTGAAGGCCGGGTTGCGGTAGTACCAGCAGCGGTTGCGCTGGAGCAGGTTCCCGCCGACGGTGGCGACGGCCCTGATCTGCGGCGTGGCCAGCCCTCGCGCGGTCAGCGCCAGCGCCGGGTACGCGGCCCGCAGGCGCTCGTCGCGGGCCACCTCGGCGACGGTGGTCAGCGCACCGAGCCGGGCGGAGCCGTCCGGCTGCCAGGTGATGCCCGACATGCCGGGCACGTCACGCAGCTCAGCCAGATCCACGAACGGCCCGGCCACCGGCCGGCTCATCACATCGGTGCCACCCGCCCGCGGCACCCCGTGCCGCGCGGCCTCAAGAAGATCGGTGGAGACGGTCAAGGTCGGATCCCTTCGAGATGCGAAACGGCCTGAGGGGGAGAGGCGGCGGCCCGCAGGCGGTGAGGCTCAGCGGCGATCACCGAAAGCTCCCCGAGCGGCGGAGCCTCCTGAGCCCGCGCGTACCAGCGATGCGTGGAACGGCGTGGCATCGGGGTGGTCGCCGGGCGAGGTGCGGAGGCGCCGCCGAGGGGCGTCTTACGGGGTGGGGCGGTCATGGGGTGAGGCCCTTGAGGACGCGGTCGGGGCGGATGGGGAGGTCGTGGGGGCGCCAGCCGGTGGCGTTGTGGACGGCGTTGGCCACCGAGGCCGCCACTCCGACCGTCGAGACCTCGCCGAGCCCGACGCCGCCGCCGTTGACGTGGTCCCAGCCCTCCTGGTGGAAGTGGATGGTCATCTCTGGGGTGTCTCCGATGCCGGGGATGCGGTAGTCCTCCAGGTTCGCGGTGAGGACGGTGCCGGTGACGGGGTCGATGTGGCGTTCCTCGTACAGGGCGTAGCCGATGCCCTGGATGATGCCGCCCTCGCACTGGTTGCGGGCCGGGCGCTCGGCGTAGATGCGGCCGGCCGTGATGCCGCCCCAGACGCTCAGCGGCCTGATCGTCCCGAGCCTGGTGTCCACCTCGACCTCGGTGACGTGCACCGCGCCGCTGAACCCGCGCCCGATCGACATGCCCTGCACCGAGAACGGCGTCACGTACCCGCCCCGGTCGCCCCGCCGCCTGCCGACGACCTTGGCGCCGTGGGTCAGGCCCTGGGCGAGCAGGCGGCGGGCGGCGTCGCGGGCGGCCGGCGCCACCGAGGTGGTGCTGCGGCTGCCCAGCGCGGGCGGCCCCGGCACGGTGGCGGAGCTGCCGATCTCGACGCGGATGCGTTCGGCGGGCAGGCCCAGCTCCTCGCGCAGGACGCCGGCGATGACGCTGCGCACGCCGGTGCCGATGTCCTGGGTGGCGGTGCGCGCCACGACCACGTCGCCCTCGACCTCCAGCTCGACCTGGGTCGCCGTGGCGACGATGTAGATCCAGTTGGCCACGGCCACGCCGACGCCGCGGCGGAAGCGTCCCGTCTGCGACCCGCTGCGCGGTCTGTCCCGCCAGACGGGCAGCTCAAGGGCCCGCTCGTAGAGGGTGTGCCGCTTGGGGTTGCCGTCCCAGCGGCGGCGCAGCACGATCGGGTCCTCGCCGAGCCGGTGCGCCATCTCGTCCACGGCCTGCTCCAGCGCCCACAGCATCGGCGGTGCGCCGGGACCGCGGAAGGGCGTGCCGGGCGGCTCGTTGGTGACCACGTCGTAGTCGCGCAGCCGGCGGGGCGCCTTGCCGTACACCAGGCGGGCCAGCGACGCGGAGGCCGATCCGATGGAGACGCCGCCCCGGCCCCGCACGTCGATCGCGAGCGCGGCCAGCTCGCCCTCGGTGTCGGCGAGCAGGGCGATGTTCGTCCTGCTGCCGGGCCGGCTGCCGGCGTCCGTCAGCTCCTCGGCGCGGCTGAACACCACGCGTACGGGAGCGCCGTACGCCCGCGCCAGCTCGACCGCCGCGACCGACTCGACCGTGATGCCGGACTTCGCGCCGAACCCGCCGCCCACGTGCTCGGCGACGACGTGCACCCGGCTCTCGTCCAGCTTCCAGCGTTTGGCGGCCTGCTCGGCGGCCATGGCCAGCGTCTGCGTGGACAGGTGCAGGTGGAGGTCGCCGCGCTCGTCCCACCGCGCCACGCAGGCGTGCGGCTCCAGCGGCGTGTGCACCTGCACGGCGGTGCTGAACGCGCCCGTCACCAGCAGCGGATCGTCGCGCCGCCGGGCTTCGTCGATCAGCGTGGCCGCCTTGCCCGCCCGCTTGCTCGCCCCGCTGAACGGCCCGCGCACGTTGCCGTCCCAGCCGCCGGGCACCGTCATGCCCTCGCTGGAGCTGTGGGCGTTCTTCCTGCTCTGCTCGTCGTAGACCGGCGGGGCGTCGGGGCCGTCGTCGAGCGCGGCGGGGAACGGCTCGTACCCGATCCTGGCGCTCTCGGCGATCGCCTGGGCCTCCCGGCGGGTCGCGGCGGCGACGGCGGCGATCGGCTGGCCGGCGTAGCGGACGATCCGGTCCTCGGGCAGCAGGTCCACCACGGGGACGCCGTCCACCTCCACGGAGGTGACCCGCGCGTGCGCCTGCGCCGAACGGATGATCACGCCCTCGAGCTGGCCGTCCAGCCGGACGTCCGTGGTGTAGCGGGCGCGTCCAGTGATCTTCTCCATCGCCTCGACCCGGACGGGTGCGGGGGTGTCCGTGTCGTGCTCGCCCCGGCAGGCGGCCGCGACGGCCGCGTAGATCCCCGCGTACGCGCCGCAGCGGCACAGATGACCGGCCAGGGCCGCGGCGATCTCCTCGCGGGGCGGCGTCACGTCGCCGTGCTCGGCCCGCCAGGCGTCCACGAACGCGGCGGCCTCGACCACGAAGCCGGGCGTGCAATAGCCGCACTGCAGCCCGTCGTGGGCGGCGAACGCACGCTGCACGGGGTGGTCGAGCCCCTCGGCGGTGGTCAGGGCCCTGCCCTCCACCGCCGCGCAGGGCAGCAGGCAGCTCGCCTGCGGGGTGCCGTCCACGGAGATCGTGCACGCGCCGCAGACGCCTGTACGGCACACGGCCTTCGTCCCGGTGAGGCCCAGGCCGTCACGCAGGACGTCCACCACCGGATCGTCTCGCCCGGCGTCCACCTCGTGGGGCACGCCGTTCACCATGATCTTCATAGCGCTCCTGCTGACGTTGTCAACATTGGGATATGTTGACAGTGTCAGCGCCAGTGCTGACATTGTCAACACGGGAGGTCGTGAGAGAGTGAAGGCATGATCGACGGCACCAGGTCCCGGCTGATAGAGAGCGCGCTGACGTTGCTGCGCGAGGAAGGGCTCGACGCCGTGACGCTGCGCGCGGTCGGCGAGATGGCCGGCCTGTCGCGCATGGCCCCCTACCGCCACTTCGCCGACAAGACCGCGCTGCTCGCGGCGCTCGCCGCCCGCGTCATGTCCGACATCACCCAGCACATCGCCACCGCCGTGCTGTCGCAGGGCACGCAGGAGGAGCGGTTGCGCGCCTTCTACCGCAGCTACATCGACTACGCCGTACGCCACCACGAGGAATACCGGCTGGTCTTCTCCTCGGTCTTCGTCGCCGGGCGGCACCCCGAGATCGAGCAGGGCATCGACGAGATCATGACCGCGCTCAGCATGGACGACGGCACCGGCGGCCCCCGCGAGAAGGCCGCGGTCGCAGCCGTGCTGGCCAGCGCCCACGGCATCGCCGAGCTGGTCACCGTGGGTGATCTCGCCCACAAAGGGATCAGCACCGACGACATCATCGACGTCATCGTCGCCCGCGCCACCCGCCCCTGACGCCGCGGTACGTCCGGCCGCCCGCCGCTGGCCGCCCGCTTCCTGCGGTCCTCGCCCTGGACAGCCCGATCGAAGCGTCGGCATGCCTCTGGCATACCTCCGGCATACCTCCCCTCCCTACGGTCGTGGCCGTGGCGCCTCACGCCACGCATCCGTACTCGGGAGAGATGTCATGCGATTCTCACGCTTATCCGCCGTCGTCGCCGCGATGCTCATCGTCGCCGGCACGGCGGGCCAGGCGACGGCCACGTCCGCACGCGAGACGATGGCCGCGCCCGATCTCCAGCTCCCCTTCCCCTGCGGCCAGAAGTGGCAGCTGAACACCTGGCAACACGCCCCCGCGCTGGACATGGTCAAGGAGCCTGACCAGCACGGCACCCTGGGCGCGACGCTGATCGCCCCCGCCGCCGGGACGGTCAAGCAGTCGTACCAGCACGCGAACGCCGGCAACATGATCCAGATCGATCACGGCGGCCGCTACTTCACCACCTACATCCACCTGCACGCCCGTGACGTCTCGGTCGGCGACCGGGTGCAGCGCGGAACCGTGATCGGCCAGGTCGGCAAGGACGGCGCGACCGCCAACGGCCACCCGCACCTGCACTTCGAGCTCGGCTACGACGCCAACGGCGACGGACGGGCCTCCTGGGGCAGCGAGAACTCCGAGCGGGTCAGACCGACCTTCAACGGCGTCACCTACGGGCAGGCGGACGGCCGCGAATGGAACAACGTCACCAGCCACAACTGCTCGGCCACGTCCCCTGAGGGGACCGCGAAGATCTATGGGGCGTTGCCGGACGGGCGGCTCACCTACACGACGATCGATGCGGAGTCGGGTAAGCGGACGCATGGGGCGGTGGTTTCGGCGGCGAGTCTCGGTTTCACGCCGAAGGCGATGGCGACGTTGAATTTCAACACGCTGCTGGTGACCAAGCCCGGCAGCGACGGTGAGCTGTATCGGGTGGACATCCGGACGAACAACGAAGAGCTGATCTTCGAGACGCCTGTGCTGCTCGGTACCGGCTGGACGCATGACCTGCTGGCCTATGACGGCAGGAGTCATCTCTTCGGGATCGCGGCGGGCACGTTGCGCCGCTACACGCTCACGGTGGCCAAGCCGGCGATCAGCGACATCACCGGGAACACCCTCATCGGTACGGGGTTCACGCTCAAGACGCTGACGACGACGGGGCCTGACTGGATCCTGGGGACCACCACGAACGGGCTGCTGCTGTCGTACAAGATCAAGGGCAGGGACGATTGGGACCGGCACCAGCTCCGTGACAGCACCTGGCAGAACTTCGACGCCCTCCTGTCGCCCGGCGGAGGCGTCTACTACGGCCACAATCCGGCAGGCGCGCTCTACCGCTACCACGACGGCGACCCCTACGACGGCAAGGGCGACGACCTGAGCGGTCACGGCACCATCGACGCGACCGGCTGGGCCCAGACCCTGCTCTCCGCCCAGCCCGGCACCGTCACCTGAGTCACAGACCTGGCGGCAGGTCTCTGACGTAGAGCAGAGCGTCGCTGCCGGTCAGGTCGGCCGGGGTGAGCGGGAGGTAGCCGAACCAGGGGGAGTCGCGGGGGACGAGGCCGGTGGCGTCGAGCTCCCGGCCGGCGACCAGGAAACGGTCCCCGGGCATCGCGTGGAGCACGCCCTCGACGGTGTCAGGGGGAGGGGCGCCGACGCCCTCGTGGCGGATGGTGCCGACGGCGGTGGCGACGAAGGCGTAGGCCTCGCCGAGCCGGCGCGCGACCTGAGCGCCGGCGCTCCACCAGTCCACCCGCAGCTCGCCCAGCATGACCGTGCTGCGCTGCCGCTGCAGGTGACGGTTGTGGGCGTGGACGAGGGTCGGGCCGCGGTCGGCGAGGGCGAGCAGGTTGGCGGCCATCATCGCGTCGCGCAGGCCCATCATCGCGTTGACCCGGCCGGGCGCGGCGCCGGCCATCTGCGCGTGGTAGCGCAGCAGGCCGGTGGCGGTGCGGGCGTACAGGCGGGCTCGTTCCCACGCGTCGCGCCCGCCCGCCGCCACGAGCCCCGGCGCGTGGACGTCGAGCAGGCAGGCCAGGTCGTCGGCCGCGAGCCGCAGCTCGTTCGCCGCGTCCGACCGGCCGATCGACCGCGACGGGTCGAAGATCGCCTGGTCGTCCGCCCACCGCTCGTCGGGGCCGAGCAGGCGGTCGAGCGTCTCCGGCAGGACGCCGGTGTCCACGTGGGCGGCGAGGTAGGCGTGCAGGGCGGTGAGCGCCTGCCGGGGGCTCGCCGCGTGGGTCATCTCCATGGGCGCGTCGAAGCCCGCGAAGCGCACGCGGTCGGCGGGTGGGCGGCCCCTGTTGTACGCCCGCAGCCACCGCACCAGCTCGCGGTTGCCCGCCGCCGCCCCCGCCCCATGGCTGAAGCCGCTCTCCATCACCGCGGACAGGTCCCCGGCGCCCGAGGTGACGTGGTCGTCCACCACGAGCCCCTTCATGCAGTCGCTCTCGATCGCGACGCACCGGTAGCCCTCCTGCTCGACGAGCCGCCTGACCAGCTCGTTGCGCAGGCCGAGCAGGGTCTCGTCGCCATGGGTCGGCTCGCCGAGCGCGAGCAGCCGTGGCCGGGCGGGCAGCAGCCGCAGGAGATCGTCGTACGGGGAGTTCGTCATACCTTCGACGGTATCGTTGAACTCTCTGTTGAGACTTCTACGCCGAGATCGCGTCCAGCGCGTACGCCCAGAGCCGGTCGGCCGCCGCAGGGTCCACCGCCCACGACGCCACGCCCGACATCACCCCTGGCCCGCCCTGCACCACCTCGGCCTCCTGGTTGTCGGAGAAGAACCGGCCGGTCACGCCCGCCACCAGCGGCGACCCGGCCAGCAGCGCCGACGTGGCGGCCCCCTGCTCGGGGGTCTTGAAGTAGTCGGGGGTCAGCAGGCGGCCCGCCTCGTCCATCGCGCCCATCGCCCGCATCGTCGCGGCGTCCACGTGCCGCTGCAGGTTGGTGTGGATGTAGCCGGGTTCGAGGGCGTTGGCGATGATGCCGTCGTCCGCCCAGCGCCGCGCCGCGCCGACCGCGAGCAGCACGTCGGCCGTCTTCGACTGCGAGTAGGCCGTCCACGGGTCGTACGGGCGCTTCTCGAAGTGGGGGTCGTCGAAGTCGAACGGCGCTCCCAGTTGCGCGCCCGAGCTGACCATGACCACCCGCGCGTCGCCGGCCTGCCGCAGGTTGGCGTGCAGGGCGGTGACCAGCGCGAAGTGGCCGAGGAAGTTCGTGGCGAGCTGCAGCTCCCAGCCGCCGGCGGTGACCTGGCGGGTGGGCAGCGCCATGATGCCGGCGTTCGCGACGATCGCGTGCAGGGGTCCCGTCCATGAGGCGGCGAAGGCGCGGACGGAACCGAGGTCACTCAGGTCCAGCCGCCGCTCGCCCGGGGCCGGGTTGCGGGTGGCGACGGTGACGTCGGCCCCGGCACCCCGCAGCGCGCGTACGGTCTCCAGGCCGATGCCGGAGGCCCCGCCGGTCACGATGATCCGGCGGCCGGTCAGATCGACGCCGGCGAGCACCTCGGCGGCGGTGGTCCTGGCGGTGAAAGGGGTGCTGATACGTGTCATGCTCGTCACCCTAGAAAGCCGCGGTTGGACGCAGAAGCCTCGATCGTCCAGGATAGTTGCGTGACAGTCCGGCAAACCGATCCGCTCGAAGACGTGCTCACGCTCGTCGGCACCACCAGCCGCCTGTCCGTCGGGCTGGTGGCCGGCGGCCGGTGGGCGCTCGCGTTCGACCCTCCAGACGGGGTCAAGTTCAACGCCGTGCGCCGCGGCCACTGCCTGCTCACCGTGGACGGCGTGCCCGAGCCGATCGAGCTGCGCGAGGGCGACTGCTTCCTGCTCGTCCAGCCGCGCGCCTTCACCCTGGCGAGCGGCCCCGGCGTGACGCCCGCCCCGGCCGGGCCGGTGTTCAGGGCGGCGGCGGGTGGCCCGGCCCGCGTCGGCGACGGTGACGACGTCGAGCTGATGAGCGGCCGGTTCCACTTCGGCGAGCGGGCCGGTGAGCTGCTGTTCGACGTGCTGCCGCCGGTGATCCACGTTCCCGGCAGCACCACCGAGGCCACCACCGTGCGCTGGGCGCTCGAGCTGATCGCCGCCGAGCTGCGCGCCTCGCAGCCCGCCGCCACCCTGGTCACCGAGCACCTCGCGCTCGTCATGCTCATCCACCTGCTGCGCCTGCACGTCGCCACCGCGCCGGGCCAGACCTCGGGCTGGCTGGCCGGCCTCGCCGACCCCGTGGTGGCGCCGGCCCTGCGCGCCATGCACGCCAGCCCCGCCCACGCCTGGACGGTCGCCGAGCTGGCCGGCGTGTGCGCGGTGTCCCGCTCGACGCTGGCCGCCCGGTTCAAGCAGGTCGTCGGCAAGGGGCCGCTGGAATACCTCACCGGCTGGCGCATCGAGCTGGCCGCCGGACGGCTGCGCGACGGCGAGGCGACCATGGAGTCCATCGCCCGCGAGGTCGGCTACGCCTCGGTCAGCGCGCTCAGCAACGCCTTCAAGCGCCTGACGGGCTTGGCGCCGCGCGACTACCGCAGCGCCGCCAGCGCCGCCAGCCGCTCCGCCGACGCCGAGCCGGTGGGCGGGGTGTAGACGACGAGATAGAGGTCGGGGTCGGCCGTCGGCGCGAACGTCTCCCAGTGCAGCGTGAAGCCGCCGACCGCCGGGTGATGGAAGCGCTTGTCGCCGTACGTGCAGTAGGTCACCTGGTGCTCGGCCCAGTGCCGGACGAACTCCGGCGAGCGCGCCCTCGGCTTGATCGGCGCCTTCTCGGGCCGTTCCGGCGTGGCAGGCTCGTCCCGCAGGAACTCGCGCAGCTGGTCAGGCCGCCTCATACGGTCAGTAGGCGGCGGGCAAAGCCCAGGTCATTCACCTGGGGTGGAAGCCGCGCAACCGGTCACCGAACTGGCAGCCGTGCTCGACGGCGTAGGAGGGGTCGTCGAGCAGGCGCAGCTGCTCGACGACCCGCTCCAGCCGGGTGACGGCGTCGATGGCGCGGCACAGCAGCGCGTCCACGTCGAGCTCGTCGCGGTGCAGGCGGGCCTCCTCCAGCTCCACCCGCAGCGCGGCGACGGGCGTGCGCAGGGCATGACCGGCGTCCGCGCCCAGCCGGCACAGCTCGTGCGGCAGCGCCATCGTGCACATCTCGGTGACCTCTCCTCGGGTTCATCGGCGTTCACCTGTAGGAACGCCCCGGAACCCGCAGAAAGGGCACGCCGGCTGGCCCCGTGCAGACTAGGTCTGGCCGGTACCACCCACGCGGCTCGGCTCACCGGCCTGCCACGAGGCGAGCAGGCGCAGGCCGTCGTGCGACGGCGTGCCCGGCTCGGCCGTCAGCGTGATGAGCTGCTGGTCGGGGTCGGTGGTGCAGGCCAGGGCCGACCAGTCGAGCACCAGCCGCCCGGAGATCGGGTGGTCGATGACCTTCCTGCCGACGTCGCGCACTTCGACGTGATGGCCGCCCCACCACCGGCGGAAGTCGTCGTCGCGGACGGACAGCTCGCCCACCAGCGCGGCCAGCCGCGGGTCGGCCGGGTCGCGGGCGGCCTCCATGCGCAGCTGCGCCACGCAGGCCCTGGCGACGTGCTCCCACTCGGGGTAGAGCCGGTGGAAGGCGGGATCGAGGAACACCAGCCGCACGAAGTTCCGCTTCTCCTCCGGGAGCTGCGCGAAGTCGGTGAACAGCGCGGCGGCCATCGCGTTCCAGGCCAGCACGTCGGTGCGCCGGCCCAGGACCACAGCGGGGGTGGTGGCCAGGTCGTCGAGCAGCCGCCGCAGCTGCGGCTGGACCTTCTGCGCGGCTCGCCCGCTCGGGGCCGCGGCCTCCTTGCCCGACAGCTCGTACAGGTAGGACCGCTCGTCGTCGCTGAGCCGCAGCACGCGCGCGATGCCGTCGAGCACGGACGCAGACGCCTGGCGGCGGCCCTGCTCGATGCGGGTGTAGAAGTCGGTGCTGATCGACGCGAGCAGCGCCACCTCCTCGCGGCGCAGCCCCTTGACCCGCCGCCTGCCGCCGGCGGGCAGGCCGATCTCGGCCGGGCTCAGCTCCATGCGCCGGGCGCGCAGGAAGGCGCCGAGCTCGGTGGGGTGTGTCATGGGACCAGTCTGCCGCAGGCGGGGCCGTCGTGAGGGGGCCGGTTCTGTCCCAGGACAGCGCTGACCTGGGACACGACTCGCCTCTCCCGTTTCCGTACGGGCTCTGCGAGCCTCGGTGGCGAACCACCCCGTACCGAAGGGAAGTGCGATGCAGACGAACGTCACCTTCCCCAGCGACGGGCTCGCCCTCGCCGGGATCCTGTTCACCCCCGACGGCCACACCGGCGGCCCGCTGCCCGCCGTCGTCATCGGCCACCCAGGAGGCGGGGTCAAGGAGCAGAGCCCCAGCCTGTACGCCCGGCGCCTGGCCGATGCCGGGTTCGCCGCGCTCGTGTTCGACGCGGCGTACCAGGGCGAGAGCGAGGGCGAGCCGCGTGGCCTGGAGGACCCCTTCCAGCGCGCCGAGGACGTCAAGTCCGCCGTCACCCACCTCACCACCCGCGACGACATCGACCCCGGCCGCATCGGCGGGCTCGGCATCTGCGCCTCCGGCGGCTACGTCGCCTACGCCGCCCAGACCGACCACCGCATCCGCGCCGTGGCCACCGTCAGCGCCGCGGACCTGGGCCACGCCTTCCGCGAAGGGCTCGGCAGGACCCAGGACCCCGCGGTGCTGCCTGCCCTGCTCCAGCGGGCCGGCGCCGCGCGTACGGCGGAGGCGCGCGGCGAGGCCCCCTGGATGGCGCCGTGGATCCCCGACGACGCCGAGCAGCGCTTCGCCACCGAGACCCGGCAGTTCCGCGAGACCTGGGAGTACTACCGCACGCCGCGCGGCCACCACCCCCGCGCCGTCCAGGGGTGGGTGCTGCGCAGCATCGACAGGATCGCCCAGTACGACTCCTTCGCCATGGCCCACCTGATCTCGCCCCGGCCGCTGCTGATGATCGTCGGGTCGGAGGCGGAGAGCGCGTACATCAGCCGCGAGGCCATGGAGCGGGCCGCCGAGCCCAAGGAGCTGTACGTCATCGACGGCGCCACCCACATCGACCTCTACGACCGGGACGCGTACGTCACCCCCGCCGTCGCCAAGCTCACCGCCTTCTTCGGCGAGCACCTCGGAGGGGAGGGCCGAGCCCGTCAGGCGGAAGCGGTGAGCTTCGAGCGGCAGCGGTGAGCCTTGTCGTCGGGGAGCGGTGAGCTTTGTCGTGGGGGAGCGGTGAGCTTTGTCGTCCGGGAGCGATGAGCGGCCGGATCAGTCCGCGGGGCCCTTGCGGACGGTGACGTTGAGGCGGTTCCACGTGTTGATCGCGGCGATCGCCATCACCAGCACGGCCAGCGACTCCTCGTCGTAGAGGTCGGCCGCCGCGTCCCACACGTCGTCGGGCACCCCCTCGGGGTTGTCGGCGATCCGGGTCGCGGCCTCGGCGAGCGCCAGCGCGGCCCGCTCCTCGTCGGAGAAGTACGGCGTGTCCCGCCAGGCGGCCACCGCGTGCAGCTTCCGCTCGGGCACGCCCGCCTCGATCCCCTCCTTGACGTGCATGTCGATGCAGAAGGCGCAGCCGTTGATCTGGCTGACCCGCAGCCGCAGCAGCTCCAGCGTGCTGCGGGGCACCGGTCCTGAGCCGACGTACGCCTCCACCGCGTACATGCCCTTGTATCCCGCGGCGGCCGATCGACTGACGTCCATACGCATGATGTGTCTCCTTTACCGATAACCTGGTTACTGAATATCCAGAATTTACGAACGGCGAGAGCCGCTCAGGACCGCCGGCGCGCGAACCACGCCCGCGTGATCTCAGGCGTGTCGGGGACGTGGCGTTCCACCTTCGCCCTGATGTCGGCCAGCGTCTGGGCGGCCAGCGCCTTGCGGTAGGCCGCCTCGGCCTGCCGCATGGCCTGCGAGACGAAGCACGCCTTGCGATAGTCGACGTCCTCCCGCCCGACCGGCCCCTTGCGCAGCACCTGCTCGCACCGGAACGCCTCGCCCGGCCCCTCGATCGCCGTCACCACGTCGAGCAAGGTGATCCGCTCGAGCGGGCGGGCCAGCCTGAACCCGCCCCGCGGCCCCGGCGTCGAGCTGAGGATGCCTGCCCTGGCCAGCGCCTGAAGCTGCTTGTTCAGGTACGCGGGCGGCAGCTCGTAGAACGCCGCCAGCCGCGCCGCGGTCATGGCCTCGTCCGAGTCGAGCCAGGACAGGTTGATGCAGCTGTGCATGGCCCACTCGACGCCCTCGCTCATCCGCATACCTGGATATTAGACATCCAGAATAGGTTCCCGCAAACGCGGCACGCCGTGGCTCATGACGTCGGGGCCAGCCAAAGGCCCACGAGGGCGTCGATGAGGCCGGTCGCCGCGTCGTGCCAGCTCGCCCGGGGTGTGGCGGCGCCCAGTGCGAGCGCGCGTTCGCGGTCGGCGCAGGTGTGCAGGATGAGCTGGCGCATCATCTCGCCGCGCTCGGCCCGCACGGCGGCGGGCAGCTCGGGCAGGCACTGGTGGAAGCCGTCGACGGCCAGGCGCAGCGACGGCGACGTGCGGTTCTCCTCCTGGAGGATCACGCACAGCGCGGGGTCGGTGCCGACCTGGGCGAGGAAGCGGGCGTACCAGGTGGGGGAGCCCAGCTCGGCGAGGTGTTCGGTGACCGGGCGCACCATGCACGAGACCCAGTCGTGTACGTCGTCCGACCCTTCGGCGGCGGCCACCATGCGGGCCCGGCGGGCCTCGATCGGCTCGGCGTGCCTGCGGACGATCGCGCGGACGAGATCGGCCTTCGCGCCGAAGTGGTAGCCCACGGCGGCCGTGTTGCCCTGCCCCGCCGCCTCGCTGATGCGCCGGTTGGAGGCCGCGCACACCCCGTCTTCGGCGAACAGCCGCTCGGCCGCCGTCAGGATCTGCTCGCGGGTCACGCCGACGCGCTCGGCCCGGATGGCCCTCGTCATCTTCATCACCGCACCGGAACTGCTTGCCTGCCCTGCGCCGACGTCCGCCGCCATGATCTCAGCCGGCGCCGGGCATCGCCAAACCCGGAGGCGCAACAAGTCGGAAACATCCGTACTGGTAATTTTAACTCAAGCGCTTGAATTAAACCTGTCGCCCGCGCTCCCGTCCCGCCGGAGGCCCCCGCATGACCAACCCGTCCGCCCGCGCCGCCCACGCGGCCGGCCCGTCGCGGGCGTCCACGTTCGTCGTGGTGCTCGCCTTCAGCGGGATCGCGGTGTCGCTGATGCAGACGCTGGTGATCCCGCTGGTGCCCGAGCTGCCCGCGCTGCTCGGGGCGCCGGCCGCCGACGCCGCCTGGGCGGTCACCGCGACGCTGCTCGCCAGCGCCGCCGCGACGCCGGTGATGGGACGGCTCGGCGACATGTACGGCAAGCGGCGGGTGCTGCTGATCAGCATGTCCATGCTGGTCGCCGGCTCGGTCATATGCGGGCTCAGCGACTCGCTGACCCCCATGATCATCGGACGGGCGCTGCAGGGCCTCGCGGCCGGCGTCATCCCGCTCGGCATCAGCATCATGCGCGACGAGCTGCCGCCCGAGCGGCTCGGCTCGGCCATCGCGTCCATGAGCGCCTCGCTCGGCGTCGGCGGCGCGCTCGGCCTGCCCGCCGCCGCGCTGCTCGCCGAGAACTTCGACTGGCACGTGCTGTTCTGGACCGCCGCGGCGCTGGGCGCCGTCGCCTTCGTCCTGGTGATCGCGCTCGTGCCCGAATCGGCGGTACGCAGCGGCGGCCACTTCGACCTGGTCGGCGCCATCGGGCTGTCGGCCGCCCTGGTCGCCCTGCTGCTGGCCATCTCCAAGGGCGCCGACTGGGGCTGGACCGACCCGCTGACGGTCGGCCTGTTCGTCGGCGCGGTCGTGGTGCTGCTGCTGTGGGGCTGGTGGGAGCTGCGCACCAGGGAGCCGATGGTGGACCTGCGCACCACCGCGCGGCGGCAGGTGCTGCTCACGAACCTGGCCTCCATCATGCTCGGCTTCTCCATGTTCGCGATGTCGCTCGTGCTGCCGCAGCTCCTGCAGCTCCCCGAGGCCACCGGTTACGGGCTCGGCCAGTCGATGCTGGCCGCCGGCCTGGTCATGGCGCCGTCGGGCGTGGTCATGCTGCTGCTCGCGCCGATCGCGGCCCGCGTGTCGGCCGCCCGCGGCCCCAAGCTGACGCTGATGATCGGGGCGATCATCGTGGCGGGCGGCTACGGGCTCAACATCGTGCTGATGTCCCAGGTGTGGCACCTCGTGCTGGTGTCCGTCGTCATCGGGGCCGGCATCGGGTTCTCGTACGCGTCCATGCCCGCCCTCGTCATGGGGGCCGTGCCGGTCACCGAGACGGCCGCCGCCAACAGCCTCAACACGCTCATGCGGGCCATCGGCACCTCCGTCTCCAGCGCCGTGGCCGGGGCCATCCTGGCGGGGATGACGACCCGGTTCGGACCCGCCGAGCTGCCGTCCGACGACGGGTTCCGCGTCGTGCTGGCCATCGGGGGAGGGGCGGCGCTGGTGTCGTTCCTGATCGCGTTCTTCCTGCCGCGCCACGCCAGAGCAGCCGCGCCCGCCCCTGAGGCGCGAGCCTCTGGGGCGCTTGCCCCTGACACGCCGGCCTCTGGGATGCCGGTCCCTGACGCGTCGGCCTCTGGGACGCCGGCCCTCGGGCTCTCGGCCCCGCAGGCGGCGGGCCCGCAGGCGACGGCGCCGCACTCGTCCCTGCCGCACGCCGTTCCCTCCGCCTTCGCCGGGGCACGCGAGCCTGCCTACGCCCAGGCGCCCGGCGGGGTCGAGATCCGCGGCTTCGTCAGCGGCGACGACGGCGCCCCCATCGGGCAGGCCACGCTCACCCTCATCGACATGGGCGGCACCCAGCTCGGCAGGGCCATGACCCTGGCCGACGGCGCCTACAGCATCTGGGCGCCGGGCGCGGGCACGTACGTGCTGATCGCCTCCGTCGCGCACCGCGACCCGCAGGTGGCGACGCTCGCGGTGGGCTCGCGGCCGCTCGACTTCAACGTGCGGCTGGCCGGGTCGAGCCGGCTCGCCGGAACCGTACGCGACCAGGAGGGCAAGCCGGTCCCCGGCGCGGTGCTGGCGCTGACCGACACGCGCGGCGAGGTGATCGCCACGAGCACGACCGACGCGGACGGCGCGTACGCCTTCTCCGGCGTCGCCCCCGGCGCCTACACGCTGGCCGTCAGCGCCGGATCGCACCGCCCCGCCGCCGTCCCCACCGAGGTCACCGCCACCGGCAGGACCCGCTGCGACGTCGAGCTGCGGCCGGGCACCCGGATCCGCGGCACCGTACGGGTGCGTGACGGGGTTCCGCTGACCGACGCCCGCGTGACGCTGCTCGACGCGGCGGGGAACGTGGTCGGCACCACGATCACCGGGGACGACGGCGCGTACGCCTTCGCCGACCTGACCGGCGGCCAGTACACCGTCATCGCCACCGGCTACCCGCCCGTCGCCGACACCGTCACCGTGAACGGCGCCGACGAGGAGGGCCGCGACCTGTGGCTGGCCCACGAGGAATGAGCACGAGGAATGAGCACTCGCCCGGCGGGCCCGGGCGGGGCGAACGACCGCTCGCACGTCGGCGAGCGGGGAGAGCGGGAACACCATGGACACCACCTGGGAGCAGCAGGCTCCCACCGCACGGCCCATCCAACGGCGGGGCGTACATGCCCGGATCCGCACCAGGGACGGCTGGGCCGTGCAGCACGCGATCGTCACCCTGACCGACCCGGCGGGCCGGCAGGCGGCACGGGCCGAGGCGGACCCGCACGGCGCCGTCGCGACCGAGCCGCTCGCGCCCGGCGCCTACACGGCGGTCGTCACGGCGGCCGGCTTCGTCCCGGCCGCGCAGACCGCCATCGTGACCGGCTCGGGCCTGGCCGACCTGGGTGACGTGGTGCTGACCAGGCAGGGCGGGCGTGACCTGCCGCCGCCCGGCGTCTGGACGCTCGACCCCGCCCACTGCACGATCGGGGCCTCGGCCCAGCACCTCGGGTTCAGCCGGGTGCACGGGAGGTTCAGGCAGTTCGCCGGGCGGATCGAGATCGGGACGACTCCGCAGGCGTCGTCGGTCGCCGCCGACATCGCGGCCGCCTCGATCGACACGGGCAACACCACCAGGGACGACCACCTGCGCTCCGCGGACTTCCTGGGCGTGGCGACGTACCCGATGATCTCCTATCGCGGCTCCGGGCTGACCGCGGCCGGCACCGACCGGTGGGTCGTGCACGGCATGCTCAGCCTGGCCGGCACGCAGCGGCCGGTCGATCTCGACCTGACCTACCTCGGCACCGGGCGGGACCCGTGGGACGGGCTGCGGGCGTCGTTCCACGCCGAGACCGAGCTGCGGCGCGAGGACTTCGCGATGACCTACAACCAGATCGTGCGGGCCGGGGTGCAGCTGATCGGCGCGACGGTGAAGGTGGAGCTGGACATCCAGGCCGTACGCGGTGAGTCGGTGCCCTTCACCGCCACGGAACGCTGACCGTCTCGGGGAACAGCGTGGCCGCCGCGTCCGCCACGATGAGGAACCCGGCGATCCAGACGATCCAGCTCAGCGTGGCCCGCGAGCCGGACGCCAGCTTGGCCCGCCAGGTCTCGAACCGCCCGCGCGTCCGCTCGCCCAGAGCGAGCCAGGCCGGCCAGAGCAGCAGGCCCGGCAGGACCATGATGAGCACGTACGCGCCGAGCAGCGTCATCCACTGAGCCGCGGCGAGCCCGGCGGAGGTCATGATGGCGATGGCGGCGAAGTACGGCACGGCGGTGGCGAACTCGAACAGCCACGTGCCGAGCCCCAGCATCAGCATCGCCCCTACGGTGAACGACCGGGCCTCGGGCGCGGCGCCCTGCTGCGGGATGCGGTAGCTCGCCACGATGAGCCCCACGCCCAGCACGATCTCGGCCCAGGCCGGCGCGGTGCCGTCGATGGTCGGCACGACCGCGCCGAGGCCGAGCATGAGCAGCGCGCCCAGCGCGAAGTACGCGACCGCGACCGCGCCTAAGTAGGTGCCGAGCAGCGCCGCCGTCCTCTTCGGGCCGGCCAGCAGCACGTACAGGGTCACCCCGATGACGCTCGGGCTGAGGGTGTCGAGCAGGGCGAGCCCGAGCACCGTACCGATGATCTCGATGGACATGTCCCCCCCCCCTTGGCAGCACACCCGTGTCAGTTAAGGTAACACGGGCGTGTTACCATGGACGAGTGCCCAGACTCGTCGATCATGAGCAGCGGCGGGCGGAGATCGGCGCGGCCGCGATCCGGGTGATCCTGCGCGAGGGCCTCGCCGGCGTGACCGTCCGCGGCGTCGCCGCCGAGGCCGGCTGGTCCACCGGGTCCCTGCGCCACTACTTCGCCAACCAGCACGAGCTGCAGTCCTACGTCGCGCACGCCACCTCCGACGCGCTGCGCGCCCGCCTCCTGCCCCGCCTCATGCGCCCCCGCACGGTCAGCTCCGTCGTCGAGGGCATCATCTCGCTGATGGAGGAACTGCTCCCGCTCGACGACGAGCGGCGCGAGGAATACGCGCTGTGGCAGGCCGTCATCGAATGGGAACGCGACCACCCGCCGAAGGACGGCTCCCAGACCTGGAACGACCAGCGGGCCCTGCACCGCCAGTGCATCGCGCAGTTGCGCGGCCACGAGCCCGACCGCGACCCCGGCGCGGCACTCCGCCCACACCCCGACCCGCAGGTCGAGCTGTGGGCGGCGGTGCTGCACACGTTCGTGGACGGGCTGGCCGCGCAGCTCGTCGACACCCCTGACCGGCTCTCCTGCGACGACGCCAGGCGGCTGCTGCGCGCCCTGCTGGAGGCCGTGCCGGGGTTCACCGATCCCGGGGCTCCGCCAGCGTGACCGTCGAGTCGTGCTCGACCAGCGGGTGGATGCTCGCCCGCTCGTCAGGCGTCCTGTTCGGGCGGTGCAGGGTGAGGGCGAGCGTGCCGTCGCGCAGCCGTACGATCATGCCGTGGCCGCCGTCCTCCGCCCACAGCGGCCGCTCCTCCTGCGTCCACGGCCCGGTCACCTGCCCGCTCTCGCTGCGGGCGACGCCCATCGCGTAACCCTGCTCGCCGAAGCTGGACCACAGCATGATGAGGTTCCCGCTGGACAGCCGGAACAGGAACGGGCCGTCGGTGACGTACGACGGCAGCTTCGCATTCCGCGTCGAGGGATGGTCGAGCGGCCTGACCCAGGGCGCGTCGGAGGCGTTGAACAGGAACACCGGCGTGCCCGCCGTCTCCCGCAGGTCGTCGCTGAGGCGCTGCGCCCAGATCGCGCCGTCGTGCACCTGCTGCCACTCCTGGCAGTAGACGATCCACGGGTCGCCCTTGCCGTCCACGGACAGTGTCCCGTCGAGGCACTGCCACTTGCGCGGGGTGACCGCGCCGTCGCTCCACGGCTCGAACGGCCCCTCCGGCTTCTCCGCCACCAGCACCTGCGTGCCCCGGTAGCCGTCGGGCGCGGTGAACGTGGCGAACATGTACCAGCGGCCCCGGTACGCGTGCACCTCCGGCGCCCAGAACTGGCCCTCGCTCCAGAATCCCGCGGGCGGCCTGAACGCCGCGAACGGGCCCTCCCAGGTGCGCAGGTCCTCGCTGCGGTAGGCGTCGAAGCCGATGCCGGGGCCCGACCAGATGTTCGGGTCGGTGCTGCCGTACAGCCAGTAGGACGAGCCCTCGCTGAGCAGGTACGGATCCCTGATCTGGATCTCGTCCAGCGTCCGGTCCTCACGCACCTGGCGTTCCTGCACGGGTGCTGGGGCGCTGTCGAAGAAGTCGCGCAGGTGTGCCAGCACCACGTCAGGCCGCTCCTCGGCCAGGAAGTGCCCGCACTCGGGGATCTGCGTGCCCCGCACGTCGCGCGCGTACCCGCGCCAGATGTCGAGCGCCGGCAGCGTGCCCAGCAGTCCCGCCGACCCCCACAGCGCCAGCACCGGCATCTCCAGCCGCCTGCCCGCCGCCCAGTCGGCCTCGTCCTGCTCGGCGTCGTCGGGGAACGAGGCCCGGTAGTCGTCGAACCCCGCCCGCAGCGCGCCCGGACGGGAGAACGCCCTGACGTACTCGTCGACGTCCAGCTCCGCCCGGTGCACCGTCCACTTGTCGAAGAAGTAGTCCAGATAACCGCGCACGTCCGCGCCCGCCAGCCGCTCGGGCAGGTCGGGCTGCAGATGGAACGTCCAGTGCCAGGTGCCGCGCGCCACGCCGCTCGTCATGTCGAACCGCCGCCACATCTCCCTGGTGGGGATGATGTCCATGACGACTAGCCGCTCCACCTCGTCCGGGTGGTCGAGCGCGTAGCGGTGCGCGACCCTGGCGCCCCTGTCGTGGCCCACCAGGGTCAGGCTGGTGTGGCCGAGCGCATGGACGAGCGCGCGGACGTCCGCCGCCATCGTGCGCTTGTCGTAGCCGCTCGTGGGCTTGTCGGTCAGGCCGTAGCCGCGCAGGTCGGGCGCGACCACCGTGAACCGCTTCGCCAGCTCGGGCATGACGCGCCGCCAGCAGTGGCTCGTCTGCGGCCACCCGTGCAGCAGCACCAGAAGCGGGCCTTCGCCCTCGATGAGGTAGTGCATGCGCAGTCCGCCGACCACAGCGGTACGGGACTCAGCCATCGATGACTCCTTGATCCGGTGACACCTATGAGGCATACCACCCCGCGTTGGCAGAATTTCGGCAGACGCCGCAAAAAGGGCGGATGTTTAAAGATCCCATGTATCTAGGCGGATTGTCGGAGCCGGGTGGCACAGTGGGTCCGACCAGACGAGACGAGGAGGATCATGGGCATCCCCGAGGACGAGGCTTCCGAAAATCTCACGAACGCACTGAGCTTCCTGTGCTTCGTCGTCGAGACCCTCGCGTAGGCGGCCGTGCGGTCCCCGAGTCACTTGCACGACCTCCTGGTCGACACGCTCTTCACCGAAGGGCTCGACGACGAGGGCGACCTTTGGACGCTGGGCTTCAGCGCCATGTGGATCACGGGCGCCGACGTCGAGTCCGTCGCCCGGTCGTTCGGCCTCGACCCGGTCACCCGGACGCCGTGCCACCTCCACGAGATCCTCGATCACGCCATCGACGACGGATCTCGTTGGGTGGCCGAGGCCGGCGACTGGATCGGCGTCATCCCCGCCCACAGCGACGGCGAGTCCCTGCGCACCCGCACGTACGGCGCCCGGCAGGCACTCGGCCTCACCATGGACATCAACCACAAGGCGTCCTTCGACTACGGCCGCGACGGCCGCCTGATCACGTCCTTCGACCCGCTCGCGCTGGACTGGCGCCGGTACGGGGACGACCCGTACGCGCTCGACCACCTGATGGACGGGCTGCGCTTCACGATCACCGACGACGACGTCAGAGGCGACGACCGCGTGGAGGACCCGGAGAGCATCACCTCGGCCCTGACTCTGATCGGCCGCTTCACGGGCACCGACATCGCCGCCGACTGGATCCTGGCGCGCCACTCCCGCATGAGGCCGGATTGTCGGGCCTGAGTGGCACAGTGGGTCCGACCGGACGAGACGAGGAGAGATCATGGGCATCGGCGTCAGCCAGGTCTCGCTGTACGTACGCGACCAGCAGAAGGCGGTCGACTTCTGGAGCCGGAAGGTGGGCTTCACGGTCACCAGGGACATGGCCTATGGCGAGAACCGCTGGATCGAGGTCCAGCCCCCAAGCGGTGGCACCCGGCTGGCCCTCCTGAAGGCCGACCCGCAGTGGCCGGAGACACCTGCGGGCCCCGGTTATGTGCTGTTCGAGGCCGACGACATCGAGGCGGAGTACGAGCGGCTCAACGCGGCCGGGGTCCCCTTCACCCGTCCGCCCAAGCAGGAGCACTGGGGCTGGTCGGCCACTTTCGTCGACGACGAGGGCCACGAGTTCCACCTCGGCCAGCGGTGAAGCGTCCAGGGGACGTCACCCCGCGCATCTGCGACCATTGATCTGGCGCTGGGCTGAGTGGAAGGTCCGGGATGCGGGAGCGAGACAGGCCGTCCGGGGTTCTGCTCGCCGTGTCCGGCGTCAACGCGCTGGTCGCCGCGTTCACCGGGCTGGTGGGCAACGTCGTCACCGGCGAGAAGCTGCCATTCGGCCTGGAGGCGTTCAGGGGCTGGGCGCCCGACCTGCTGCTCGCGGGGCTGGCGCTGGTCGTCGTGATGGCGTTGCTGCAGGCCATGGTCGGCGATCGGCAATCGGACGAGCCGGAGGCGCCCGAGGAGGGCGGGTCGCGGGCCTGGTCGTGGGCGGTGGCCGCGGCGGGCGCCCTCGCGGCGGGGCTGGTGGCGGCGCGGGCCGCGGGATGGGTGCCGGGGGAGTGGCAGGCCGCCTCGCTCGTGGGTGCGGCGGTGGCCGGCACCGCGACGGGCGGCATCGTCGGAGGCCGTTACGTATGGTGGCGCCGGCGGCTCAAGCCGCTCCCCGAGGCGCTGCGCGGCCTGCTCGAACGCCAGCGCCAGGAGGCGGCCTCGCGCCACCACTACGACTACGCGCTCGGCAGCGCGCCGCCCCTGCTGGTTGCGGGCAGGCCGGGAGTTCGCCATCGGTCTGCGGCAGGTGGGTGAGCTCGACAGCGCGGAGGATCTCGCCTTGCGGGTGCACGCGACCCACCTGCGCAGTTGTGGATCCCGCCATCCCGAGACCATCGCCGCGCTCATCGCCCTCTCCCACGTGCGGAGGTCCGAGGTGAGCTTGGCGAAAGAGGTGGTGGCCGGTTACGCCGAGACGTTTGGGCTGAGCATCCGTTCCATCGCGCACGTACGGCGTTATGGAATGAACGGAAGGTCCTGCTCGAGGAGACCTTCCAGTTGTATGCCGACGCTCTAGGAGTGGTTCATCCGGACGCCGGTCGCGCGGCCAGGAACGAGCGTGTGGACGTGGAGTTCGACCCGCCCCCGCTCTGACCTCGCTTGGAGGCCGAGGCAGGGAGCGCCCCGGCTGCTTCCCCACAGCCGGGGCGCTCCATGCGGGGTGGGCAATCGATCCCTCTTGCCGTATACCCAGGGTGCCCTAATTCTATGCTTATGTCCGTTTTGTCCTGAAGGGTGCGGACTGCTCGGGCGAATCTCGGGCAGGTGCTCAAGCATGAGTCAACAGGACGAAGCCGCCCCCCTGCCCCCGGCTGTCGGTCAGGTGAACGGGGAGAGTGACACCATCGCCCAGAGGGCCGGTGTGGAGGTCAGGGAGACCCGCCGCCCCATCCCGGCCGAGCCCGTCGAACCTCCGCCCGATCCCGAGCAGAAGCTCGAAGAGGAGCGGCGGGAGGCGGCGGCTGACGACGCCGAGGAGCCTCGGGCCGACGCCGAGCCCACTGACTAGTCGTCCGCACCGGCCTTCAGGCCGTGAGCGCAGGAAGGGCTGTGTGGTCGGGTAGGGTCGTCGCCCTGATCGGCGGAGAGGGGCGGCGTATGCGGGTGGCGATGGCCAGTGTCGGGAAGCGGGTCGGCCGCATCAACGAGGACTTCGCCGGGGTCCTGCCGGAGGCGGCGGTGCTGGTGGACGGGGCCGGCATTCCCGGTGGTGAGGTGACGTGCCGGCATGGTGTGGCCTGGTACGCCACCCATCTGGGCGGCACCCTGCTCGGCCTGCTGCCGCAAGACCGCGACCTGGCCGACCTGCTCGCCGAGGCCATCACGCACGTCACCGACGATCACCGCGACACCTGCGCCGTCACCGACCCCATCAGCCCGTCGGCGGCGGTGGCCGTGCTGCGGCTGTCCGACGACCGCGCCGATTACCTGGTGCTGGGCGACGCCACCCTTGTGATCGACCGTTCGGAGGAGGGCGCGCCGGTCGTCGTCACCGATCGCCGGGAGGTGGTGATCAGCGGCAGGTACGAGCCCGCGCTGAAGGCCGCCGACCCGGGCTCGGACGAGTACCGTCGCATCCTGGGTGAGCTGCGTTCGCACCGGAACCGGCCGGGCGGCTTCTGGGTGGCCAAGGACGACCCCTACGCGGCCCGCGAAGCGATCACCGGCACCGTCCCCGGCCCGGCCTCCGCCGCCGCCCTGCTCAGCAACGGCGCCTCCCGCATCGTGGACCGGTTCGGGCTCGTGGACTGGCCCGAGCTGATGGCCGAGCTGGCGCGGAAAGGCCCCGCCGACGTCATCCGCCGCGTCCGGGAGGCGGAGGAACGTGAAGCGGTCCCACCGGATGACGCCACCATCGCCCACTGCACCTCCCTCGCCCGGCCCGCCTGACCTCTGTCCACCTCCGCTGCGCCCGCGTCTCATGCGCGCCCTCAGGAGTAGTGCTGGATGACGCGGGTCGCGAGCTCGCGGAGCCGGGCGCGGGCGGCGGGAGGGCCGGTCACGGTGATGGACTCCGCGAACTGCAGGAGCTGGCGCACGCCCTCGATGTCCCGGTACGTCACCGTGATGGCGACCTCATCGGCATCCCCAGGAGGATGCACGGTCAGGCGGGAACCCAGGATGCGCCGGGCGCGTTCGAGCTGGCCGGCCTGGAGCAACGCGTGCACCTGGACGGTGCCGCCCGTCTCCCAGCGGGCGGTGAGTTCCGCTGCCACGTCGCCGAGGGTCGCGCCGGGACGTAGCCGCCGCTGTTCGCGCAGGGGCCGCCAGCCGGCGAGCCGTTCCAGGGAGTACAGGCGGGCAACACCCGCGTGGTCGGCGACGAGATACCAGCGGCCTGACTTGGCCAGCAGCCCGTACGGGTCGACGACCTGCCACGTCGGCGCGTCCTCCGCCGAGCGCCGGTAGAGGACGCTCAGTCGTACGCCTCTGCGCACGTCGCCGATGAGAGCACTCGGGTCGGCTCCCCGGGCGGCGGGTCCGTACCAGGGCCTGTTGTCGGTGGTGACGACGGCGCTGAGCGGCAGGAGCGGCGGGGTCGACCGGCCGGCCGCCACCTTCTCGCGGGCGCGGCGGCTGTCGGCGGCGGCGCCCAGCTGGCGGCGCTGCTCGTCGTCGAGGCCGTGAAGGGCGAGGTGGTCGCGTTCTGAAGGGGTGAGTCGCGAGGTGTCGAGCGCGCCGCCGGGCAGCAGCGTCACGCCACCCCAGCGGCCCCGCTCGACGAGGACGGGAAAGCCCGCCTCCTGCAACCACCGCAGGTCCCGCAGCACCGTACGCACGGAGACCCCGACCTGGTCCGCGAGGTCACCGGTGGTGATCGTCTCCCGGGTCTGGAGTGCCAGCAGCAGGGAGAAGAACCGATCGGGTGTCATGAGGCCAGACTTCCAGAAATCACGACGGAATCTGTCAGGTATGACAGGCAGGCTCCCCGGTGTCCGGAATCAGCGATCCGAAGGAGTTCTCTCATGACAGTGCCGAACACGTTCATTTTCTACGTCTCCGACGCGCCCGCGTCCGCGCGCTTCTATGCGGAGTTGTTCGAGATGAAGCCGAGTTTCGAGACCCCGGGCTTCATCGCGTTCGACCTCGCGGGCGGGGTGCAGTTCGCCGTGTGGAACAGGGAGGCGGAGCGTGCCGTCGCGTCGCGTACCAGTGAGCTGTGCTTGGCGCTGGACGGCGGCCGCGAGCAGATCGACCGCCTGTTCCAGGAGTGGCAGGGCAAGGGGGTCACCCTCGTGGAGGAACCGCACGACGAGCCGTTCGGGCGTACGTTCGTCGTCGCCGATCCCGATGGCAACCTGATCCGTGTGGCACCCGTGGACTGAGCCGCCGCTAGCCGAGCAGGCCCTCGATCAGGTCGGCGGCGCGCTGGGTGCCCCCTTCGGCACGCGCTTCGGCCTTCAGCACGCGAAGGCGGCGGGCCACGTCCGAGTCCGTGACGAGGGTCAGGAGGGCGGTGCGCAACGCGTCGGGTGTGGCGGCGTCGGTGTCGAGGCGGTGGGCGACGCCCAGCTCCACCAGGCGGTCGGCGTTCATGACCTGTTCGGCGCCCTGCGGCACCGCGATCATCGGCACACCGGCCGCCAGGCCCTCGCTGCTCCCGCCCATCCCGGCGTGCGTGACGAAGGCGTCCGCCTCGGCGAGGATCGCCCGCTGCGGCACCCAGGAGTGCACGTCGACGTTCGCGGGGATGGGGCCCAGCTCGCTCACCTCGGTGTGGCGGCCGATCTGCAGGACCACGTGCCAGCCGGGCAGGTCGCCGAAGGCGGCCAGGCAGGAGCGGTAGAACGCGGGGCGGTGGTTGTAGGCGGTGCCGAGGGAGATGAGCAGGACCCGTTCGGCATTGACCGGACGGGTCCAGCGGTCCTCGGCGGGTCCGTAGCAGGGGCCGACGAACGTCACCCGGTCGCCGTCCACCCGTTCGGCTTTCGGCTGCATGGCCCGCGGGATCAGGGCCAGCACGCGGTCGGGGAGACCGGAGAAGGCGTCCACGTCGGTGGTGGTCGCCCCGCACTCCGCCAGCCACCGCCCGAACCGCTCCTGGTAGGCGTCGGCGCCCGGCAGCCGCCGCAGGTGCGCGGCGACGTCCTCCTCGTAGCCCTGCCAGGCCACGAAGGTCGGCGAGAGCTGCAGCAGGGGACGGCGCTGCGCCTCGGCGAGCGCGCGGGCGGCGTACGCGCCGATGTCGTACAGGTAGAGGTCGGCGGGATCCTGGGCGTACGCCGCGCGCAGCTGAGGGAGCGACTGGACGGCGTCGTCGAGGAAGAGGCTCGCGGCGGCGATGGGGTCGTCGGGCCAGGAGTTCCCGGCGAACGGCAGCACCGACGTGCACGGCACCAGCTCCGCCCCCACCCCCTTGACCAGGTCGGCGCGGGCCGGGTCGGTGGCGTACGTCACCCGGTGCCCCCGGGACACCAGCTCGCGGATGACCTCCAGACCGGGCAGGACGTGGCTGACGATCGGGACGTTCACCATCGCGATGTGCGTCATGACGCGCTCCTGGACGGTGCGGCGGCCTCGAGGTCGGCGACCGTGCCGGACATGATCGTGCGGACGTGCCGGGTGATGTGCTCGGCCGGCCAGTCCCACCACGCGACGGCCAGCAGCCGGGCGACGTCGCCGGCGTCGTAGCGGGTGCGGATGAGCCGCGCCGGGTTGCCGCCGACGATGCCGTAGTCGGGGACGTCGGAGGTGACCACGGAGCCGGCGCCGATGATCGCGCCGTGCCCGATCCGTACGCCCGGCAGCACCGTCGCCCCATGCCCGAACCACACGTCGTTCCCCACCACCGTGTCACCCCGGCCGGGCAGGCCGGTGAGCAGGTCGAAGTGGTCGGCCCACGAGCCGCCGAGGGTGGGAAAGGGGAAGGTGGAGGGACCGTCCATGCGGTGGTTGGCGCCGTTCATGATGAACCGCGTCCCCGTGCCCAGCGCGCAGAACTTCCCGATGATCAGCTTTTCCGGCCCGTAGTGGTAGAGCACGTTGCGGGTCTCGAACGCGGTCGGGTCGTCCGGATCGTCATAGTACGAGTAAGCCCCCACCTCGATCAGCGGCGACGTGACCAGCGGCCTGAGCTGCACCACCCGCGGCTGCCCCGGCATGGGGTGCAGCACGTCGGGGTCGGCAGGCGCCAGGGAATTCATGGGTGTTCCTCGCAAACGGGGCTCTTAATGCGACAACTGCTACATTAAGATGCTGTCATGGCTTCGCCGGATCAGCAACCCGACACCCCTCGCCGCCGCCCGGGTGGCCGCACGAGCCGCATCCGTACGCAGGTCATCGACGCCGTACGCGCCGAGCTGGCCGAACGCGGCTACGACGAGCTGACCATCGACGGCGTCGCAGCCCGCGCCGGCGTCCACCGCGCCACCGTCTACCGGCGCTGGCGCGACGTCGGCGGGCTGCTCGCCGACGTCTTCGCGGCGGCGGGCGACGACGACTGGCAGCCGCCCGACACCGGCTCGCTGGAGGGCGACCTGACCGCGCTCAACCAGGAGAGCCAGGACTCGATGACCGCGCAGCCGCCGCTCGTCATGGCCCTGTTCGCCGCCTCGTTCCGGTCGGAGGAGGCGGCGCGCGGGGTGCGGCGGCTCTGGGAGGACCGCTACACCCGCTGCGAGGCCATCGTCCGCCGGGCCGTCGAGCGCGGTGAGCTGCCGGAGGGCACGGACGCGCGCCGGCTGCTGGTCGCGGCGACCGCGCCGGTCTACCACCACCTGGTGCTCCTGCGTACGCCGCCCGACCCCGCCCTGCCCGCCGACGCCGCCAGGACCGCGGTGCTGGCCGCCCGCGCCGGCGCCTTCGTCACGAGGTGATCGGCACGGCGGCGTACGCCGGGATCGTGCCGAGATAGGAGCCGTCGGCGACCGGCAGGGCGTACCAGAGGTAGTAGGGCGGCAGCGCGCGCACGGTGAAGCGCTGCGGGCAGCCGTCGGGGTTGGTGCACCGCAACGGCGTCTGCTCCGACGCGCAGGCGGCGAGGGTGTCGAGCGCGACCGGGTACAGGCGCGGGTCGGCGTTGGTCAGGAAGCCCGCCACGTCGATGCCCGGCCGGTCCGGCTCCCTGATGCTGCACCGGGTGCACTGCAGGAGCGGCAAGGTCCAGAACTCGTCATCGAACGCCTCGTCCCGTGTCAGGGGCAGCCGGGTCGGGCGCAGTTTGCGGAGGGCGGCCATGCTTTCCGCTGCCATAAGGTCGGGGTGGCTGTTCACGAAATATCGGGCCAGCCGCTTGCGCCCCGTTGCGTCGAGTGTCGCCATGTACTTCTCGGGCGCGGGCCCGGCGCTGCCTCTCGCCGGATCGTAGGCCATCAGCGTGCCAGGCCAGGCGAAGTACGCCAGGCAGACCAGCTCGCCCTGGGTGAACCACGACTGAAGAAAGCGCGGCGTGTCAACGATCCACGTCTCGCGGGCGTGTTTGAGGACGTCGCTGATGAGCGCGAGGACCTTCCAGCGGATCAGGACCGGCAGCACGGCCTCCGGATGCGCCAGCTGCCCGGCGTCGAACATCTTCACCCGCTGCCTGCGACCCCCGTGGTGATCGCCCTTCTCTAGCGCGGCCCGCAGTGCCTGCGCGGCCTCTGCATCGGTGCCTCGATAGCTGATGAAGACGTCCGCAGATTCCGTGTGTGTGCCCGCCGTCATACCGACCAAGCCGCGCACCCGCTGCAGGAACGACGGTCGCCTACGCCCGGCCAGCTCCCGCACCTGGGCCGCGACCCAGACGGCGATCTCCTCGGGGTCGAGGCGGCCCGGGTACGGGGCGGTCCCGCCAGGGCGGACCGGTTCGATGTTCAGCGGCAGGTACGACCGCGACACCGCGAGCACCTTGTCCTGCCGCCACGGATACGCCATCGCGGTGTAGCGGTGCGCCGCCGAGCCGGGGGTGAGGTCGAGCACCACGGCGTCGGCGGCGACCATCGACGCGGCCAGCGCGAACGGCTGTGTGCTCGTCACCTCCCGCACATCCACGCCGTGCAGCCGCCCCCGGATCAGCTCGGCCATGGCGGCGCCCTCGTCGTCGAGGGTGGGGAACACGTCGACCCGCATCGCACCCGCCTCCGTTCCGGTCACGTGGCGACGGTCTCTTGAGCACATGGTCGCCGATATGACGCCGTTTCGCACGAGAATGCGGCGCATTGTGTCCGACAAATGTCCGGCCGGTGGCCTGTCCCGTCCTATTTCCGAATGTCATGCTCGGGTCAGCGAAAAGTCAGAAAGGAAAAACGCCGTATGCGACTACTGCGCAGATTGGTGACCACCGCTGTGGCGAGCGCCGCCGTCGTGGCCACGCTGGCCGTGCCCGCCCAGGCCGCCGGCGGGACGAAATACTGCCCCTCGACCAGTGGCGGCGAGCCGTGGTGCACGCTGTACCTCTACCCCACCCGCTTTCCCGGCGGCACCATTTCCATCGACGTCGACGTGAGCGGGACGACGCCCGTTCTCTCCCGCTGGAATCTCTACATCGACGGCGGAAAAGTGTGCTCGGCGGAATTCACGCACCAGGACCCGCCCCGGTCGTGGGTGTGCAATAACGTACGGGCCGGGGTACCGACCCTTGAGGCGGGACGGGCGATCGGCGCATGGGCGCGTATCGGGCTTCGCTGGTGAAAGGTCGGATGACGATGCGAACACCGACGAAACTGCTGGCGCTCACCAGTGCCGCTTTCCTGCTCGGCGCGGCGCCGCTCACGGCGGCCCACGCCTCGGCGCCGGCGGTGGCCGCCGCCGACTGCACGATCACCCCGTACCCCGACTGGAGGCCGCCCGAGGTGCACGTCTGGTGCCGTACGACCGGCCCCTACAAGGCGATCGCCCTCTGCACGAGCAAGTGGTACAAGGACAAATGGTTCGAATCGCCCTGGACCAGCGCGGGCTCGACCGCGCAGGTCGCCTGCCCCCTCACCGACACGCTGACCGGCTGGGGGAAGCAGGGCGGCGGCAGCGCCTGAGATCGCCCACGGCGTCCGCTCCGGCAACGGAGCGGGCGCCGTGCACGGCTGTCCGGCGCACGTATTCCGGCCATATCCCGCAGGTATACCGAGGCCCTTTACCGTGCTGCGTCAGGCCGGGTAATCGTCCGGCCGGAAAGCGTCATGCACGGTGAAGGAGAATCAGTGCGACCTCTCACGCGACTGCGCGTTGCCACGATGGGCGCGGGTCTCGCCGCCACGCTCGGAGCCGGTCTGCTGGTGGCGCCCGCCGCGCAGGCTCTGCCGCCCGACCAGGCCATGGTCTACGTCAAGCGGGTCAAGCCGATCCAGACGGTGACCGCCAGGGTCAGGATCAAGGATCACAAGGGCCGGAACTACCCGATCAAGGTGTCCGTCACCTTCCGCTACATCAACTCGAAGACCGCGCAGATGCGGACCATCGTGCTGCGCGAGAACGGTTTCCCCAAGGGCACCTGCATCTACCCGGACCTCGCCCTGACGACGTCGAGCTGGAAGGCGCTGCGCAACAAGCACGGCATCCTCTGCGACGGCGGGTACAAGGCGTACACGGTCATGAGGACCCTCAAGGTGCGCCAGGCCCGTAACCTCGGGCAGCTCTGGATCCGCACGCCCAACCCGCCCCACCCCGGCTGCTGCGGCGCACGGCAGTACACCATCCAGTACAACATCGCGGCCAGGTAATACCGGACATCCGTCCAGAACCGCCTTGCATGACAAAGGAGAACAGGTGCGACCTCTCACGCGACTCCGCGTCTCGACGATCGGAGTGGCTCTCGTCGCCGGCCTCGGTGGCGGCCTGCTGGTGTCACCCGCCGCGCACGCCGCGCCCGACCAGAAGATCAGCTACGTCAAGCGCATCAAGGCGATCCAGTCCGTGGTCACCACGGTCAGCATCAAGGATCACAGGGGCCGGAACTACCCGATCAAGGTGACCGCGACCTGGGCCTACAAGTCGTCCACGTCCGCGCAACTGCGCAGCATCGTGATCCGCGAGGCCGGCTTCCCGAAGGGCGCCTGCATCTTCCCCGACCTCTCCTTGACGACCTCGAGCTGGGAGGCCCAGCGAGGGCGGTACGGCAAGATCTGCGACGGCGGCAAGAAGGCGTACTCGGTGATGAGGACCCTCAAGGTACGCAGGGGAAGCTTCGGCCAGCTGTGGATCCGCACGCCCAACCCGCCCCACCCCGGCTGTTGCGGCGCACGGCAGTACACCATCCAGTACAACCTCGCCAAGTGAGCGCCCCGGCCCGATAAGGGTTGGAGGACGGCGGCCTGGAGTCGCTAGCGTGCCCTCGTGACGCGAACGCATGAGCGGTACGTGGACTCCGGACCGGTACGGATATGGACGGAGCGCATCGGGCAACCCGACGATCCCGCGGTCGTGATGGTCATGGGGTCCGCCGCGCAGGGCGTCAGCTGCCCCGATGCGCTCGTCCACCGGCTGGTCGAACGGGGCGCGCAGGTCATCAGGTACGACCATCGCGACACCGGCAGGTCCGGCCTCGTCGACTTCGACGCGCACCCGTACACGATCGGCGACATGGCACGCGACTGCCTGGCCGTGCTGGACGGCCACGGGCTCGACGCGGCGCACGTGGCCGGCACGTCCCTGGGCGGCATGATCGCGCAGTGGCTGGGCGTGCACGCGCCGGACCGGGTCAGGTCGCTCACCATCATGTCCAGCTCGCCGATGGGGCATGACCCGGCTCCGGTGTGGGAGCGGGCGCAGGCGGGCGAGCCGGCCGACCCGGACGATCTGCCGCCGCCGTCCCCGGAGTTCCTCGCGCACATGGCGGCCGGGCTGCCGCCGGGCGTGGAGTCGGACGTGGCGCTGTTCCGGATGTTCAACGGGCCGGTCAGGCCGTTCGACGAGCAGGCCGCCCGGGCGATGCTGGAGCTGGCGCTGTCGCGGGCCACCGATCCCGGCGCGGCGGCCAACCACCACCGGGCCGTCTGGCGGGACGATCCCACCCTGAAGGCCCCCTTGTCGTCGATCACCGCGCCGACCTCGATCGTGCACGGCGACCGGGACCCGCTCTACCCGCTCGCGCACGCCGAGGCGCTGGCGGCGGCCATCCCCGGCGCGGTCCTGCACGTCGTGCCCGGCATGGGGCACGTCATGACGTCACCTGGCCTGCCCGAGGAGGTCGCCGACCTCGTCCGCCTGTGACCGTTCGAAGACGAGCTGGGTGCGGCGGACGGCGCGCACGCCGTACACCTGCGCGATCAGGCCGGGGGTGAGCACCTCGCCGGGCGGGCCGCCGGCGACGATGCGGCCGGCGTTCATCACGTACAGGCGGTCGCAGAAGGCGGCGGCCTGGTTGAGGTCGTGCAGCACGGCCAGGGTGGCGAGGCCCAGCTCGCGTACCAGATGCAGGAGGTCGAGCTGGTGGCGGATGTCGAGGTGGGCGGTGGGCTCGTCCAGCAGGAGCAGCCGCGTGTCCTGCGCGAGCGCCCGCGCCAGCAGCACGCGCTGCTTCTCGCCGCCTGACAGCGTCGCGAAGATCCGCCCGGACGCCTCGGCCAGGCCGACGCGGCCGAGCGCGCGCCCACACAGCTCCTCGTCCACAGAGGCATCGGCCCGGTACGGCGTGCGCCCCATCCGGACGATCTCCGCCACCGTGAAGTCCAGGTCGGCCGGCGTCTCCTGCGCCACGACGGCGGTCCTGCGCGCGGCCTCGCGGGCCGGCAGCCGGTGCACGTCGTCGCCGTCGACGGCGATCAGCCCGGCCGAGGGCCGCAGCGCCCGGTAGATCGAGCGCAGCAGCGTGGACTTGCCGCACCCGTTCGGCCCGACCAGCGCCACGAACTCGCCGTCGCCCACCTCCAGCGCGGCGTCGTGCACGATCGGCGTGCCCTCGACCGCGACGGACACCCCGTTCAGCGCCAGCCTCACGTGACGCTCACCTCCCGGTCCGCGGACCTGCGGCGCAGCAGCCACAGGAAGAACGGCACCCCGAACAGCGCCGTCACGATGCTGAGCGCCAGCTCCTGCGGCGCGTTGACGGTCCGCGCCGCCACGTCCACGAGCTGCAGGAACGCCGCGCCGAGCAGCGCCGTCACGGGCAGCACCCGGCGGTGGTCGGCGCCGACCAGCAGGCGGGCGGCGTGCGGCACGATCAGGCCGACGAACGCGATCGCGCCGCTGGTCGCGACCAGCACCCCGACCAGCAGCGAAGTCAGCAGGAACAACGTCAGGCGGAAGCGGCCGACGTTGACGCCGAGCGAGACGGCCGTCTCCTCGCCGGCGGCGAGCGCGTTCAGCGGGCGGTGCTGCATCAGCAGGTACGTCACCCCCGCCGCCAGCACCACGGCCGGCACCGGCAGCAGGTGCCAGCGGGCCCCGCCCAGGCTGCCCATCAGCCAGAACAGCACCTGCTGCGCCGCCCGCCCGCTCTGCGCGAGCTGCAGCACGAAGGAGTAGGCCGACTGGAACAGGTACGCCAGCGCCACCCCGGCCAGCACCAGCCGCGACGGCGTGAGCCGCCCGGCCCGCTGCGCCAGCAGGTAGACCAGGCCCAGCGCGAGCAGCGAGCCGGCGAACGCGGCGGCCGACATCGACAGCCCGCCGAGCGCCGAGGCGCCCACGATGGCCACGAGCACCGCGCCGAACGACGCGCCCGACGAGATGCCGAGCAGGAACGGGTCGGCCAGCGGGTTGCGTACCAGCGCCTGGAGCACCGCGCCGACCACCGCCAGCCCGGCCCCGACGAGCAGTGCCAGCAGCGCGCGCGGCAGCCGGAACTCCCACACGATCTGCTCCTGCACCGGCGTCCACGTGCGCGGCACCAGCCCGGGGGCGAGCTTGTCGGCCACGATGCCCCACGCCTGCCCGAGCGCCACCGGCACCGCGCCGATGCTCACCGCCAGCCAGGTCGAGGCGACGACGGCGAGCGCGAGCACGGCCACGAGCACGGCGAAGCGGCTGCTGTTCACTGGTCGAACGCGTCCGGGTGCAGGAACCTGGCGATGTCGGCGACGGCCAGGAGGTTGCGGTAGCCGGGGTGCTGCGCGGCGACCGGCAGCGCGAGATAGCGCTTGTCCCTGGCGGCCGGGCTGTTCCTGGCGATCGCGAACGCCTCCTCGGCCTTGGCCGGCGAGGTCGGCATGTCCGCGCCGCGCAGCGTGGCGTAGTCGCTGACCAGCAGCGCCTCCGGCTGTGCCGCGCTGATCCGCTCGGCGCTGACCTCGGTGTAGTCGGCCTTGACGCCGGCCAGCACGTTCTCGCCGCCCGCCAAGGTGATCATCTGGTTCGTGACGCCCGCGCCGCCGTACGCGTTGACCGGGCCCTTGCCGCCGTCCGTGGCGAGCACCTTGACCGGCGTACGGCCCCCGACCCGCTGCTTCACCTCCGCCAGCCGCGCCTGGAGCTCGCCGGCCAGCTTCTCGGCCCGGTCGGGGACACCGAAGATCTTGCCGAGGTTGCGCAGGTCGGTGAAGGTGTCGTCGATGGTGAACCGCAGCACCTCCTCCGGGCTGCACCAGCCGCCCAGGATGTAGACCGGGCTGCCGGCCGCGTCCAGCTCCTCCACCGTGGCGTAGCCGCCGGCCGCGTCGAAGCTCGCCATCGCGTTGTCGAGGACGAAATCCGCGCCCTGGGAGAGCATGACCTCCTTCTGCGGCAGCATGATCGTGCCGGAGATCTGCGGGATCTTGTCGTACTGCTCCTTCTGCCCCGGCAGGAAGGCGCTCTCGCCGAAGTACGTGCGCCCCGCGATCCGGTCGCCCAGGCCGAGCGCCAGCAGCGTCTCCAGGCTCGGGTGGTAGCCGGTCACGACCTTGGAGGGCGGGCGGTCGAAGGTCAGCTCGCGGCCGCAGTTCTCCACCGTGACGGGGAAACCCGGTGCCGGGGGCTGCTCCTGCGCTTGCGGCGCGGGCTGAGAGCAGGCGGTCAGGGTCAGGGCCGCCACCAGGACGAGCAGTCTCCTCATGGGGCCCCATTCTGCACTTAATTCGCAACTGCCATCAAATCGCAACTAGGTGGCCGGTGATGTCCTGGCTGGTCGGCGCGAAGGTGGACATCCGGTCGGCGGCTCCGGGGCGGTGGCCAGTGGACGGGGGCGGACATAACGCTCTGGCTGGTCAATGTGGGGGGCCATAGGCATGCCTTCAGGAAGGTCCAACGGACCTCAAGTCCCTCACGGAGGCACTCGATGAATATGCATTCACGGCGACGCCTGACGTACGCCGCTCTGGCCGGGGTCATCGCGCTCGGCGGTACCGGGCTCACCGTCGGGGTCGCGACGGCTCAGCTCGGCGACGACGACCCCGACCTGACGATGGTGGAGGAGGCGGCCGTCACCAAGGACTCCCTCCTGGCCACCGCCGACGACACCGACCCTGGCGCGTCCGCCGACTCCGCTGACTCCGCCGACTCCGACGACGAGATCAGCGTCGCGGACGAAGGCGACGACGCCGAGGAGACGACGGACACCGACACCGACACCGACACCGACTCCGGGTCCGACGACGCCGAAGTCTCCGACGAGACCGAGGACGCGGAGGAGACGGGCACCTCGGAGAAGGCCGGGCAGACCATCGCCGAGGTCGAGCCGGACGAGGTCGAGGACACCGCCACCCCCCAGACGGCCGACGATCCCACCCGCTGCCCCTTCACCGTGACGTACAAGGGCAGCGTCCGGCAGATGCTGATCAAACGGGAAGGCGGGGCCAGGACGAAGGCGTACGACGCCGGTGAGCGGACCAGGAGCGGCAAGAGCCGCAACATCGTCACCATCGGCATCGGCTTCAACATGAGCCGCGGGGACGCCCGTACGATCATCAACCGCATCCTCAGCGAGACCAGCCCGCAGTCGAAGCAGGCCGACATCAAGTCGGGCAAGGCGTTCGACGACCTCAAGGCCGGGGTGACCGAGCTGACGGACGAGCAGGTGACGATGCTGTTCGAGGTCACGTACGAGGAGGCCAAGGACATGGTCACCCGGCGCGGCATCGAGAGCTTCGACAAGCTGCCCCGGGCCGTGCAGGCCGCGCTGATCGACGTGGCGTACCTGCGGCCCGGCAACATCAACGACATCGCCGACGAGGTGAACGCGGCGACCCAGGCGGCCCTGGCGGAGAAGCAGCCGCTGACCGAGGCCGACTACGAGGCCGCCGCCAAGCGGCTGGAGACGTTCGGTGCCATCGCCGCCAAGCGCGGCCAGGGCGGCAACAAGATCCGATTCTCGGAGGACGCGGCCATGCTCCGCAACAAGTGCTGAGCCCTCCGCAACCACGACCGCACCCACGACCGCACCCACGACCGCACCCATGACCGGGGTCGTGCCCGGGCCTCCTCACCGGAGCCCGGGCACGGCACTTTCTCATGCGCGGCGTTCCGGTCGCACGCGCGGCGTTCCGGCCCTCCGCACGCGTGCTGAGCTGGGCGTTGCCCGGCCCCCGCGGGCCGGCTGAGCAGTGCGGACAAGGACAACCCCGACGATGGCCAATGGATGCGGGCAATGGACATCGTCCGCCCCTGGATGGTCATTACCCGGCCCCTTAAGCAGGAGTGGCAGGAAACATCCGGACGCCACCCGGCGGCCCGGGGCGGCTCCCCGAAAGCCCGCTCCCGCCGCATACCGGCGTCACCATGAGAGGGGAAACCACCGTGAAAGCACCTTCGAAGCTTCGTATCGCGGCGGCCGGCCTGGCGGTCGGCGGCGTGCTGGTCGGCAGCGGCCTGACCGGCGGCACGGCGCACGCCCAGACGGCGGACCCGTTCGGGTTCGGCAGCCCCGGCGGCTCGGGCAGCTCGTTCGACTTCGGGCTCACCGCGCCGCAGCCGGCGCCGCCCGCGAGCAGCTCCTCAGGCTCGCTCGGCGACTTCCTGAAGGACCTGGGCAAGGACCTCGGCCGGCAGCTCGGCAACCGGGCGATCGACGAGCTGCTCAACCGCGACAAGAACAAGAACAACAGCGGCAACAGCGGCCAGTCCGCGCCCAGCACCTCGACCGGGCAGAGCGGGCAGTCCGCCGACGCGGGCCTGGCCCAGCAGCTGCCCAGCACGACCGCCGCGGGCAAGCGCATCCCCGAGCAGGTCGAGCGGGTCCTGCGTGAGGCCGGCATCAACTTCGTGGACTGGCTGGTCAAGCGGCAGCCGGGACGGGACCGTAAGGGTTACGGCTCGTTCGGGCAGCCCGACCGCTACTTCAAGCCGGAGCTGCAGCGGCAGTCGTGCCGGGTGCCCGGCAACGTCCGTCTCTTCGGCACGACCATGCGCAGCGGCCGGTTCACGCCGCGGGCGTTCGTCGGCGGCGTCAACCTGGGCCGGACGCTCGTCGTCGGGCCCAACACGTTCCTGGCTCCGTCCGGCAACAAGCTGAAGAAGTTCAGCACGGTCAACTACGTGTTCCTGTCGAACAGGGGCGCCGAGGTGCTGCGCCCGCAGCCGCGGGTCGCCGGCAACACCGTCCTCGAGGACCGCGTCCGCTACTCGACCGGCTTCCTGAAGAGGGGCGTCACCTACAAGGTGATCGTCCGCTATGTCAACACCTGCAACGAGCCCGTCGTGGACGTGCTCGGCAAGATCAGGCGTCGATAGCCGGGTGATTTTCGCGCGGCGGGTGGTCCTCTGAACGTGAGGGCCACCCGCTGGCATGTGGTCATCGTCATTTTTCGACGCCGAAGGGGACGTCCACGGGCCGCGTGACCGCGAATAGGGGCCGAAGTCAAATCGCCGGGGGCCGCGATTCACATAGGTCAGGGGGCACGATGATGCACCAAGGCACCACCACCGCGCGGGGCAGGCGGGAACGGCCGGTCCCGCCCGGCCCGCTCCAGGAGTTCGCCCAGGGGCTGCGCGACCTGCGGGCGGCGGCGGGAAACCCGAGCTACCGCGCCATGGAGCGCAGGGCGGGCTACTCGTCGTCGGCACTCTCCGCCGCCGCCGCAGGCGACCGCCTGCCGAGCCTGGCCCTGACGCTGGCGTACGTGGGGGCGTGCGGCGGCGACCAGGACGCCTGGAGCGACAAATGGCACGACCTACGCGCCGACCAGAACAACACCAGACCCCAGGAGACCGAGGCTCCCGCAGCCGGCACCGATCGTCCTGAAGGCGAGGCTTCCGCAGCCGGTAGTGGCCAGCCTGGGGTCGGGGCTTCCACAGCCGCTGCCGGCCGGCCTGGGGTCGGGGCTTCCGCAGCCGGCACCGGCCGGCCTCAGCAGGGTGGTGCTTCCGCCGCCGGCGGATCCGAGCCGGGGCAGGAGTCCTGTCGGCGGCCGTACCAGCGGTTCGTCAAGCTGTCGGCGCTGCTCGTGGCCCTGGGCGTGACCGTGCTGGCCACGGCCGGTGCGTTCCGTCATGACGTGCTGTTCCGTTTCCTGTCGGCGACCGGTGAGGTGGCGCAGGAGGGCGGGCAGACGGGCGAGCTCGGCCGGCCGGCTCAGCAGACGGGCGGGATCGGGCAATCGGGCGGGATCGGACCGGCGGCCGGGGCCGGACCGGCAGCCGGGGTCGGACCGGCGGCCGGGGTCGGACCGGCGGCCGGGGGCGGACAGGCGGGTGGGGGCGTGGGGCAGATGGTGGAGTCGGGCCGGCAGAGTGCGCCTTCCTTCACCGCCGTCGCCGGGCCGAGCTGTCCGCGCGACACCACGAGGAGCGTCCGCATCGAGGCGTTGCCCGGCCGCGATGGCTGGAAGGACGCCGCATCCTCCGGCTGGCGGGGCGCCGGCTGCGGGGACGGCTTCCTGTTCTCGGAGCTGCGCGGCGATGAGCGGCGCGGCGCCGAGCCGGCCGAGCCGGCGCGGCGGAACGTCTTCCAGTGGCGCTTCACCACCGGCCTGCCGGGGCCGCGCCACTGCACGCTGTCCGTCCACGTCCCGAAGTCGGGGCTGGCCGGGCAGCGGGTCTGGTACACGGTGCGCGACGGCTTCGACGAGGAGGCGCGCACGGTGGGGGAGTTCACGCTCGACCAGCGCGTACGGCAGGGCCAGTGGGTGCCCGCGCCGGCGCCTCTGGTCATCACCGGCGGGCTGGTGATGGTCGAGATCGCCGATGACGGCCACGGCAACACCACCGGCAACCAGGCCATGGCGGCCGGCCCGGTCCGGCTCTCCTGCCCGTGACCACAGGGACCGACACGATCGTTGGGGGCACGATGACGAGGAACGACACGATCAGGAGGACGCCGCGCGGCGGCCCGCGAGGACGGCACGCACGCCCGGTCGCGCCCGACCCGCTGCAGGAGTTCGCACGGGGCCTGCGCGAGCTGCGGGCGTCGGCGGGCGGCCCGAGCCTGCGCGCCATGCGCCGCAGGACCGGCCACCCCGTGGCCGAGCTGTCCGCCGCCGCATCAGGCGACGCACTGCCCACCTTGAAGACGACGCTCGCCTACGTGGCGGCATGCGGCGGCGACCGCGCCGAGTGGACGAGAAAGTGGCACGTCCTCAACGCCCTCCTCCAGGTGGGCGACACCGACCGCGCCTACGAAACCGTCCACTACCCCCGCTCCACCCCGAGCCACCGACCCCCGCAGCCGCTGCCCGCCACGGGAAACCCGGCCGGGCCGGCCGTCGCTGGAGGCGTGCCTGTGCCGCCGGCGGACGCCGGAGCGCGCTCGGCCGCTGAGCCGCCTCCTGCCAGGAGGCGCAGGATCCGGCCGTGGGTGGTGGTGGCTGTCGTGGCGCAGTTGGCCGTGCCGGGGGCGTTGCTGGTGTATCAGAACCAGGCGTCCACGGCCGTCTCGGCGGCGGGGGGCCGGGACGTGGCGCCGGCCGCTGAGGCCGGCCGGGCATCCGAGAGTCAGGCATCCGAGAGTCAGGCATCCGAGGGCCGGGGACCCGAGGGGCGTGCATCCGAGGGGCGTGCATCCGAGGGCCGGGGATCCGAGGGGCGTGCATCCGAGGGGCGTGCATCCGAGAGGCGGTTGCCGGAGAGCCGGGCGTCGGAGAGTCCGTCGACGGCGAGCGCCGAGCCCCGGACGGTCAAGCCGGCCTTTCTGGCGGTCGCCGGGCCTTCCTGCCCGCGTGACGCCAGGAGGAGCGTCCGCATCGACGGTCTGCCGGGCCGGGACGGGTGGAAGGACGCCCGCGCCCCGGGTTACACCGGGGCGGGGTGCAGTGACGGGTTCCTGTTCTCGGAGCTGACGTACGACCCGGCGGCGCAGCCGCACCCGCGCAACGTCTTCCAGTGGCGCTTCACCACCGGGCTGGACGGTCAGCACCAGTGCTTCGTCGGCGTCTACATCCCGCAGACCGGGTTCGCCGGGCAGCGCGTCTGGTACACGGTGAAGGATGGTTTCGACCAGGACGCCCGTACGGTCGCGGAGTTCACCCTCGACCAGCGCATGCGGCGCGGCAAGTGGGTCGCCGCGCCGACCCCCGTCGTGATCGGCACGGGGCTGGCGATGGTGCGGATCACCGACACCGGCATGGGCAACGCGACCGGCGACCAGGCCATGGTCGCCGGCCCGGTCCGCCTCGCCTGCCTCTGATACGTCAGCGAGGGCGATGGGCCCGGATGTCGACCGGGCGGTCGTCGGGGTCGCGAGCCGTCATCGTCCACTGCGTCGGCAGGGTCTCGATCTCCCCGACGGGCTGCCCGGCCGCCAGGATCCGTTCGCGGAGGCCGGCCAGCCGCTTGTAGGTGGCCACGCGCAGCCCCCAGCCCGCCCGGTTCAGCGGATCGAGGGAGGGGACAGGCGCGGCGGAGGTCTCGACGATCATGAGATGGTCGGCCCCGCCCACGTCGAGGACCGCGACCCGCGGATCGGCGGCGGTGGCGGCCCGCTCGAAGGCGAGCGTCGCTCCGAGCAGATCGGTGTAGTACGCCACGAGCCGGTCGAGGTCGGTGGTGGACAGCGTCAGATGGTTGATGCCAAGGAGATCGGTCATGATCCCCGACCGTAGCCGAGCGCGGGAGCGTCAGTCGCGGAGCAGGGGGAGGAGCTGGGTGCCCTGGCGTTCGATCTCCGGCAGGTACGGGGTGTCGGACAGGACGAAGTGGGTGATGCCGAGCTCCTGGTAGCGGCGCAGCGACTTGGCGACGTCCTGGGGCGAGCCGACCAGCCACGTGGTGCCGGCTCCGCCGCCGCCGTACCTGCCCGGCGCGGTGTAGAGGTTGTCGTCGAGCACCTCGCCCCGCGCGGCCAGGTCGAGCAGGCGCTGCTGGCCGGCGGCGGGGTGCCGGTTGGGGTCGCGGAAGGTGCCGTCCTGCGACATCCTGGCGACCTTGGCCTCGGCGTCGGCCCACGCCTGCTCGGTGGTGTCGCGGACGAACGTGGTGATCCGCAGCCCGAACTCCAGCGGCGGCAGTTCGCGGCCGAGCCGGGCGCTGAGGGTCTTGAGCCGGTCGATGCGCTCGGCGACCCCGTCGAGCGGCTCGCCCCAGAAGAGCTGGACGTCGGCGTCCGTGGCCGCCACCCGCTCGGCGGCCTCGGACGCGCCGCCGAAGTAGAGCCTCGGATGGCGGCGCTCACCCCTGGCGACCGGGCGCGGCACGACGGTCGAGCCGGTGACCTGGAAGTGCTCGCCGTGGAAGGTGACGTCCTCCTCGGTCCAGAGCCGCCGCACGATCCGCAGGAACTCCTTGGTACGCGCGTAGCGGTGCGCCTGGTCGCCCTCGCTGTCGCCGTACGCGGCCAGATCGTCCTTGCCCGAGACGATGTTGATGAGCACGCGCCCGCCGGTCAGGTGGTCCAGGGTGGCGGCGGCGGAGGCGAACTTGGCGGGATGCCAGTAGCCGGGCCGTACGGCGATGAGCGGCTGGAACGTGGTCGTGCGGGCGGCGAGCGCGGTGGCGACGGTGAAGGTGTCGGGCCGCCCCCAGCCGGTGCCGATGAGCGCGCCCGTCCAGCCGTGCTGCTCCAGGGCCCGGGCGTGGTCGGTGAGGGTCTCCAGGCTGTTGTGGCCGGCCACGACGTCGTCGCCGCGGTGTCCTGGGTCGTTCCGGTTGGGGATGTACCAGAGGAACTCGAGGCTCATCGATGCGTCTCCATATTCCTAGTATTTGGATAGGAAAAGCATAAAATGAACGTACGCCGCCACGGAAGCGTCTGACGAGAAAGTCCTCAGGGCACCCAGAGCCGGGCGGGCACCCTCGTCTCCCGGTGTTTCCCGTCCTGATCCGGCTCGACAAGCCAGGCGTTGCGATCGGGCAGCACGGCCAGCGCCTCATGGAAGCGGGTGCCCACGTAGTGCAGGGCGACGCCGTCCTCGGTGGCGTACCCGGCGGGCAGCTCCCCCGCGCCCACGGCCCGGCGGAAGCTCGTCCGCCTGGGCTGGTCGCCGAGGTCGTCGTGCACGCCGTTGGAGAACGGCAGGAACCCCAGCCCGTCGGCCACCACGTCGAGCCGGTCACCGAAGGAGTCGGTCACCCCGCCCAGGTGCCAGCACAGGCTGCCCGCGCTCTGCCCGGCCAGCACCACCCCCGACTCCCAGCACTCCCGCAGGATCGGCTCCAGCCGGTGCGCGCGCCAGACCGCCAGCAGGTTGACCACGCTGCCGCCGGCCACGAAGATCACGTCCTGGGCGAGCAGGTGGGCGCGCACGTCGGGCACGTTCGGCTGCGTGAACAGCGTGAGGTGCGACAGCTCGGCGTCGCCGAACGCGGCGGCCCGCTCGTACCAGCCCTGGATGTGCTCGCGCGAGTCGCCGGTCGCGGTGGCGACGAGGCAGACGCGCGGCCTGCGGACGTCCGCGAGCCGCATCGCCTGCCAGATCTGGGCGCCGGGGTGGCGGTAGCCGGCGGGCGGGAACAGGACGCCGGAGCAGGCGAGGAGCTGCGGTTGTCTGATCATGGGCACCCATGCTCCGCCCTGCCAGGGACGGGCCGCAAGCGCTCAGGCGGGGTCGCCCTCGGCCTGCCGTACGGGCGCCGCGGGCCGGCGCATGGGGGTGAGCGCGGGGACGAGCACGAAACCGCTGGACAGCCGGGCCGGCATGCGCCGCAGCGAGATGCTCAGATCCTGGCGCGGCACCTCGTAGTCCAGCCTGGCCAAGCGCGGCGCGAGCGTGCGCAGCAGCGCCACGGTGAGCGCCTCACCGGGGCAGCGGTGCCCGCTCGCCGGGTCGCCGCCGCCCTGGGGGATCAGGTCGTACGGGCCGGGCTCGGTGCCGAGGAACCGCCTGGGATCGAACGTGTACGGATCCCGCCAGAACCGCGGATCATGGTGCTGCCCGTACACGTCGAGCAGCACCAGCGACCCGGCCGGGATGTGCTCGCCCCGCCAGTCGAGGTCGCGCGCCGCCCGCCCGCCCAGCAGCGGCGCGAACGGGTAGAAACGCCGCAGCTCATGCGCGAACGCCTCGGCGAACTCCGCGTCGCCGCTCGCCAGCCGCGCCCTGTGCTCGGGCCAGCGGTGCAGCGCGTGGGCCGCGTACGTGACGAACCAGGACACCGCCACGGTCGGCCGCAGCACGTTGAGCAGCTCCACCGCCGCCACGCGCGGGTGGAGCGGCCGGCCACCGGCGTCGCGGTGCACGGCCACCGCCTCCGCCGCCGAGCCGGGCGGCGCGTCCTCGCCGCCGTCACGCAGGTCGCGGACGAACCGCTCCAGCCACGCCTCGCGCCGCCGCCTGGCCTGCCGCGCCCGCCAGTGGCGCGGCCCGGACGAGCCCAGCCCGTCCACCATCGTCACCAGGTCGGCGGCCAGCTCGGGCAGGTCGCCGTCGTCCACGGCCACCCCGGCCCAGTCGCACACCGCCCTGGTGATCACCTCGGCCGTCTCGTCGAACAGCACCACCCGCCGCCCCTCCCAGGAGGCGACGGCGAGATCCCATTCCGTGGTGACGTGCGCGACGAGCGCGGCCACCGCGGGCGCGCCGAACAGCGACGTGAACATCGCCTTGCGCACCCGGTGGGCGGCCCCGTCGAGGCTGTGCACCGAGCCGTGGCCGAACAGCGTGCTCTTGACCGGCCCGGGAAGTGCCGTGCGCCGCTCCACGTTGCGCTCGTCGTAGAAGAAGCGGGCGGCGTCGGGCCCGCACAGCCCGGTGGCCCGGCGGCCGAGCAGCCGCGTGTGCACCACGTCGCCCGCCGCCCGCCTGCGGAGGCCGGGGAGCCAGGCGTAGCCCTTGAGCAACAGCATCGAGGTCTGGTCGACAACAGGCATGCGCCGTGCCTGCCCCGCCGGGCGGCCCGCAAACGGGTCAGCCGTCCACGGTCTCGGCGAGCGATCGGGGCCGCAGGTCGGTCCAGTGGGTCTCGATGTACTCCAGGCAGGCCGCGCGGGTCGTCTCGGGCAGCACGACCGTCCACCCGGCGGGCACCGCGGCGAACGACGGCCACAGCGAGTGCTGGTTCTCCGGGTTGACCAGGACCAGGAAACGGCCGTCCGCGTCATCGAAGGGGTTGGTCATCGTGGATCCTCTCTATGCCGGTCACCTGGCGAGGGCCAGGCGGTAGGTCTCGTCGCGGGTCAGCAGGTCACGGTGGGCGCCCTCGGCGGCGACGCTGCCGCCGTCCAGCACGAGGACGCGGTCGGCGGCGTCCAGCAGGGCCGGGCTGCCGGTGATCACGATCGTGGTGCGGCCGCGGCGCAGCGTGGCCAGGTTGCGGGCGATGAGCTGCTCGGTGACCGCGTCCACGGCCGTGGTCGGGTCGTGCAGCACGAGGATGGCGGGGTCGGCGGCGAGCGCGCGGGCCAGCGACAGGCGCTGACGCTGGCCGCCCGACAGGTTCGCGCCGCGGTCGCGTACGGGATGGTCGAGCCCCTCAGGCTGCAGGGCGACGACGTCGGTCAGCATCGACGCCTCGACCGCCGCCGCCAGGTCATGTCCTGTGCCCGCCGGGTCGATGTTGCTGCGCAGGGTGCCCGCGAAGATCTCCGCGTCGTACGGGTTCACCAGCAGGCGCTCGCGGATCCCGTCGATCGACAGCTCCCGCGTGTCCCGGCCGCCGACCCGCACGACGCCCTCGTACGCGCCGGGCGGCACCCGCGCCGCCAGGATCGCGACGAGGTCGGCCGCCGCGCGCTGGTCGTAGGCGGCGATCGCGACGAACGCGCCCGCCGGCACGTGGAACTTCAGCCCGTCGAGCGCCCCGTGACGGACGCCGTCCACCTCCAGCTCGCCGGAGCCGGGCGGCAGGTCCGGGCCCGGCGTCATCACCGGCGGCGCGGCCAGCACCAGCGCCATCCGGTCGGCCGAGGCCCGCGCGACCATCACGTACTTCGGCATCTCGGAGAACAGCTTGAGCGGCTCCATGATGAACTGCGCCAGCCCCACCGCCATCACCAGCTCCCCGATGGTGATGTCGCCGGCCAGGGCCAGCCAGCCCGCGGTCAGCGTCACGGCGGCGGCGAGGAGCGTGTTGAGCGCCAGCGCGGTGCCGGCGTACGCGCCACCGGCCTTCGCGACCGTGACCGCCTGGTCGCGCGCCCGCGCGCTGACCTTCCTGTACGACAGGAACGCCGCGTGCCCGCCGCCGAAGCCGTGCAGCGGGCGCAGGCCGTTGATCAGGTCGGCGACCTTCGCGCCCGCCCGCGCCACCCTGGCCTGCTGCTCGCGGGTGCCCGAGCCGATCCGGCGGGACAGCACGCTGAGCGCCGACAGGATCGCGACCGTGCCGGCGACCACCAGCAGGCCGAGCGGCAGGCTGGCCAGGCCGAGCGCGACCGAGGCGATCACCACCGCGACCAGCGAGCTGATCAGCAGCGGCACCACCTCGATGATGTCGGCGGTCTGGTCGGCGTCCTCGGTGGCGATGGTCAGCACCTCGCCGGACTTGAGGTCGGTGTCCCTGGCGACCGGCTGGAGCGCGCAGGAGGCGACCCTGACCCGCCAGCGGTGCGCCTCGGTCGTGTTGGCCTTCTGCAGGATGCGCATGCCGAACCGCCACGACAGCGACACCGTCGTGATGATCACCGCCAGCGCGGCGATCGACAGCGCCAGCGAGTCAAGGCCGCGCTCCTGCAGCGTGTGCTCGACGATCAGGCCGAGCGCGATGGGGAAGGCGGTCTCGGCCGCCTGGTACATCCCCATGAGCAGGGTGCCGGCGGCCATCGCGCCGGCGTTGCGGCGCAGCGCGGCGCGCAGCACGTCGGAGCCCGTACGGACCGGGCGCTGGTCGTTCACGTCAGGACAGCTCATCGATGTGTCGGGCCAGCGCTTCCGGGGTTCGCAGGGTGAACAGGTCGCGTACGGTGACGATCGGGCCGAACTCGCGGCGCAGCAGCCCGGCCAGCCGCAGCGCCAGCATCGAGTGGCCGCCCATGGCGAGGAAGTCGCTCACCGCGCTCACCTCGTCGTCGTCCAGGTCGAGCGTCTCGGCGAACAGCTCGCACACCACCGCCTCCGTCTCGGTCGCCGGCCCGCGCTCGCCCGCCGACGTCAGCGCGCCCAGCGGCTTGGCCTCCGGCAGCGCCTTGGTGTCGGCCTTGCCGTTCACGGTCAGCGGGATCGCGGCGACCTGAGCGTAGTGCGTGGGCCGCAGGTAGTCGGGCAGCGCGGCGCCCACCTCGGCCGCGACGGCCGCGAGGCCGGCGCCGTCGAGCACGAGGTAGGCGGCCAGCCGGTACGCCCCGTCCACCCCCGGGTCGGGCTGCGCCACCGCGGCGGCGAACCGCACGGCGGGATGCGCCGCGAACGCCGCCTCCACCTCGCCCGGCTCCACCCGGTGGCCGCGGATCTTGACCTGCTGGTCGGTACGTCCCAGGTAGGCGAGGTTCCCGTCCGGCCGTCGCAGCACCAGGTCACCCGTGCGGTACATGCGCTCGCCCGGCTCGCCGAACGGGCAGGCGACGAACCGGTGCGCGGTCTGCCCGCTCTGCCCGAGGTAGCCGCGGGCGATGCCGACGCCGGAGACGTACAGCTCGCCTGGCACCCCGTCGGGCACCGGGCGCAGCCATGGATCCAGCACGTACACGTCGGTGTTGTCGATCGGCACGCCCACCACCGGGTCGGCGCACTCGAACGTGCCGACGCCGAGCGTGTTGATCGTGTACTCGGTGGGCCCGTACAGGTTGTAGCCGCACGTGCCCTCCGTCTCCGCGAGCCGCCGCCACAGGCCGGGCGTCACCGCCTCGCCGCCCAGCAGCACCAGCGGCGGCCGCCGCGCCGGGTCGTCGAGCAGCCCTTCGGCCAGCAGCTGCTGGGCGTAGGTGGGGGTGACGTTGACGACGTCGATGCCGTGCTCCAGGCAGTACGCGACCAGCCGCGGCGCGTCCCTGCGCAGCTCCTCGTCACAGATGTGCACCTCGTGGCCGTCGGCCAGCCACAGCAGCTCCTCCCACGACATGTCGAACGCGAACGACACCGTGTGCGCGATCCTGAACACCCGGTGCCCGTGCTCGGCCAGCACCGGCTCGAAGATGCGGCGCTGGTGGTTGACGAGCATGTTGGTCAGCCCGGCGTACTCGGTCACCACGCCCTTCGGCCGGCCCGTCGAGCCCGAGGTGTAGATGACGTACGCGGGATGCCGCAGCCGGCCGGGGTCGTCCGGGGCGAACGTCACGTACGGCTCCGCCTCCGGCAGCGGCCGGTCCAGCTCGATCAGCTCGCCGCTCAGCCTGGGCGCGACGGAGCTCACGGTGAGGATGACGTCGGGGCGGGCGTCGGCCACGATGGCGGCGATCCGCTCGTCCGGGTGGTCCAGCTCCAGCGGCACGTACGCGGCCCCGGTCCGCAGCACCGCGAACAGCGCCACGATCGAGTCGAGCGAGCGCGGGATCGCCAGCCCGACCGTCCGCTCAGGGCCGATGCCCCGCTGGGCGAGCACCCCTGCCACCGCCCTGCTGCGCTCCATGAGCTGCTCGAACGTCATGCTCGCGCCGCCCGCGACGAGCGCCGTCCTGCGCGGTGAGCGTTGGGCCGCCCGGTCGAACCTGTCCACCACCGTGTCGGTGCCGACGTCGCCGCGCGGGCCTGGCACCGGCACCGCGCCCAGCCCCGGCAGCGCGCCGACCGGGCCGCTCGCCCGGGTCAGGCCGTCCAGCAGGCGCAGGTAGTCGTCCAGGAGGCGCTCGGCGCGGCCGGTGTCGCCGTCGCGGTACTCCAGCTTCACCGTCAGCCGCTCGCCCGGCGTCACGACCCAGGTGAACGGGTAGTGCGTCGAGTCGTCGGACAGCACCTCGACGATGCCGTGCCGCGCGTTGATCTCGCCGAGGGCGTCCAGATCGAGGAAGTTCTGCAGCACGAAGAGGGTGTCGAACAGGGCGTCGTGGCCGGTGTCGCGCTGGATGTCGCCCAGCCCCAGGTGCTCGTGCTCCATCGCGGCGACCCTGGCCGCCTGCACGCCGGCCAGATAGTGGCGTACGGTGTCGGCCGGGCGGGGGCGCGTCCACATCGGGACGGTGTTGAGCAGCACGCCCACCATGTCGTCCAGCGCCCGGCCGCCGGGCCCTTCGCCGTCGCGGCCCGAGACCGTGATGCCGAAGACCGCGTCGGAGCGGCCCGTGTGCGCGCCGAGCAGCAGGCCGAAGGCGCCCGTCAGCACCGTGTTCAGGGTGACGCCGTGCTGCTTCGCCGCCTCGCGCAGCCGCTCCGACTGCTCGGCCGGCAGCGTACGGACGAGCGCGCGCGGCAGCTCGTCCCGCAGCGCCGGCGCAGGACCCGCCAGCAGCGTCGGGCCGGACAATCCGGCGAGCTGGTCGGCCCAGAAGCGCCGGGCCGGGGCGAGGTCCCTGGCGTCGAGGGCGCGGGCGTGCTCCTCGAAGCTCGGCGTCGCCGGCTCCGGGTCGAGCGGCTCCCCGGCGAGCGCGGCTTCGTAGGCGGTGAACAGGTCGCGCAGCACGATCTCGCGCGACCAGCCGTCCCACAGCAGCAGGTGGTAGCTCAGCAGCAGCACGTCCCCGCCGCCCGGCAGCCGGAGCACGGTCATCCTGATCAGCGGCGGCGCCTCCAGGTCGAAGCCGGTCGCCCGATCCTGCGTGCGTATGGCCTCGACCTCGGCGTCCGACGCCACGTCCAGTGTGCGGACGGCGACCCGGCGGCCCGCCGCGAGCACCTGGACGGGGTCGCCGTCCGCGCCGGTCGTGAACCCCGCGCCCACGCCGGGGTGCCGGGCGATCACGTACGCCATCGCGTCGGCCAGCGCCTCCGGGTCGAGACGGCGGTCGAAGGTGAAGCAGCTCTGCGCCACGTAGTCACCGGCGTAGTCACCGGCGTAGTCACCGGCTGGGCCCGCCAGCTGCGCCTGGTAGAACAGGCCCTTCTGCAGCGGCGTCACCGGCGCCGTCCGCTCCGCCGTCCCGGCCTTGCGCGCGATCTCCGCCACGGCCTCCCGCCAGCGCTCAGGCAGCTCGTCCGGGAGGTCGCCGGCCAGCGCGAACGTGGCCCGCAACCTCCCGGTCGCCGCGTCCAGCCAGGCGTTCACCTCGACCGCGTACGGGCCGCCTGCGTCCGCGCCCGTGATCGTCACCGCCTGCGACTCGCTGCCCCGGCCGAGGTAGTTGAACAGCACCTGCGGGCTCGTGGTCAGCAGCGGCGCGGTCTGCGGGTTGAGGTGGCGGAGCTGCCCGTACGCGAGGTGCGCCCGCTCGTCCGGCTGCCGCTCGCTCAGCTCACGCGCCGCCTGCACCGGGTCGGTGTGCGGGCTGAGCCGGACGGGCGCGATGGAGGTGAACCAGCCGACCGTCCGCGTGTAGTCGTGGTGCGGCAGCACGGGGACCCGTCCATGCCGTTCCAGATCGATGGCCAGGTCGCCCGGCACGTCCTGAACCCGGGTCAAGGCGACCCGCAACGCCCCGCACAGCAACTCGGTCACGCCGACGCCGAGCGCGGCAGGCGCCTCCCGCGTCACCACCGCACTGACCTCGGGAGCTATCTCCACCGTCACCTCCCGCCGTCGTGCCGGCGGGACAGGCAGCAGCGGAGGCGCGGCCAGGGTGGTGAGCCACCGGTCGAGCGTGCCGGTGTGATGGGTCGCCGTCGCGGCCAGGGCATCGGCATAGTCCGCGAAGGGCGTGGTCTCCGGCGCGAGCGCGGCACCCCGCATCGCGGCGGCCAGGTCATCGAGCAGCACCAGCCAGGAGACCGCGTCCACGGCGAGATGATGCGCGGTGACGACCAGCGTCCTGCTCGCCTCCAGCCACGCGAACGCGATCATCTCCCCGGCCCCGGGATCGAGCCGGTCGGCCGCCTCGTTCGCCGCCGCGCCCGCCGCGCCCGCCGCGCCCGCCGCGTCGGCCTCGCCGGCCCGGACGACCGTGACCGGCCTGGGCGGCTCGGTCCGCAGCGTCCACACGCCGTGCTCGGTGCTCAGGCGGAGCCGCAGGGCCGGGTGGGCGGCGACGACCGCGTTCGCGGCCCGCCCGGCGTCGGCGAAGCCGGTGCCCTCGGGCGCCACCAGCGTCCTGGCCTGGGCGAACCTGGCGAGCGAGCCGCCCAGCCCACGCTGCCGCAACATGATCGGGGTCGGCGCGAGCGGGCCGTCCGCGCGGGCGATCGGCACGGGTTCCGCGGACGTCCCCACGTGCTCGGCGAGCGCGCGCGGCGTCTTGTACAGGAACACCTCGCGCGGCGTGATCGGCAGCCCGAACGCCCTGGCCCGGTTGACCAGCGCGATGGCCACGATGCTGTCGCCCCCGGCACGGAAGAAGTCGGTGTCCGCATCCACCTCGACACCGGGCAGCGTCTCGGCGAACACCTGTACCAGCGCGTGCTCACCACCTCTCGCGGGGGTCGCAGAGGGTCGTGGGGCGCGGGTGGTCAGCAGGGCGCGGTCGAGCTTGCCGTTGACGGTCAGCGGCAGCGCGTCGACAGGGGCCACCTGACCAGGCACCATGTACGCCGGCAGCCGCGCCGACAGCAGCTCGGCCCAGTCGTCCGGCACCCGGCCCACCACGTGCGCCACCAGGTGGTCGCCCGACGGAGCCACGGTGACGGCCACGTCCATCACCTCGTCCAGGTCGCGGATCGCCGACTCCACCTCCCCGAGCTCGATCCTGAACCCCTTGAGCTGCACCTGATCGTCGGCCCGCCCGGCGAACTCCAGCTCGCCGTCCAGCGTCCGCCGCGCCAGATCGCCCGTGTGGTACATCCGCGACCCGTCACCGGCGAACGGATCCGCCACGAACCGGGACGCCGTCAGCCCCGGCCGCCCCAGGTAGCCGAGCGAGACCTGCGCACCGGCCACGTAGATGGCGCCGACCCGGCCGGGCGGCACCGGCCGCAGCCGGTCGTCCAGCAGGTACGTGACCAGCCCGGGGATCGCCCGCCCGATGGGGGAGACGGAGCCGCCCGCGAAGTCCTCGTCGGTCAGCACCCGATGGGTGACGTGCACCGTGGTCTCGGTGATGCCGTACATGTTGACCAGCTCAGGCGAGCGCGTGCCGTACCGCTCGACCCAGCCGCGCAACCGGCCGGGGTCCAGCGCCTCGCCGCCGAAGACGATCACCCGCAGCGACTCCACCGGCTCCGCCGCGTGCCGGTCGGCCTCGGCGAACTGGTAGAACGCCGACGGCGTCTGGTTCAGCACGGTCACCCCGCGCTCGCGCACCACGCGGTGGAAGTCGGTGGGGGAGCGGGTCAGCGCGTACTCGGGGACGAGCAGCTCGCCGCCGTGGGCCAGCGCGCCCCACAGCTCCCATACCGCGAAGTCGAAGGACGCGGAGTGGAACTGCACCCACACGTCGTCCGGCCCGAACCGCAGGTCCGGCCACGTCCCGGCGAGCAGCGACAGGACCGCGGCGTGCGGCACCACGACCCCCTTGGGGCGGCCGGTGGAGCCCGAGGTGTAGATCACGTACGCGGGGTCGTGCGGCCCGACGGCCGGCCTGGTGTCGTCCAGCGGCAGGTCGTCGTCCTGCACGAGCACCCGCGCCCGCCCGCCGGTCAGCCGCTCCATGCGGTCCCGCCGCTCCCGGTCCACCAGCACCACCTTGGGCGCGGAGTCGGCCAGCAGGTACGCCAGCCGCTCGTCCGGGTACGCCGGGTCGAGCGGCACGTACGCGCCGCCCGCCGAGACGACCGCGATGAGCGCGACCACCTGCTCCAGCGAGCGAGGCACCGCCACCGCGACCCGCTCACCCGGTCCCACCCCGGCCGCCCGCAGCGCCGACGCCACCCGCTCCTTGGCCTCCCGCACCTCCCGGTACGTCATCGACCGCGCGCCCCCGTCGATCCCGCACCGGCTGACGGCGACCGCATCCGGATACCGCGCCGCGGCAGCATCGAACAACCCGCCCAGCGTCCTTTGCGAGGCCCCGGGCCACCCGCCGTCCTGCAGGGGCCGCGCGTCCGCGAGCGGCGCGCCTTCGTGGAGGTCGGCCGCCGGGGAGATCCCGTCCAGCTCGCCGACCGGGGTGTCCGGGCGATTGAGGAGTGCGGTGAGCGTGCGGGTGAAGGTGGCGAGGATGGTCTTGGCGCCGCGTTCCCGCAGCAGCGCGCGGTCGTAGATGAGCGTGAAGCGCGGCCCGCCGCCGGGCTCCCGCTCCACCACCAGGGTCAGCGGGTAGTGCGGCGCGCCCTCGTTGAGAACCTCGGTGATGACCACCTCGTCCCCGGGCCGCCGCAAACCGGCCACGTCGGTGGCGACGTCGAACACCACCAGCGTGTCGAACAGCGGGCCCCCGCCCGCCAGTCGCCCGATCGCGGACAGCGAGACGTGCTGGTGGTCCCGTACGGCGCTCTGGTGCTCGTGCACGGAGGCGAGCAGCTCGCCCGCCGTAGCAGTGCCGTCCCACCGGGCGCGTACGGGGATCGTGTTGATGAGCAGCCCCACCATGTCCTGGATGCCGGGGAAGTCCGCCTCGCGCCCCGACACCGTGGAGCCGAACACCACGTCCGTGCTGTGCAGGATGCCGCCCAGGGTGGCCGCCCACGCGCTGTGCACGGCCACGCTCAGCGGCACCCCGGCGGCCCTGGCGGCGTCATCGGCATCGAGAGCCTCGCTGACGTCCGCGACGTGTTCCGACGCGGTGTGCCCCTCGGCGACCAGCGAAGGACCGGGCAGCCCGGCGAGCTGGTCCCGCCATACCCGCTCGCTCTCGGCGTCGTCCCGCCCGGCCAGCTCCCGTACATACGCGGCGAAGCCGTCCTGCGCGTACCCGCTGCCGGGCGCGTGGTACTCGGCCAGCAGCGCCCGCAGCATCACCGGCACCGACCAGCCGTCGGCCACGATGTGGTGCACGGTCTGCACCAGAACGTGGCGATCGGGGCCCCGCCGGATGAGCGTGTACCGCATCAGCGGGCCCACGGCCAGGTCGAACCCGGCGCGGCGGTCCCGCTCGGCGAGGTCGCGCAGCTCCTCGTCCGTGATGCCGGGCCGGTCGAGCGTGGTGAACGGCGCGCGCACGCCGTCCTCAAGCACCGACACCACACGGCCGTCGGCGAGCGCCACGAACCGCGCGGCCAGGTTGGGGTGGAGCGCGAGCAGCCGGGTGGCCGCCGTGGCGAGCAGGTCGGCGTCCACGGGGCCGTCCAGGGTGAGCACCTGCTGCTCGACGTAGCTGCCCGCCGAGTCGTCGTCGAAGACGGAATGGAAGTACAGGCCCTCCTGGAGCGGGGTCAGCGGGAGGACGTCGCGCAGGTTCGGGCCGTCCAGGGCGTCCACGTCGGCCTGGGTGAGGGCGAGCGGCAGGAAGTCGCTGGGGGAGTGGCCGCCGCCGTCGAGCGCCGCGAGGCCCTCCAGAGCCTGGCGGAAGTAGCCGGCGAGGGCCTCGATGTCCTCCCCGGTGAACACGCCGTCGGGCCAGGAGATGGTGGTGACCAGCTCGTACGCGCCCGTCGGCCCCGGCTCGGCGACGGCGTTGAACTCCAGGGCGCGCGGCAGCCGCATCCCCGGGTCGCGCCGCTCGCCCAGCTGCCCGGTCGCGACCGCGAGCTGCCAGTCCGACCGCGTGCCCGCCTCGTACCTGCCGAGGTAGTTGAAGAGCACCTGCGGCGCGGGCGTGTCGAACGCGACGCCGTGCAGGTGGCGCAGCACCCCGTAGGCGATGCCGTTGCCGGGAACCCCGGCCAGGTCCTCCTTCACCTTCTTCAACGCCGCCGCCAGGTACGCGGGGTCGGTGAAGTCGCCGCTCGCGCCCGGGTCCACGGTCACCGGGAACAACGTGGTGAACCACCCGACCGTCCGCGACAGTTCCGGCTCGAACCCGGCCGCTCCGGCGAGGAACCGCGCCTCGCGCCCGTGCCCCTCCAGCTCGACGTGCGCGAACGTCTGCCCCTGCCCCAGCTCCCGCCGCCGCCGTGCGAGCGCGACGGCCAGCGCCGTGAGCAGGACGTCGTTGACCTTCGCATGGAACCGCGCAGGCAGCTCACCCAGCACCGCGGCGGTCACCTCAGGGCTTGCGGTGACGACGTGCGCCCGCTCCCGCGCCACGGTGTCCGACGCCTCCAACGCTCGCCTGCCCAGCGGCAGATCCTCACCGGGCAGCGGCCGAGCGAAGTACGCCCGATCGCCGTCGAACGCCGCCGACTCCAACACCTGCGTCCACCGCCGGAACGAGGTCCCGACCCGCGGAAGCACGATCGGCTCACCTGAGGAGAGCTGCCGCCAGGCAGTGGCCAGATCCTCCATGAGAATCCGCCACGACACCCCATCGATCACCACGTGGTGAGCAGCGAGAACCAGCTGCCGCTCCGCCCGCCGCCAAACGGCGCGCACCATGACGCCCCGATCGGGATCGAGCGAGCCCACGGCCCGCTCCACACACTCCTCAAGCCCGCGGTCGCTCTCCTCCCACACCTTCTGGAGAGTCAGGGAGCCCGGGACGTCGAAGCCCCAGGCATCGCCGCGAGTCAAGCGGGCGCGCAACATGGGGTGGTGGTCGAGGAGGGTGGTGAGCAGGGTGTCCAGAGCGTCGGGGGTCAAAGCCTCCGGGGTGTTGAGGACCACCGACTGGGCGAAGCCGTCGATGGCGTCGGTCGTCCCGCCGAGCCAGCGCACGATCGGGGAGCCCGTGATCGGGCCCGTGGCGACGTCGGCGGAGTCCGCCGCGGTCGCCCCCTCGCGGGTCGCGACCGCGGCGAGGGCGCCCAAAGTCGGGCCGGCGAAGACCTGGGCGGCGGTGACGTGGAGGCCGCGTTCGCGTAGCGCGCTGATCAGCGAGATCGCCAGGATGCTGTCGCCGCCGAGGCGGAAGAAGTTGCGGTCCACGCCGACCTCGTCCAGGCCGAGCAGCCCGGCGACGGCCGCGCACACCGCGCGTTCCTCGTCGGTGGCGGGCGCCACGACGCGGGAGGCGCGCAGCTCGGGCTCGGGCAGGGCGCGGCGGTCGAGCTTGCCGTTGGGGGTCAGGGGGAACGCGGTCATGACGACGACGTGCGCCGGCACCATGTACTCGACCAGGTGCTCGGCGGCCCACGCCGTGACGTCGCCGGGCCGCAGGTCCTCGTGCCCCGCCGCCGGGATGACGTACCCGACGAGGTACGTGCCGCCGGAGGCGTGCTTCCTGGCGACGACGCACGTGTGCCGCACGCCGGGATGCTCGGCCAGCGCGACCTCGACGTCCTCCAGCTCCAGCCGCATCCCGCGGATCTTGACCTGGTTGTCGGCCCGGCCGAGGAAGTCGAGCGACCCGTCGGGGGCGAACCTGGCGAGGTCGCCGGTCCGGTAGAGGCGGGAGCCGTCGGAGGCGAACGGGTTGGCGACGAACCGGGAGGCGGTCAGTCCGGGCGCGTTGACGTAGCCGCGCCCGAGCAGGAAACCGCCGACGTACAGCTCGCCGCCCACCCCGGCGGGGACCGGCCGCAGCTCGTCGTCCAGCACGTACAGGCAGGTGTTGGGGTTGGCCTTGCCGATCGAGGTGGACAGGCGCTCGGCCGCGCCACGGTAGATGACGTGGGAGACGCCGATCGTCGCCTCGGCGGGGCCGTAGCCGTGGTAGAGGGGGATGCCGAGGCGGGTGCGGAAGCGTTCGTACAGCTCGGGGGTGAGCACCTCGCCGCCGCACCACACGTGCCGCAGGCTGTCGAGGCGGCCGGAGTCGCCGGCCATCTCCAGCAGCACGTCCAGCATCGACGACACCAGATACGTGAACGTCACCCGCTGCTCGGCGATCACGCTGAGCAGGTGGTGCGGGTCGCGCTCGCCGCCGGGCCGCAGCACCACCAGCCGCCCGCCGCACACCAGCGGCAGGAAGATCTCGTTGATGGAGATGTCGAACGACAGCGGCGCCTTGAACAGCGAGGCGTCGTCGGGCCCGAAGCCGAGGATCTCGCGCGACTGCCACAGCAGCCGCTCGCTGATCGCCTCGTGCCGGATCATCGCGCCCTTGGGCCGCCCGGTCGAGCCGGAGGTGAAGATCACGTACGCCAGCGCGGGCCCGGGCAGGTCGATCCCCGCCGGGGTGGTGGGGTAGCAGCCGTAGCCCCAGGCGTCGAGGTCCACGGCGACGGCGTCCGGCTCGGCGGGGTCGTGCTCGCCGGTGCGGTTGAGCTGCGCGACGAGCCCGGCGTCGGCGATGACGAGCGCCCGCCGCTCGGCCGGCCAGCGCGGGTCGAGCGGCACGAAAGCGCCGCCCGCCATGAGGACCGCCAGCAGGCCGATCACCATCTCGGCCGAGCGGTCCAGGGAGACGCCGACGGTCTGCTCGGCGGCGAGCCCGCGTTCGAGGAGGTGGTGGGCGAGCTGATGGGCCAGCTCGGCGGCCTCGCGGTAGGTGAGCGTGCGGCGCTCGTCCACGATGGCGACGGCGTCGGGACGGGTGCGTGCCTGCTCGTGGAACAGCTGCACGAGGGTCGGCCTGTCCCGGTCCGCGTGGGTGTCGTTCCAGCGGGCGAGTTGCGCGAGCCGGGCTTCGACGCTGGACGGGGCGATGGTGCCGATGGGCCGGTCGGGGAAGCCGGCGAGGTCGTCCAGCGCGAGCTGCGCGTCCGCCGGGTCGACGTGCCCGGGGACGGACAGATCAGAGCCGTCCACCCGCCAGCCGCGGGGCGCGCGCCCGCCGCCCGCCGCCCACGCCACCACGTCGGCGAAGAGCGTGGCCGGCGACAGGTCGAGCCCGTCGGGGCTCAGCCCGTCCGCCCAGAAGGCCAACCCGATCGCGCACGCTTCGAGCAGGACCCCGTCGGAATGGTCCCCGGCACGGCGGCGCAGGCCGGCCAGCCGTTCGGGAGAGAGGGATACCACACGAGTGCTTGGTTCCAGCATGAAGACCTCAGCCGCCCCTTCAGACACTAGTAAGGTAAGCCTAACCTAACAATGATCGGCTAACCAGCCTCGCGCCAGGCCCGCCAGAGCCGCGCGTACCGGCCGCCCGCGGCCACCAGCTCCTCGTGGGTGCCCTCCTCGACCACCTGGCCCGCGTCCAGCACCGCGATGCGGTCGGCCGTCATCGCCTGCGTCAGCCGGTGCGCCACGAACAGCGCCGTACGCCCCCGGCACGCCGCCAGCACCGCCCGCTCCAGCTCGGCCGCCCCCTGGCTGCCCGCCTCCGCGGTCGACTCGTCCAGCACCACCACCGGCGCCCGCCCCAGCACCAGCCGGGCCAGCGCGAGCTGCGCGGCCTTGGTGCCGTCGAGCCGCTCGCCGCCCTCGCCGACCAGGGTGTCCAGCCCGTCGGGCAGCGCCGTCACCCACGGCTCGGCGCCCACCGTGCGCAGCGCGTCCATCAGCTCGGCGTCGCTCGCCCCGGGCGCGGCCAGCCGCAGGTCCTCGGCGAGCGTGCCGGAGAACACGTGCGTCTCCTGCGTCAGGATGCTCACCAGCGCCCGCGCGTCGGCCTCGTCCAGGCCGGAGATCGGGGTGTCGCCGACGCGCACCGAGCCGGCCTGCGGCGTGCCGATGCCGGCGATCAGCGCCGCCAGCGTCGTCTTGCCCGCGCCCGTGGCCCCGACCAGCGCCAGCGAGCCGCCGGCCGGGATCGTCAGGTTCACGTCCTTCAGGACGGGCCGCTCGGAGCCGGGATAGGTGAACGTCAGCCCCTCCACCGTCACCGGGTACGAGCCGGACCCGGCGGGTACGCCGCCCGCGAGCCGGTCCTGCGTGGCCTCGCCCAGCACCCCGACCAGGCGGGCCAGGCTCGCGCCCGACTTCTGCGCCTCGTCGAAGGTGAACATGATCGACCCGAGCGGGTTGAACAGCCGGTGGAACAGCAGCGGCGCCACCGACGCCTCGCCCAGGGTTACCGAGCCGGTCTCCAGCAGCACGTACCCGACGACGATGATGAGGACGAGCCCGATGAACTCGGCGCGGTTCTCCCTGCCGACGAACCGGCCGAAGAAGCGGAACACCTCGATGCCGAGGTCGCGCACCCGCCACGACTCGCGGGCCACCCGCTCGCGGAAGAGGGGTTCGAGGCGGTAGGCCCGCACGGTCTCGATCCCGTTCAGGCCGCTGATGAAAGCCTGCGCCCGGTCGGCCTGGGCCTCGCGCTGGCGCCGGTAGAGCGGCGCGGAGCGGGGCAGGTACCAGCGCAGCGCCAGCGCGTACGCGGGCAGCGCCCCCGCCCCCGCCAGCCCCAGCCGCCAGTCGAGTCCGAACATCCCGATCGTGGCGATGACGACGAGCACGGCAGCCGAGAACAGCGTGGGGACGGCCGTGCGGATGCCCTTGGACACCACGGCCACGTCGTCGCCCACCCGCGACAGCACGTCACCGTGCCCGACCTGCTCGATCCTGGCGCTGGGCAGGCCGAGCACCGCGCGTACGGCGCCCTCGCGCAGCCGCGCCAGCAGGTCGGCGCCGAGCCGCCCGATCAGGTACGTCGAGGCCGCCGCGGCCACCGTGCCGAGCAGCAGCGCGACCGCCAGCAGCACCCCGACCGTGACCAGCAGCTCCCGCGCCTCGCCGCTCCCGGCGCCGGCGACCACGCCGTCCACCACCCTGCCGAGCAGGAACACCGGCAGGACCTGCAGCGCCGCCCCCGCCACGGTGGTCACGACGGTGGCGGCGGTCAGCCACGGCGTGTCGCGGCAGTGCGCCACGACCCACCGGGCGGCCTCGCGCGCGCTCGCCGTGCGCAGGATGGCGGGGGCGGATGCGGTGCCGGTGCTCACACCAGGACCGCCGCAGGCGGGGGAAGGGGTGCCGCCGTCACGACTGGACCGACTTGACGAGCTCGTCGATCGCGTACGGCAGCGACAGCAGCGTGCCCTGCGACATGGCCGCGCCGATCGCCGGGCCCTCGCTGTCCAGCAGCCACGACACGTTGCCCTCCTTGACCGCGGGCAGGTTGGCGAACAGCTTGAACTTCTTCAGCGCGTCCTGGTCGGCCTGGTCGGCGATGACGAAGATGTGGTCGACGTCCACCAGGTCGATGCGCTCGGGGGACAGCACCGTGTAGAAGTCGCCGCCGGCGATCTCGTCGATCTCCGGCTGCCCCTTGAAGCCGATGCCCGTCACCATCCGGCCGCGCACGTCGGTGGTGGTGAAGGGCGCGACCGAGTTCTTGTACCAGGACAGCGCGACCGCCGTCTTCTCGGCCCACTCGGGGTGCGCCTCACGCGCCGCCTTGAGCTTGGCGTCGATGTCGGCCACCATCGTGGCGCCCTCCTCGGCCTTGCCGAGCGCCTTGGCGATGTGCAGCGCGTTGTCCTGCCAGGGCGCGCTGAACGGCTCCTTCTCGGTCTTGGTACGACCGACCGTGGGGGCGATCTTCGACAGGCGGTCGTAGGCGGCCTGGTCGATCTCCGAGTAGACGGCGATGATCAGGTCGGGCCGCAGCGCGGCGATCTTCTCGTAGTTGGGGCCCGAGTCGCCGTTGGTCATGATGACCTCGGGCCGCGTGTCGCCCCATTTGTCCTTCACCCAGGGCCACTGGGTGTTGATGTCGGGCGTCTTGCCGGGCGGGTTCGGATATTGGTCCACCATGCCGACCGGCTTGATGCCGAACGCCAGGATGGCCTGGTCGTCGGTGTAGCCGACGGAGACGACCCGCTCGGGGGCCTTGGTGATCTCCGTGGTGCCGAAGGCGTGCTCCACGGTGACGGGGAACGCGCCGCCCGCGCCGGCGGCCTGGGTGGCGGAGGTGGTCGCGCCCGGCTGCTCCGTGGCTCCGGAACCGCACCCCGCGAGGAGGGCCGCGGCGGACAACACCACCATTAACCGCCGCAGGGTCTTCGCAACTGTCGTTCGTGGGGAGAGCATCCGCAAGTCCCTTGCTGTCGTGCTTTGGCTGCACCACCGACGTGGGCAGGCAAACCGTAACACGAATAGGTTAGGTAAGGCTAACCTAACGCTTCAGTGCCCTCTGGCTCTCCTGAGATTGGCCCGCACGAGGACGTACACGAGGAACGGGCCGCCGATCGCGGCCGTCACCACGCCGACGGGCAGCACCACCGGCAGCACCGTGCGCGCCACCAGGTCCGCGCCGATCAGCAGCACCGCTCCCATCAGCCCGGAAGCCACCAGCGGCGGCGTCGCGTACCGCGTGAGCCGCATCGCCACCTGCGGCGCCACCAGCGCCACGAACGCCACGGGACCGGCCGCGCTCACCGCCACTCCGGCCAGCAGCACCGCGCAGAGCAGCAGCACGCCCCGCACCACCGAGAACCGCACGCCGAGCCCCGCCGCCACCTCGTCACCGAAGTGCAGCGGTTTGAGATGGAAGGCCACGTACGCCACCACGGCCAGCAGCACGAGCAGGCACCACGCCGCCGGCAGCACCTCCTCCCAGGTGCGCGAGTCCAGCGAGCCGACCAGCCACGCCTGCGCCCGCGCCACGTCGCGGATGTCCGCCGTGGCCAGCAGCCACACCGTGATCGCCTCCGCCACGGCGCTCACCGAGATGCCGATGAGGATCAGCCGCATGCCGTCGATGCCGCGCCGCCAGGCCAGGAAGTACACCAGCAGGCCGGTGCAGAGGCCGCCGCCCAGCGCCGCCGCGGGCAGCCCCACCGTGCCGACGATCGCCGAGGCGGCGCCGCCGGTCACCGTCACCAGGAACACCGCGACCACGCTCGCGCCGCCGGTGATGCCCAGCACGTCGGGGCTGGCCAGCGGGTTGCGCGCGATCGACTGCGTGATCGCCCCCGACACCCCGAGCGCGACCCCGACCACCAGCCCGGCCAGCGCGCGCGGCATCCGCAGGTCCATGACCACGAACTCGTCCACCCGCTCGCCCTGCCCGAACAGCGTCGCCACCACCTGCGGCAGGGCGATCGGGAAGTCGCCGAGCGCGATCGACAGGCAGAACACCAGGAACGCCGCCGCCGCGAGCAGCAGCGTCGCGCACACCATCCACGGCCGCCACACGAACGACGCGCGGCCGACCCGCACGCCGCGCACCACCGTCGCGATCACGTCTTCCTGAACTTTCCGCGCCACACGAGCGCCGCGAAGAAGGGGGCCCCGGCCAGGGCGACGACGACGCCCGCGGGCAGCTCACCCGGCCGCGTCACCACGCGCCCCAGGATGTCGCAGGCCAGCAGGATCACCGCGCCGAGCAGCCCGGCGAACGGCACCAGCCACCGGTAGTCGGGCCCGGTCACGTAACGGGCGACGTGGGCCACCATGAGGCCGAGGAACGCGATCGGCCCGCACGCCGCCGTCGCCGCCCCCGCCAGCACGGTGATGGCGGCGATGCCGACGGTCCTGTTGCGGGCGATGTTCACGCCCATCGCGCGGGCCACGTCGTCACCCAGGTTGAGCAGGTTGATGGCGGGCAGCGTGGTCGCCGCCAGCACCAGCCCCGCCCCGATGAACACGACCACCGGCCAGATCACGTCGAATCCGACCCCGGCGACCCCACCCGCGTTCCAGAACCGCAGCGCGTTCAGCGAGGTCTGGTCGGTCAGCGCGATCGCCGTGGTCATCGCCGCCAGGAACACCGCGATGCCCTGCCCGGCCAGCGCCAGCGTCAGCGGGTTGCCCGCGCCCTGGCCGATGCTGGCCAGCCCGAACACCACCACCCCTGCCGCCGCCGCGCCCAGGAAGGCGAACCACACGTACTGGTACGGGTTGGCCAGGCCGAACAGGATGATCACCGTGACCACGGCGAACGAGGCGCCCGCGTTCACGCCTAACAGGCCGGTGTCGGCGATCGGGTTGCGGGTGTAGCCCTGGATCAGCGCGCCGCCGACGCCGAGCGCGATGCCGGCCGCGATGGCCAGCACGGTCCTCGGCACGCGGACGGTCTGCACGATGAGCGTGATCTCGGTGAGCCGCTGATCACCGCCCGCCGCCGCGAACAGGCCGTGCCACACCTCGCCGGGGCTCAGCGCGCGCGCCCCGACGGCCAGTGACGCGCCCGCCACGACCACCAGGACCACCGCGAGGGTGCCCGCGCCGACGACGCGCCGCCGGCGGGCACGTTTCACCACACTCGTGCTCATGGGTCCTTATCGTTCGACTTAGGTAAAGCTATCCTTAGCTGACGGTCAAAGGGAAGGGTACGGGAGCGCATGGGGGAGACGTTCGCCAGGTACGGGCTCACCGGTGAACCCGGCACCGAGGAGTTCTGGCGGGCCGCGCGCTCGCCCGCCGTCGCATCGGACGGCGAGGGCTGGACGACGCTCTTCCTGTGGCGCGGCGGGCCGGCGCGCGTCGTCTTCGAGAGCTGGTCGGAGCCGGTGCCGCTGGCCCGGTTCGGCGGGACCGACTGCTGGTACGCCGAGGTCGCCATGCCCGCCCGGCTGCGGGTGACGTACCAGGTGGAGACGGGCGACGGCGCGTTCGCCGACCCCCTCAACCCCGTCGGGGCCGGTGGCGAGCGGTCGATCGCGGCCACGCCCGACGTGCCCGAGCAGCCGTACTGGCCCTCCGTCGGCCCCGACGACGTGCTGCCGCTGCCGGACACCCGCCTGCGGTGGGCCAGCGCGGTGCTGGGCGGGCGGCGTACCGTGCGGGTGCATCCAGCGGGCGGCGGCGGGCCCGTCGTGCTGCTGCTCGACGGCGACGACTGGCTGCACCTGCACCCGGCCATGACCGCGTTCGACGCCGCCGTGGCCGCGGGCGCGCTGCCGCCCGCCACGCTCGTCTTCCTGCCCGTCCGCGACCGCTCCCACGAGTACGCCTGCCGCCCCGAGCTGTGGCGGGCCGTCCGCGACGAGCTGCTGCCCCTGCTCGCGGGCAGCGGCGTGCCCGCCGACCCCGGCACGCTGGCGGTCGCCGGGCAGAGCCTCGGCGGGCTCACCGCCCTGTACGCCGCCCTGGAGTTCCCCGGTCTGATGGCCGGCGTGGCCTGCCAGTCGGGCTCGTTCTGGTGGGAGCCGGGGGCCGAGTCGCGCGCCGACCCGCTCGGCGGCCCAGCGGGCGGAGCCGTCGCCGCCCGCCTGGAGCGGGACCGCCCCGACCTGTCCGGCCTGCGGGTCGCGTTCGACGTGGGGGAGCACGAGCACCGCGTGCTGCCCCACTGTGAACGTGTCGAGAGCCTGGTCGCGCGGGCGGGCGCCACCGTGCGCGTGTCGCGCTCACCGTCGGACCACGACCGGGCGGGCTGGCGGCACGCCCTGCTCAGAGACGTCGCCTGGGTGCTCGGGTCCTAGGGGTGCCTGGTCAGGTAGCCGCCCATGGCGCGGAACACCTCGGTGGCGGGCAGGTCGGCGCCGTCCTCCGTACGGACCCGCTCGATCACCAGCCCGTGATCACGCCCCTTGCGCGCCTCGGCGCCCGCCACGATGACCACGCCGTCGCCCTCGCGGATGAAGACCCGGCCCGGCGTGCCGCCGTAGATGCCCTGCGACACCGACGCCTTGGTGACGCGGATCCGCTCGCCCTTGTAGTAGGTGAAGGCGTTCGGGTACGGGTCGGACTGGGCGCGTACCAGCCGCTCGATGTCCTCGGCGGGCCAGGTCCAGTCGATGTTGCCGTCCTCGACCGAGCGCTTGTGGAAGAAGCTGGCCTTCGAGCGCTCCTGCGGGGTGAAGACGGTCGTGCCGGAGTCGATGAGGTCGAGCGCCTCGGTGACGATCGGCCCGATCAGATCCACCGTGCGGTGGAAGAGGTCGGTGGCGGTGTCCCGGGGCCCGACGGGAACGGCACGCTGCACGACGATGTCGCCGGCGTCCAGCTCCTCGTTCATCATGTGGGCGGTCACCCCCACCTCCTTCTCGCCGTTGATCAGCGCCCAGATCAGCGGGGAGAAGCCGGCGTAGGCGGGCAGCAGCGAGTCGTGCACGTTGAGCGTGCCGTGGCGGGGGAGCGCGAAGATCTCCGGCGGGATCCACGTCCGCCAGTTGTTGGCGACGATGAGGTCGGGCTCGGCCTCCTTGAGCCGGGCCATCAGCTCGTCGTCGTCGGGCCTGTTGCGCAGCAGCACCGGCACCCCGTGGGCCTCGGCCAGCTCGGCCACCGAGTCGTTCCAGATCCTCTCGTACGCGTGCTCGCTCCTGGGGTGCGTCACCACCAGCACGACCTCGTGCGTGGAGTCCAGAAGAGCCTGGAGCGTGCGGTGCCCCCAGGTCTGGTAGCCGAACATCACGACCCGCATGGTGTCTCCTTGTCGAGAGGAACCGCTTCGGTTAGGGTGACCTTAATTAGGCAAGGCTAACCTAATTTGGGCCTCGTCTCCACCCCCGGTTCGGTCGTCTAGAAAGGCCTCCATGTCAGCGGAGCAGCACGTCCACGACCTCATTGGCATCGGCTTCGGGCCCTCCAACCTGGCCCTGGCCATCGCGCTCAAAGAGCGTCACGGTGACGGAGTCGACGCGGTCTTCCTGGAGAAACAGCCCGCCTTCGGCTGGCATCGCGGCATGCTCATCGAAGGCACGACCATGCAGGTCTCGTTCTTGAAGGACCTGGTCACCATGCGCAACCCGGCCAGCGAGTTCAGCTTCCTGTGCTATTTGCAGGAGAAAGGCCGGCTGCTCGACTTCATCAACCACAAGACGATGTTCCCGTCCCGGCTGGAATTCCACGACTACCTCGAATGGGCAGCAGCGCGTTTCACCGACCAGGTCGAGTACGCCGCCGAAGTCGTCGCCGTCACCCCCGTCGAAGCGGGCGGCGCCATCGAGTTCCTCGACGTGGTGGCCCGGCAGGGCGACGGCACGCTCGTCACCCGCCGCGCCCGCAACCTCGTGCTCGCCGCCGGCCTCGAGCCCGTCCTGCCCGGCGGCATCGTGAGCGACGAGCGCGTCTGGCACAGCGAGGAGCTGCTCGCCAAGCTGCCCACGCTGCGCGACCCGCGCAGGTTCGTCGTGGTCGGGGCCGGGCAGAGCGCCGCCGAGGTGGCGGGCCACCTGCACGGAGCCTTCCCCGCCGCCGAGGTCTGCGCCGTCTTCGCCAAGTACGGCTACACGCCCGCCGACGACAGCTCCTTCGCCAACCGCATCTTCGACCCCGAGGCCGTCGACCACTTCTACACCGCACCGGACGAGGTGAAGGAGCGCCTGCGCGCGTACCACGCCTCCACCAACTACTCCGTGGTGGACCTGGAGCTCATCGACGAGCTCTACCGCCGCCACTACCAGGAGAGGGTGCAGGGCAAGGAGCGGCTGCGCATCTTCAACGCCTCCCGCCTGACCGGCGTCGAGAACGACTCCAGCGGCCTGCGCGTCACGGTCGAGTTCCTGCCCACCGGCGAGCGCACCCTGCTGGAGGCCGACGTCGTCGTCTACGCCACCGGCTACCGCCCCACCGACCCGCTCACCCTCCTCGGCGAGACGGGCGGCCTGTGCGAGCGCCTCCCCGGCGGCGGCGTCCGCCTCGGCCGCGACTACCGCATCGCCACCTCGCCCGAGCTGCGCTGCGGCATCTACGTCCAGGGCGCCAGCGAACACACCCACGGCCTCACCTCGACCCTGCTCTCGAACACCGCCGTCCGCGTAGGCGAGATCGCCGCCTCCCTGACCGACCGGCTCCGCACCCCAGCCTGCGCCCGGGTGCGAGCACTGGTGTAGCGCGCAAGGGGCCGGTCGGCTGGCATCCAGGCCGGTCCCGCTGCGCCCACGACATAGATTACACGACATAAATGTCATGTAATGTGTGTGGCATGTCGAACGAATCGACCTTGGTCCCCGTCCCGTGCCTGTCCGGCGCCCCCTGGGAGATCGCCCGGCTCGCCCCGCTCGCGCACCGGCCCCTGCGCACCTTCCGCCGCCCCGACCACCCCGCCGACGTGGAGGCCTACGCCGACGCGCTCGCCGCCGACCACACCGACCGGCTCGGCCAGGTGGACGTGCCCACGCTCATCATCACCCCGTCCCACGACCGGCTGATCGGCGAGCGGGCGGCGGAGATCATGCGTACGGGCATCCCCGGCGCCCGCGAGGTCGTGCTCGACCGCACCGGCCACAAGTTCCGCTTCACCCGGCCCGAGACCTACGCGGCGGCGGTGGAGACGTCCCTGATGAACGAGGTGGCGCATGCGGCCCGCTGAAGAGCTGCGCTACCTCATCCTGGCCGCCCAGCGCGAGGGCAACCGGCTGCTCGCGCAGGCGCTGCGCCCGCTCGGCGTCACCCCGTCCCAGGCGGAGGTTGTCCGCGTCCTGCAGCAGCACGGGCCGCTCACCCTCAACGGCCTCGGCGACCTGCTGGTGTGCGAGAGCGGCAACAGCCCGAGCCGGCTGGTCGACCGCATGGTCACCGCCGGCCTGGTCAGCCGCGACGTCGCCGCCCACGACCGCCGGCACGTCGAGCTGACGCTCACCGAGGAGGGCGACCGGCTGGGCCGGCGGATCGTGGAGATCGAGGAGGAGCTGTACGCGACCATCGATGGGGCGTCGGCCGGGCGTGACGTCGGCGAGGTGCTCGGCTTCCTGCGCACCTTCGTCGCCGGCCTGCCCGCGGGTCAGGCCGTGGCCCGCCGCGCTGAGAGTTTCACCCGCGATCCGGCTTGACCTGGGGCGGCGAAGAGGCCTTGCCGCCGTCCGGTCCTCGTCTGGTCCTCGTCCGACCAGCGGGCCACCTGGGCCAGCGGCGGCTGCTCGTCGAGCGGCGGTCTCGACTTCCGTGCCAACAGCTGCTCGGTGTCGGCGAGCTGAGGGTCATGGGCCGCACCGGCCGGCGAACGCGTCGCCGGCGGGGCCCCCGTGGATGTCCAGGACCTCCCACAGGCCGGTGATCTCCAGCAGCCGGACCAGTACGCCGTGGACGCCTGTCAGGCGGAGCGAGCCGCCGCCGTCGCGCAGGGCGTTGTGCAGGCTCTCCAGGGCACGCAGCCCATTGCTGTCCATGAACGTGAGCATGGTCAGGTCGAGCGCCACGTGCTCGCCGGGTGCCGCCTGCTCGCGGACGTACTCCTCCAGCAGGGCGGCGTTCGTCATGTCCACCTCGCCCAGCACGGTGATCACCAGGCCGGCGTCGTGCCACCGGGAGTCGAGGGTCAGGGGCGACCCGGCGGGTTCGAGGCTGTCGCCAGGCCGGTGGGCGAGGTGAAGGTGCATGGCGTCCTCCCGGTCATGGTCGATCTCACGTCCTTCTTTGGATCTGAAGCATAATGCCCGAATTGCAATGCCGGAAGCATTTTTCGTGTGATCTTCCTCGCCCGGCGCACCTGACGTGCTCTTATCTGGTACAACTTGAGTTTTCGTGAGCACGTCCATCAATCGGTCCAGCTCCTGGACCTTCCTGACCAACCACGCCCGCGTGCTGGTGGAACTCGCCCGCGACCCGCGCGCCCGCGTCCGCGACATCGCCGCGGGCATCGGCATCACCGAGCGCGCCGTCCAGGGCATCGTCTCCGACCTCCAGCAGGCCGGCTACGTCACCATCGACCGCGTGGGGCGGCGCAACGAGTACAGCCTCAACCCCGAAGCCCGCTTCCGCTACCCGACCGAGGCCGACCTGCCTGTCCGTCTCCTCATCGACATGTTCACCCAGCACGATCTGGCGAGCGCGGAGCCGGAGAAGGCCACCGAGTGACCTCGGGCCGAGACGTCAAGGGGCGGCCTCGATGGCCGGCCGCGTCACCGGGGCGGGCAGGCGCAGGGCGGCCAGTACGGCTTCTTCGACGGTGTCGTGCACGTGCAGGACCGTGTGCGCGCGGGTGATCCGCATCATCGCCGCCAGCCGGGGATGCGGCGCCGCCAGGCGCAGGGTGCCGCCGTGCTGGCGGGCGAAGGCATGGGTGTTGAGCAGGACCCGCAGCCCGGCGCTGCCCAGGAAGTGGGCGTCGCTGAGGTCGATGACCAGGTGCTCATGGGGCGCGCGGCGGGTGGCGCGCAGATGACGGTCGAGCAGGACGGCCGTTACGGCGTCGATCTCGCCCGCCACGGAGATCACGCTCACCCCCGGAAGCCGCTGCATGGCGAACGTCAGTTCCGGCACGGGCATCCTCCCCCACCACGAGAAGTTCGCAGCCCTACGGTAACGGCGCGGGAGACGGGCGTACAGAGGTCGGAGGACACGTAAAGGAGACGAAATTCCCGGGACAGCCGGAATGGCCGCCGAATCGGGGCGCGAATGGCTTGCGGGGGCAAAAAGGGGAGACCCGGAAGCGTTCTTTTACCGTCGCCGTGATTCCCCATGGATTCGCCTGTGACGGTTGTGGGCAACGGATGCCACTCGCGGCTTGGTCACGGGTTCTCTTGCGAACCGCCAAGGTTTCTTGATCATCTTTGTCGGGGTGGCGAGCGGCGTCCCGGCACACGCCGACTTACTTTCTTTCTTGCTTCCTATCGGGACGCGATCGAAAGGAAAACACATGCTCCGTCGTACTGTGTCAGGCGCTTTCGCTCTGACGGTCGCCGGTCTCATCACGGCAGCGGCGTCTCCCGCGCTCGCCGAATCCCAGAGCCCGGCGGACTTCTACGACTCCGCCGCGGCCATCATCAACTCCGACGGCAGCCTCAACAACGGGACGAACGTCGTGCGGTCGTGGCGGGCGGGCACTGGCAGGTACTGCGTCCAGCTCGATCACTCGGTGTCCGCGCCCCACACGCTCATCCAGCTCACTCCGCGCGAACCGCGGAGGCTGCCGAACATCGCCTACCGTAACCCGTCCACGACGTGCTACCGGCACAACACCATCACCGTCACCGTGTACGACACCAACACGGGGCAGCTCGCCAACGGGGGATTCGACCTGCTGGCCATCTGACCGGAGCGCGCGCCGCCGCGGAGCCCCACAACGGGCCCACGGCGGCGCTCGCGCGTCCGGGCGGCATCACGGCAGCGCCCCGGCAGCACCCCAGCAGCACCCCAGCAGTGTCGGGGCTGATTCCGTGACCTGCTCGCGATCCCCGCGCGCGACACTGTCTGTCGACGTCCGGCACCCCCGCGCCTCACCCGCCGTTCGCCTCGCCGTGCGAACGTGACGCCGTGCGGCGCATCGGCGCCGCAGTCGCGACGGCAGAGAAGGTGATCGCGTGTCCCTCCCCGGCCCGGCCCCCTCCCCGGGACGGACTCCCGCCTGGCGCTACGCCATCGGAATGTTCGGCACCTCCATCCCGATCAACATGATCAAGGGATCGATGATCCTGTTCTACGTCGACATCCTCGGGCTCGACGTACGCGCCTACGGCGTGGTCATGGTGATCTACGCGGTCATCGACGCCATCGACAACCCGGTCCTCGGCCACCTGTCCGACCGCACCCGCACCCGCTTCGGCCGCCGCCGCCCCTGGCTGCTGGTGGGCGCGCCGATGCTGACGGCCTGCATGATCGCGTTCTTCTCGGCGCCGGAGTCGCTGGAGGGCATGGGCCTGCTGCTGTGGTTCGCGGTGTTCGCCATCCTGTGCGAGGCTTTCGACTCCATGCTCAACGCGAACTACGGCGCGCTGCTGCCCGAGCTCTACCCGCGCGAGCGCGAGCGGGCCGTGGCCAACAGCCTGCGCCAGGGCTTCCAGCTCGTCGCGCTGGTGATCTCGCTGGCGGTCACGCCGGTGCTGACGACGCGGGTGTTCGGCACCGAGACCTCCACGCAGGGCTTCCGCACCACGGCGATCATCTACGGCGTCATCGCGGTCGCGGTGATCGTGTTCATGGCGCTCAGCGCCCGCGAGAACCCCCGCTACGCCACCCGCGAACGCCCGATGCTGCTGCGCAGCGTCTCGTCGATCCTGCGCAACCGGCTGTTCTGGACGGTCGGGCTCACCGGCGCCTGCTACGGCATCGCGATGGCGCTCGTGCTGTCGGGCATCCAGCTGTACGTGCGCTACTCGCTCGGCCTGCCCGTCAGCGACGCGCTCTACCTGCAAGGGATCGTCATCCTCGTCTCGGCGGGCGGCCTGGTCGCATGGACGCGGGTCGTCGCCCGGCACGGCGCGCTGTGGACCTGGCGGCTCGCCTTCGCCGTGCTCGCCGTCAGCTTCGCCGGTCTCTTCCTCGCCACCGACCTCGTCACCGCGATCGCCGCGGGCGTGCTGGTCGGCGCCGGCTGGTCGGGCATGCTGGCCACCAACGACCTCATCGTCGCGCGCGTCCTCGACGCCGACGCGGCACGCAACGGCGAGCACCGCGAAGGGCTCTTCCTGTCGGCGTTCGGCTTCTTCTCCCGGCTCAACGGCGTCGTCACCGGGCTCGCGCTCACCTCGCTCGGCGTGTTCTTCGGCTACAACTCGGGCGACGACCCGGGCGGCGACCCCGGGCTGGCGTTCCGCATCTACCTGTGCGTCTATCCGTTCGTGCTGACCGCCATCGGCGCGGTCGCGGCCCGCTTCGTCTCCGTACCGATCGAGACGCCGGCCGAGCAGCAGCCGCCCGGCGCCGACGGCGCGCCGGCCGTGGAGCAGCCGCGATGAGCCGCCGCCTGGTCATCACCGCTGACGATCTCGGCCGCGAGCCCGGCACGACCGAGGTCATCGCCGGCCTGCTCGCCGAGGGCCACGTCAGCGCCACCACCCTCATCTGCGTCTCGCCCGAGGCCGAGCGGGCCGCGCGGCGGGTACGCGAGCTGGGCGTGCTGCCGCGCCTGCACGTCACGCTGACCAGCGAACGCGGGGTGCCGCGCTGGCGGCCGCTCAACGGCGCCGCGAGCATCGCCGACGCCGACGGGACGCTCAGCGACGACCCCTTCGCCTTCGCCGCCCGCGGGCAGGCCGACGACGTGCTCCGCGAGGCCGACGCCCAGCTGCGCTGGATGCGCGCGCACGACCTCGCGCCCGTGGCGGCCGATTCCCACGCCGGCACCCTCTACGGCCTGCACGGCAGGTCGTTCCTCGCCGAGTCGCTGCACTGGTGCGCCGGCCACGGCCTGGCCTTCCGGCTGCCCCGCGACCCCGCGCCGTACATCGGCGGGCCCCTGCCGCCGCCGCTCGCCGCCGCCCACGAGAGCGCGATCGCGCTGGCCGACGCGCTCGGCGTCGCGCTGCCGGAGACGATCGCCACCAACCGGGGCACGGCCGCCGACCTCGGCTCGTACGAACGGCTCCGCGACGACTACCTGCGCCGGCTCGCCGCCCTGCCGGAGGGCACCAGCGAGCTGTTCCTGCACCCCTCCCGCGAGGACGCCGTCACCGGCCCCGACGGCATCGTGCGCACGTGGGAGGCGCGGCTGCTGCGCGACCCGGTGTGGCACGCGGCGCTCGAACGCGAGGACGTCCAGGTCGTCCCCGGCTGGTGGAGCTGAGCCCGGGTCAGGAGAACCAGTTCGCGCCCAGCTCCTGGATCGTCCTGCTGCCCTTGGGCACGAACAGCGCCTCGCTCAGCACCTGGTTGACGCTCTGGGGCTTGTTCAGCATGGCGAACAGGAACAGCGAGCCGCCGTCGGCCGTACGGAAGCCGTAGACCGAGCTGCGGCCACGGAAGGCGACGTACAGGCCCTTGTAGACCTCGGGGAACGCCTTACGGCTGAAGCTGTCCTTGGCCAGCCGGTAGCCGGAGGCGCCCTCCTTCTTCTCGTTGTTCCAGAAGTTCTGGTACTCCAGCGCCACCGCGCGGGCCATGTCGTCACCGATGTCGGTGATGTAGCCGTCCGCGTCCAGCTCCGGCTTCGGCACGCGCTGCCCCCAGTGCACCGGGGTCACGACGGCCAGCCTGAACGGCTCGCCGCCGGTGCGCAGGAAGGCCAGCAGATGCGCGCGGACATGCCCCTTGACGTCCTTGTACGTCGCCTGCGCCATGAACCACTCGTTGTCGTCGGGCTGGTTCTCCGGCCGCGGCAGGTAGATCACCGGCGTGCCCTGGACGTTGATCGGCCGGTGCTCGGGCTGCTGCCCGAAATCCTCGTGGTTGCGTTCGAGCACGCCTTCGTGCAGGGCCCCCTCCACGAACAGCGCGTCCAGCGTGCTGTTCTTCCGCCACCACTTCGCTTTCTTGACGGTCTTGTTGTACGTGCCCAGCCACTTCCGCATCTCCTGCCCGGCCTGCGCGGCGGTCAGCGCCGGCCTGGTGGGGGAAGGGGTCGGGCTGGTGGGGGAAGGGGTCGGGCTGGGGCTGGCCGGCGGAGCGGTCGGGGAGGGGGACGCCTTCGCCACGGCGGACGGCCGGGCCAGCCCGGGGACCGGCGGCGGCAGCGTCCCGCAACCGGCCAGCCCGGCGACCACGGTCAGGCCCAGCACCGTCCGGCGTACCGACATGCGCCCCCCAATCCGAAATTACGGACATGCCGGAGAGAACATATCGGACGGATCAGGTGGTGGTGAGCTTGCTGGGGTCGGCGGCGTAGACGGTCATCCAGTGCGGGTGCAGCCGGTAGTAGACGACCTCGTTGTCCCAGTCGAAGGCGTCGGCGCCGTAGAAGTCCTGGAAGTACGCCAGCAGGTCGGGCCAGTCCTCGGCGGGCTCGCCGTCCCGCGGGTTGAGGATCTCCACCGTGCCGTGCGCGAACACGCCAAGGTCCTCGCCCCGCATGTGCGCGACGCTGGCGGCCGGGCGGGCCGCGAGGTGGCGGGCCTTGGCGGCGGTGCGCGCCGTGCCGAAGTGCCACTTGCCGCGCAGGAAGTGCCCGTCCGCGCCGCTGATCCGCGGCTCGCCCTTGGCCGTCACGGTGGACAGGGCCAGCGTGCACATGCCCGTCAGGACCTGGGTGAGCTGCTCCGCCGTGAGGGTCCGGTCGGTGACGATCGACTGGAGATGGGAGGTGGAGCGGGACAGCGAGGCGTCGAGCAGGTCCTGGAGCTGCTGAAGGTCTTCCGGTGTTTCGCGCATGAGAGTCCTTAACTATCTGAAGGCCGCGGTTCGCGGACCGATGCGACCATGTTCGACCGAAAAGCCGACACCTTGTGTCTTGTTTCCCGGCCTGATGATCGCAACGCTGATTCAGCCGCTCGACCGCGCCGCCGCCCCCGAACTGCACGCGACCGCCGACCGGGCGGCCCGCGCGATCAAGGGCTTCGGCCTGATCTCCTGACCGGGGTCAGTGCACGCCGCGGATCGTGCCGCCGTCCACCCGGAGCGTGGTGCCCGTGACGTAGTCGGCGAGCGGGCTGCACAAATACAGCACGGCGGCGGCGATCTCCTCGGGACGCCCCAGGCGGCCGGCGTCGTTGGGCACCAGGTCGGCGATGGCGTTCCGCTCGATCTCCGCCCAGGTCTCGCCCCATCCCCGCGCGGGCGCGAGATCGGTGAGCAGGCGCTGGACGGAGTCGACCAGGATGGCGCCGGGCGCGACCGTGTTGGACGTGACCCCGGTTCCCGCGAGCTCACGCGCGAGCGAGACCGCAAGGTTGTGGCGGGCGGCCAGAGTGGCGGTGTAGTGCGGCAGGTCGGCGCCCGGCTGCAGGGCCAGCCCGCCGCCGATCTGGACGACCCGCCCCCACCCGCGCTCCCGCATGCCGGGGAGCAGGCGCTGGATCATGCGGACGCCGGAGACGACGTTCACCTCGTACGTCCGCCGCCACTCCTCGGCCGTGGCCTCCCATCCCCGGTGCGGGTAGGAGCCGGCGTTGTTGACCAGGACGTCGATCGGCCCGCCCGCCAGGGCGGCGGCGGCCGTGGCATCGGCCCCGTCGTCGGTGGCGAGGTCGCCGACGGCCGCGTCGGCGCTGCCTCCCGCGGCCCTGATGGTGGCGGCGACCGCCTCGGCACGCGCCGCGTCGCGCCCGTGCACGACGACCGCCGCGCCCTCGGCGGCCAGGGCGGTGGCGACGGCCGCGCCGAGCCCCGAGCTGGAGCCGGTGACGAGGGCGCGCCTGCCTGCCAGGTGGAGTTCCATGGTGCTCCTCAGATCGTGCCCTTCTGACCAGGGCACACGCGATGTCTACAGTCGTAGACTACGACCAGAGTATACGGTTGTAGACATGACGGTTCCCAAGGCACCCGTGAAACGCCGGCGCGACGCCGCCGCCACCCGGCAGGCGATCCTGGAGGCGGCGATCGCCGCCTTCACCGCGCACGGCTACGCCGGCGTGGGCGTCCGCGACATCGCCGCGAACGCGGGCGTGACCGCGATGCTCATCAACCGCTACTTCGGGTCGAAGGAGCAGCTGTTCGCCGAGGCGGTGGACGCGGCCTTCGCACCGCGTACGGTGATCTCCGGCACCGGCGCGGAGCTGGCGGGGGAGACGGCGCGCACGCTGGTGGCGCGGACCGCGCCCGGCGCGGACGAGCTGGGGCCGTTCCTGCTCATGCTGAGGTCGGCGGCCGACCCCAGGGCGGCGGAGATCATGCGGGCGGCGATCGCCCGGCACCCCGGCAGGCACCTCACCGAGGAGCTGGCGGGGGAGGAGGCGGCGGTGCGGGCCGAGCTGATGCTGGCCCTGCAGGCGGGGGTGTGGCTGATGCGCAGCGTCATCGGCACGGACGCGCTCAAGGACGCCGGCCCGGACGACCTCACCCGCCGGATCCGTGACCTCCTCCAGGTCCTGGCCTGAGGGCGCCGGCGGGCAGCGGGAGGCCGCGCAGACGGGGTTTGTGAATCTTGCCGGAGCCGGTCTTCGGCAGCTCGTCCACGACCTCGACATGGGCGGGGATCTTGTACGCGGCCAGCCGGGGCCGCAGGAAGTCCCGCAGCTCGCCGGCCGTGACGTGCGCCCCGGGACGCAGCACCAGGAACGCGCGGCCGACCTCGCCCCACCTGGCGTCCGGCACGCCGAGCACGGCCACCTCGGCGACCGCCGCGTGCTCGAAGATCGCCGCCTCCACCTCGGCCGGGTAGACGTTCTCCCCGCCCGAGATGAACATGTCCTTCACCCGATCCACCACATAGAGGTGACCGTCCTCGTCCAGCACGGCGAGGTCGCCGGAGCGGAACCAGCCGTCGGAGAACGCGGCCCTGGTCGCCTCGGGGTCACGCCAGTAGCCGGGGGTGACGTTCGGACCCTGGATGAGCACCTCGCCCGGCTCCCCGGCCGCCGCGTCGGTGCCGTCGGGCCGTACGACCCGGACGTTCGAGAAGAACACCGGCACGCCCGCCGACCCCACCTTGCGCACGCTCTGGTCGGCCTCCAGGAAGGTGGCGCCGGGAGCGGTCTCGGTGAGCCCGTAGCCCTGGCAGAACACCAGCCCGCGCTCCTGGTACGTGCGGATCAGCGCGGCCGGCACCGACGCCCCGCCCGCCATGAGGTGCCGCAGCGACGACAGGTCGGCCCCGGCCCACCGGGGCGAGCCGGCGAACGCGGCGAACATCGTGGTCACCCCGAACATCCAGGTGACGCCGTGCTTCTCGATGAGGTCGTAGCACGCGTCCACCTCCCACGACGGCATGATCACCGAACGGCCGCCCTTGAGGAAGGTCGGCAGCAGCGTCTGGTTCAGGGCCGCGACGTGGAACAGCGGCGCGCTGATCAGCGTCGTCTCGTCGCTGGTGACGTCCACGCCGAGCAGCAGGTTGAAGCAGTTCCACACCAGGTTGCCGTGGGTGAGCGTGGCGCCCTTGGGGCGGCCCGTCGTGCCGGAGGTGTAGAGGATGAGCGCCGGGTCGTCGAGGTCGGCGGGCGTGTCGATCGGGGTGGGGTCGCCCTGGGCGAGCCAGCTCTCGTACTGCCCCTCGCCGAGCGCGACCCGCCGCCCCGGCCCGTCCGGCAGGGCGCGGACGACGTCGGCGCACTCGGGCGCGTAGATCAGCGTCTCCGCGCCCGAATGGTCCAGCATGTACGCCACCTCGGGCGCCGCCAGCCGGAAGTTCAGCGGGACGAAGATCGCGCCGAGCAGGTGCGCGGCGAACATCGTCTCGACGAAGGCCGGATGGTTACGCCCGAGGTAGGCGACCCGGTCACCCGCCCCCACTCCTGAGGCGCGCAGCTGAGCCGCCAGCCGCGTCGTCCTGTCGTGGACCTCGGCGTAGGTGACGGAACGGCCGTCGAAGACGAACGCGGTCCGCTCCGGCGTCATCATGGCCCGGCGGGCGGGCCAGCCTCCCAGTCCGGTGTTGCGCATGCGGTGTACGGCCTCCTGTCGGCGAGGGGGGATCGGCCAGGACCCGGCCGGCGGGCAGGGGGTGGTCAGGCGTAGTGGCGGTAGATGGCGCGGGCGACGCAGGCCGGCCGGTCCGAGCCCTCGATCTCGACCTTGAAGTCGAGGTGCATCTGCACGCCGTCGTTCGGGACGTCCTCGACGGAGGCGACGACCGCGCCCAGCCGCACCCGGGCGCCCACCTTGACCGGGCTGGGGAAGCGCACCTTGTCCAGGCCGTAGTTGATGCTCATCTTGACGCCTTGGATGTCGAGCAGTTCGGTGAACAGCGGGATGAGCAGCGCCAGCGTCAGGTAGCCGTGCGCGATCGTCGCGCCGAACGGCCCGTCCGCGGCCCTGACCGGATCGACGTGGATCCACTGGTGGTCGTTCGTGGCGTCGGCGAAGGTGTTGACGCGGTCCTGGGAGATCTCCAGCCAGGCGCTGTGGCCGAGGTCCTTGCCGGCCAGGGCCTTGAGCTCCGTCAGTCCGTGCGCGGTGGTCGTCATCAGGCGTTTCCCTTCAAGCCGAGCAGGCGGGCGGCGTTGTCCTTGAGGATCTTCGGGCGGACCTCCGGCTTGATCTCGAGCTTGTCGAAGTCGCTCAGCCAGCGGTCCGGGGTGATCACGGGATAGTCGGAGCCGAAGAGCACCTTGTCCTTCAGCAGCGAGTTTGCGTACCTGACGAGCTGCGGCGGGAAGTACTTCGGCGACCAGCCGGACAGGTCGATGTAGACGTACGGCTTGTGGGTGGCGACCGCGAGCGCCTCGTCCTGCCAGGGGAACGAGGGGTGGGCGAGGATGATCCGCAGCTCGGGGAAGTCCACGGCCACGTCGTCCACCAGCAGCGGGTTGCTGTACCTGAGCCGGATGCCGCCGCCGCCTGGCACGCCCGCGCCGATGCCGGTCTGCCCGGTGTGGAACAGGGCGGGCACGCCCAGCTCCTCGATGGCCTCGTACAGCGGGTAGGCCATGGGGTCGTTGGGGGAGAAGCCCTGGATGCTGGGATGGAACTTGAAGCCGCGCACGCCGTAGTCGTCGACCAGCCGCCGCGCCTCGCGCACCCCCGCCCTGCCCTTCCAGGGATCGACGCTGGCGAACGGGATCAGCACGTCGGCGTGCTCGGCGCAGCCCTCGGCGACCTCCTCGTTCGCGATGCGCGGGTGCCCGGTGGCGTGCTCGGCGTCCACGGTGAACACCACCGCCGCCATCTTCCGCTCCCGGTAGTACGCGGCCGTCTCGGCGATCGTCGGCTGCCGGTGGCCGTGGGCCTTGAAGTACTCCTCCGAGGCGCCGAACAGCTCGGGGCTGAGCGAGCGGTGGCCGTCCTTGGAGATCTCGGCGTGGGTGTGCACGTCGATCGCGACCAGGCCGGCGACGTCCATGGCCGCCATCTCAGGCATCCTGCCCGGAGTCGGCGGGCGCCTTGGGAGCGGGGATCCCGTACGTCTCGGGCTCGGCGCCGACGCCGGCCTGCCACGACTCGGCGATGGCGTCGGCCGTCCAGCCTCCGTCGGCGAAGGCGACGGCCTTCTCGGCGGGGTGCGACCACAGCGCGAGCCGGTCGCCGCCGATCCCGATCGCCTGGCCGGTGATCCCGGCGGAGGCGTCCGAGGCGAGGAAGACGATGAGCTCCGCGACGTCCTCGACGGTGCCCATGCCCTCGTCCCTGCGCAGCCAGGCGGGGAACGGCTCGCCGGTCCGCTCGGCCTCCTCGATGACGGGCGCGAAGGCGGGGATGGTCTTGGTCATCTCCGTCGCCGCGACCGGGACGACCGCGTTGACCGTGACGTTCGCCCTGGCCAGCTCCATCGCCCAGGTTCTGGCCATGGCCACGATCCCGGCCTTGGCGGCGGCGTAGTTGGTCTGGCCGAAGTTGCCGCGCTGCCCGGCGGGGGAGGAGATGAGGATCAGCCGCCCGCCCTCGCCCTGCTCGCGCATCTTGACGGCGGCGGCCCGCGCGCAGGTGAAGGTGCCGCGCAGGTGCACGTCGATGACGGCGTCGAAGTCGTCGTCCGACATCTTCCACAGCACCTTGTCGCGCAGGATGCCGGCGTTGGTCACCATCACGTCCAGCCGGCCGAACTCGCTGACGGCGGTCTCGACCAGCTGCTCGGCCGCCTTGGCGGAGCCGACCGGGGCGACGACCTCGCGGGCCCGGCCGCCCTTGCCGGTGATGCCCGCGACGACCTGGGCCGCCGCTTCGGCGTCCACGTCGTTGACGATCACCGCCGCTCCGGCCGCGGCCAGCGCCTCGGCGTACGCGCGGCCGAGCCCGCGGCCCGCACCTGTGACAACGGCGACCTTGCCGGAAAGATCCATGGGATTCCCCCTGAAGTGATAAGGCGGACGAAAGCGAATATATGTCACTGTTCTGACGGGCGTCAAAGATTTGCCCAACGTTAGCGGTCTGCCTACGCTCGTGCTGTGACGCGTACCGAGGGGAACGACTCCCGCCAGGCGGCCGCGCGGCCGCAGTCCCTGCTGCTCAGCTTCCTGGGCATCTACGTCCTGGGCCAGGGCACGGCCGTCTACTCGGGCAGCCTCATCGAGGTGTTCGCCCGGCTCGGCGTCTCCGAGGAGGCGGTCAGGTCCACGCTGGCCCGCATGGCCAAGCGCGGCCTGCTGGCCCGCCACCGCAGGGGGCGCAAGACGTACTTCGGGCTCACCGACCGCGCGGAGGAGGTGCTGGAGGACGGGCGCCGGCGCGTCTGGGAGACCGGCGCGGTCAACCGCGCGTGGGACGGCACCTGGACCCTCGTCGGGTTCTCGCTGCCCGACAGCTCCACCCGGCACGACCTGCGCTCCCAGCTCATCTGGGCCGGCTTCGGCCTGCTGCAGAGCGGCCTGTGGATCGCGCCGGGCACCAAGGACGTGCACGGCATCCTCGCCTCCCTCGAGGCGAGCGACCTGCGGGTCTCCGACCACGTCACCGTGCTGCAGGCCAGGGCGCTCGGCCCCACGGAGTCGGCCGACATCGTGCGCAAGGCGTTCGCCATCGACGAGATCGCCGGCCGCTACCGCGCCTTCCTCGACCGCTGGGACACCGAGCACCCGGCGCCCGAGGCGGCCGACGATCTCGCCCGCCAGCTCCTCCTGCACACCGACTGGCTGCAGCTCATCCGGCAGGACCCGCACCTTCCGGCCGAGCACCTGCCGCCCGGCTGGCCGGCGATCCGCGCCGAGCAGGTCTTCCACCGGCTGGCCCGCGTCTATGAGCCGCCCGCGGCGACGCTCGCCTCGGAGATCGTCGAGACGTCCGACGACCCCGAGCGCGGCAGGACCACGGTCTCCAGCCACTGACCGACCTGTTCGGCCACGTCGCCGCCGAAGGTGCGGGTGTCGACGTTGTCGGCGTGCACCTCGATCACCGGGAACCCGGCCGACTCCAGCGCCCTGGCCGTGAAGTAGCTGCCCCTGGGGTCGTCGGAGACCAGGTGCACGACGCCGTCGATGCCGTGCAGGCGGGCCTCCTTGACGTACCACTCGCTCGACCACGGCGGCGTGTAGAGCTGGTCGCCGAACGCGGCGAAGCGCGCCGCCAGCGCCCGCATGGGGTCGTCGCCGTAGCGGATGTAGCCGTCGGCGGCGATGGCGAGGTACATCGACCAGACGAAGACCGCGCCGTACTCCTCCTGGAAGCGCTGGTAGAAGCCCATGTCGTACCAGAGGCCGCGGCCGATCCACATCAGCCTGGCCCGCTCCTTCTCGCAGGCGCCGACGCCCGCGTCCACGCGTTCGCGCACCTCCTCGTAGAAGCTCTTGGCGAGGTCGCGGGCCCACTCGGTGCCGCGGTGCCACTGCGGCAGCATGACGCTGGGGATGCTGTCCACCACGCCGAGCGGCGCCGGGCGGGCGCGGGCGATGAGGTCGCGGGCCTTCCTGTTCCACTCCTCCTGCTCGTTGACCAGGGCCATCACCTGGCGGAAGCGGGACTCGTCGAACCGCCTGCCGGTGGTCGTCTCCAGGAACCTGACGAGGTTCTCCAGCTCCGCGGTGAGCAGGTCGAGCCGGGCCGGGCCGACGGCCTCCTCCCACCGGTGCGGCATCAGCTCCCACCAGTTGACCGGCACCTCGTTCTCGGCCGCGCTCTCCAGGGGGAAGAAGGTGACGCCCGGCTCGTGCCCCCAGACGTCGAAGATCTTGCGGGTGACGTCGCCGGTGGCGTCGCCGACGATGATGTCCGGTTTCGGCAGGCCGCCCCACGGGCCCGCATCGGGGTCGGGGTCGAACGCGGAGCCGAGGGTGACCGCGTTGTACTGCTCGGAGTAGTCGGGGTAGCCGCGCTGCCGTACGAGGTCGAGGTAGTGCCCCGAGCGCTGCTTGGCGGTCACCAGGGACGCCCACCACTGGCCGACCGCGTACGGGATGTCCATCGTGCGGAAGATCTCGTGCGGGACGTCCGCGTTGAGCAGCGCGAACGGCTCGCCGGCGGCGACCCGGCGGCGCAGCTCGGCGAACCATTCGCGCTGGTGCCTGCCCGCCTCCGCCGCCGTGGCGAGGGACTTCACGCTGCGTGAGCTCACTTCGGGCATGCAGGTTCCTTCCGCAGGGCGGCCAGGTCGGCGCGCCCGTACTCCTGGTGTTCGAGCAGCACGGCCGGGATGTCCAGGGCCGCGCGCTGCGCGGGGAAGTCCCACGCCGGTGCCTCGTCGGACTCGCGGCAGTAGGAGACGAACAGTTCGGCCCGGCAGCGGCGGACGGCCGCCGCCGCGTACGCGGCCCGCGCGCCCGGCGTGGCCCGGTGCGCGGTCAGGGTGCCGCGATGGTAATGCTCGGCCAGCGCGTCGAGGCTCGCCGTGCCCACCGGGCCGGTGACGGCGAGGTCGCCGAAGGAGTGGTCCTCGCCGACGATCACGTGGCCCTCGGCCTCGATGGCCTCGTACACGTGCGGCGTGTCGTGGGCGCTGCCGCTCAGGAAGACCCGCCGCCCGGTGTGCTCGTCGAGCCGGTCCGCCTCCGACAGCAGCCTGGCCAGCAGCGCGATGTGCTCGGTCACCGGCAGGGCGGCGTTCGCCGCCGCGAGGAACTGCCGCCCGGTGAGCCGGGCGGGCACGACCCTGCGCAGCTCGGCGACGGCGGCCAGCAGCCGGCGCCGCTCGTCGTGTGCCGCCACCGCCCCGGCGAGGTCGAGCCTGCGGCCGGTCCACGCCTCCAGGCGGGCGGCGAACTCGCCGACCCTGCGCCGGTTGTAGCGGGCGGTCGTGCGGTGCGGCAGGTGCAGCAGGTCCACCAGGTACGCCTCGGGCAGCCCCCGGCCCGGCTCCACGCGGCGCAGCTCCCGCAGCGCGTAGAACAGCCGCAGCGACGCCTCGCAGTCGTGGCTGACGACCACCCGGTCCAGGTCGCCGAAGGCGCCGTCGAGCAGCCGGGTGAGCACCGAGCGGGCCGCCGGGTCCACCCCGCGCCCCAGAAAGCGGTCGCCGGGCTCCGAGCCGGACTCCGGGTCGCCGGTGAGCCGGATCGCGCGCAGCCCGGCGGCGGTCAGCAGCTCGACCGGTACGTCAGCGCCGACGTAACCGACGGCAGGGCCCTGCCGGGTGCGGCGGGCGTACGCCTCCTCAAGCGCGGCCAGTGCGCCGCCCACGTCAGATCACCCCTTCGTCGGCCAGCGTCTTCAGCTCCTCGGCCGAGTAGCCGAGCAGCCCGCCGTAGATCTCGTCGTTGTGCTCGCCGAGCCCCGGCGCCGGCCGGTCGAGCGCCGCCTCCGAGCCGGAGAAGCGGATCGGCACACCCGTGCCGTACAGGTCGCCGGGGTCGCCGTGCCGGGGATGCGTCAGCGGCACGACCTCCTCGCGCTCCAGCACCAGCGGGTCGCGTACGGCGTCGCCCGGCTCGCGCACCTCGGCGGCCGGCACCCCGTGCCGCGCCAGCAGGTCGAGGACCTCGGCGAGCGGGCGGTCCGCCGCCCACGCGCCCACCAGCTCGTGCAGCTCCCCGGCGTTGGCCACTCGCGCGTCGCGGGTGGCGAAGCGCGGGTCGGCGGCCAGGTCGTCGCGGCCCATCGCGGTGAACAGGCCGCGCGCGAAGGCGTCGGTGGGCCCGCACAAGGCGAACCAGCCGTCCGCGGCCCTGAACGTGCCGAACGGCGCCAGCCTGGGCACGGTCGCCCCCGTCCGCATGGGCAGGCCCAGCTTCTCGTAGGCGTCGAACGGCTCGCACGCCACCAGTGAGGTGAGCGCCCCGAGCATGGACACGTCCACGTGCTGGCCCTGGCCCGTCGCGTCGGCCCGCAGGACCGCGGCCAGCGTGCCGATCACCGCGTACAGCGGCGCGACCAGGTCGCCCACCGGCAGCCCGAAGCGGACCGGCGGCTCGCCGGGCGCGCCCGCGGTCATCATCACGCCGCTCAGCGCCTGGATGATGGTGTCCATCGCCTTGCCGGAGCCGGGGCCGCCCTGCCCGCCGAAGCCGCTGATCGACGTGCACACGATGCGCGGGTTGATCGCGCCGGCCCAGTCGTGATCGATGCCGAGCCGCGCCGTCACGCCCGCGCTGTAGTTGTCGATCATGATGTCGGAGACCTTGACCAGCCTGCCCAGCACGTCCCGCGCCTGGGGATGCTTGAGGTTGAGCGTGACGCTCTGCTTGTTGCGGCCGCGCAGGAGCATCGACACCGACATGTCGTCCTCCGCGCCGCGGGCCAGCGACAGCCCGCCCGCGCCGAGGTAGGGGGCGTTGTTGCGGGAGCTGTCGCCGCCGGTCAGCGGGTTCTCCACCTTGATGACGCGGGCGCCGAGCCCGGCCAGCAGCAGGGTCGCGTACGGGCCGGACAGCGCGGTGGTCAGATCGATCACCGTACGGCCGGCCAGCGGGCGCTCAGCCATGCAGCACCACCTCGTCACCCTCCCAGCGGAACTCCGTCTTCAGGCCCGCCTGCCGCGTGATGCGCTCGATGTAGGCCACCACCTTGCGGCCCTGCGCGTCGTCGCCGAGCGGCACCGGGCGGCCCGCGTCGTCGATCCAGCACGGCACCAGACCGGCCGAGACCAGGCCGTCGCGGTCGAAGCGGCACAGCGCGATCGCGGTGTTGCGGCTCTCCGGATGGAACGGGTAGTACGGCATGTCCGGGTCGGGGGCGAAGCCGTAGAGCTCGACCCGGCGGCGCGCCCATTCGGCCCGCTCGCCCTCGTCGCCCGACGCGGGTGTCAGCGCGTGGGTGACGGTCACGAAGTTGCCCAGCCCGTGATAGATCGGCTTACCTCGGTACATCTCGACGCCCCGCATGATGTGGGCGTGGTGCGCGAACACGGCCTGCGCGCCCGCGTCGATCGCGGCGTGCGCGACCGGCCGCTCGTACATCGCGAGCACCGCCGGCGTGTGCCCGACGCCCTTGTGCAGCGACACCAGCACCACGTCGGCCTCGCCCGCCAGGGCCTCGACGTCGGCCGCCATCCGCTCCAGCCCCGCCGGGTCGGCGAAGGTGTAGATCTCGGGCGGGCCGCCGGGGCTGGCGTGGTCGAGCTCGTAGTGGGTGAGCACCTTGACGTACGCGCAGCCCGGCTTGCGGCTGGTCGCCCACGACTCGCGGGGGCCGACGCAGTTGTAGCTCAGCACGCCGACCCGCAGCCCGTCGCGGGTCACGATCGCGGGACGGCGGGCCTCGGCTAGCGTCATGCCGGCGCCTGCGGTGGCCATCCCGGCCTCGGTCGCGTACGTGATGGTGTCGGCCACGCCCTGGTCGCCGACGTCGTAGACGTGGTTGCCCGCGAGCGTCACCACGTGGAAACCGGCCTCGGCGACCGCGCGCAGCGCGGCGGGGTCGGCGGGCGGCGCCGGCACGTCGGTGCTGACCTGGGCGGTGGACGTGCTGTGCGGCACCTCCACGTGGCCGATCACCACGCCGCCCCGGCTCAGCGTCTCCCGGGCGGGGACGAAGAAGGACGCGGGATCGGGCTCGTCGACGACCAGGTCGCCGACGGCCATCACCGTGAGACTCAAGACGTGCTCTCCTCTACAGGGGTCTTTCCGGCCTGGCCGGTGAAGCGCGACAGGAAGCTGCGCAGGCGGGGCGAGGAGGGGGCGTCGAAGATCTCCTTCGGCGTGCCGGTCGCGGCCACGCGGCCCTCCTCCATGAAGACGCAGCGGTCGGCCACCTCGCGGGCGAAGCTCATCTCGTGCGTCACGATGATCATGGTCATGCCGCCGCGCGCCAGGTCGCGGACGACGCTCAGCACCTCGTCCACCAGCTCGGGGTCCAGGGCGCTGGTCGGCTCGTCGAACAGCATGATCCGCGGGTTCGTGGCCAGGGCCCTGGCGATGGCGACGCGCTGCTGCTGTCCGCCGGAGAGCATCCGGGGATGGGCGTCCGCCTTGCCGGCCAGCCCCACCCGCTCCAGCAGCCGCAGCGCCTCCGCGCGCGCCTGCCCGGGGTCGCGGCCGTGCACCGCCACCTGCGCCTCGACCACGTTGCGCAGCACGCTCCAGTGGCCGAACAGGTTGAACTGCTGGAAGACCATGCCCATGCGGCTGCGCTGGGCGGCCACCCTGCGGTCCGGCAGCGGGCGCAGGTGGCCCCGGTGCCTCTCGTAGCCGAGCAGCTCCCCGTCGAGGTACATCGCCCCGCCGTCGATGCTCTCCAGCTGGTGGACGCAGCGCACCAGCGTGGACTTGCCCGACCCGGACGGGCCGATGACGGTGACCACCTCGCCCTCGTGCACGTCGAGGCTCACCCCGTCGAGCGCCGCGTGGCCGCCGAACCGCTTGCGCACGTCACGGACGTGCAGGACCGGCGTGTCGCTCACCGCTGCCCCTTCCCGAAGTGCCGCTCCAGGCGTCGCTGGCCGAGCGAGAGCACGGTGACCACCGCGAGATACCAGGCGCAGGCCACGATCAGCAGCGGCACGATCTCGTACGTCCTGTTGTAGATCACCTGCACGGAGTAGAGCAGGTCGGCCATCGCGATCACGCTGACCAGCGAGGTGCCCTTGAGCAGGCTGATGAACTGGCTGCCGGTGGGCGGCACGATCACCCGCATCGCCTGGGGCAGCACGACCTTGACGAACCCCTGCCCGGCGGTGAACCCCATCGCGCGGGCCGCGTCACGCTGCCCGTGGTCCACGGCCAGGATGCCCGCCCTGACGATCTCCGCCATGTACGCGGCCTCGTGCAGGGTGAGCCCGATGATCGCGGCGGTGAGCGAGCTGATCACGGAGTTGGTCGGCCACGAGACGAACGTCGGCCCGAACGGGATGCCCAGCGAGATGCGCGGCAGCAGGTAGCCGAGGTTGAACCAGAAGATCAGCTGCACCAGCGGCGGGATCCCGCGGAACACCGCCACGTAGATCCCGCAGGCCCAGACCACCGGCTTGAACCCGCTCAACCGGCCGGCCGCGAGCAGCACCCCGAGGAGGCTGCCCAGCGTCATGCCGATGACGGTGAGCAGCAGCGACATGCCGAGGCCGCGCAGGATGTTCGGGTCGAAGAGGTAGCTGCCGGCCACCGCCCACTCGAAGCGCGGGTTGGTGAGCAGGAACCAGACGAACTGCGCGGCCAGCACGAGCAGCACGGCTCCGGCCACCCAGCGCAGGGGGCGGACGCGGGGCCGGGCGGACGCGATGTCCACGCGGGCGTCCATGGGGGCGTCCATGCCGGCTTCTGCGGGGGCGAAGCTCACTGCGCGCCCGCCGTGTTCAGCGCGGGCTCCTCGACGGCGACGTTCTGGAGCCCGTACTTGTCCATGATCTTCTTGTACTCGCCGTTCTTGAAGATCTCCTTGAACGCGTCGAGCATGACCGGGCCGAGTCCGCTCGACTTGGGCACCAGCATCGCCAGCTGGTCGACGCCGGCGCCCTGCTCGTCGGTCTGGGTGACGTAGGTGAAGGCGTCCTTCTCCTTGCCCAGCACGTCGAGCGCGGCGCTCTCGGTCATGCCCGCGGCGTCGGCGCGGCCCGACCGGGCGGCGAGGATGGTGCCGTTGGTGTCGGCGAGGCCGATGAACTCGATCTTCGGCTTGCCCTGCTTGGCGCACCAGTCGGTCAGGCGCTTGGCCTGGTCCTCCACGATGCTGCCCGCGGTGCCCGCGACGCGCTTGCCGCACAGGTCCGCCGAGCTCTTGATGGCCGCCGACCCGGACTTGGGGATCAGGTAGGAGGTCCTGGTGACCATCCACACGATCGCGTCGAACTGCTTCTCGCGCTCGGCGGTGTCCTTGACCGGGCCGTTGAAGGCGTCGTAGCGGGAGGCCAGCATGCCGGACAGCGCCGCGGGAAGCCCGTTGACGATCGAGATCTCGGTGCGGACTCCCAGCACCTTGCCGAGCGCGTCCTGCAGCTCCTTGTCGATGCCGGTGACGGTCTTGCCGTCGTTGGCGACGATCCGGTAGGGCGGATGCGAATCACCGGCAAATCGGATGACGCCCGCCTCCTTCACGGCATCGGGCAGGGCGTCGTACAGAGCCGTCGCGCCGGCCGGCCGCTGCGGCTCGCCGCCGCCTCCGCCGCACGCCGAGGCGGAGGCGAGCGTCACGGCCGCCGCGCCCGCGAGCATGGTCCTGGACAGTCTCATGGTGGTCCTTCCGCGACCGGCTAATGATGCAGTTAGTTTTGCGGTCGTTGGGGCAAGTGTCACATCTCAGGGTGCACACCTGTCAAGGGCCCACTGTGCGGCGGGGACGGTCAGGAGGGGGTGAGGATGGAGCCGGTCCCGTGGTGGGAGACCAGGCCGGCCAGCGCCGGGTCGAACTCCGCGACGATCTGCCTGACGCGGAACTCGGCGAGCGGCCCGAGGGTGTCGTAGATCTCGACGAAGAGCTTGCGCGCCGCCGCGCGCGGCCAGTCCGCGGGCAGCAGCTCGGCGGGCAGGTCGGGGTCGTGGTTGGGGAACGTCCGCCAGGTGTCCATGATCCCCGAGCGGGCCACCAGCGCCTCCGACGCGCCGACGGTGCCCTTGCGCACGCGGTCGAGGAGGGGCGCGTACTGGGCGACGAACCCCTCGTACGTGCGGCGCAGCTGCTCGAAGTCCCACGCCTCCTGCGGCGCCCGCATGCCGGGCAGGTCGAGCGCCTCGGCGCGGAAGACCGTCGCCATGGGGATCTCCAGCTCGCTCAGCACCGCCGCCGCGCTGTCGGCGTCGGCCCTGGGCGAGACCCACAGCCCGTCGTAGAGCGGGGCGAAGCCCAGCCAGCGCAGGCGCGCCCGCAGCGTGTGGCGCAGGTCGCGCTGCTCCTCGGAGATGGAGAAGGCGGCCATCACCCACCTGCCGTCCCAGGCCCCCTGCTCCAGGCCGAACGACATGATCCGCTGGCGGCCCTCCTGCAGCACCGCGGCGGCCTGGTCGGTCAGCCGGTAGTAGGTGCGCCGCCCCGACTTCGACGACACCAGCAGGTCCCGCTTGGTCAGGCGGCTCAGCGCGGCCCGCGCGGCCACGGGCGAGACGCCGAACTCCTCGGTCAGCCGCACCAGCGCCGCCGAGGGCAGCTGCTCGGGCCGGCTGATCCAGTAGTCGCCGAGCAACGTGGTGATCAGGTGCTGCGGGGGCGCGCCCACCTGGTAGCGCGGAAAGTCGACGTCTACAGCTTCGGCCAGTTTCCGGTCATTCACATCCCGAGTATATTGACAACGTTTACGCGTGCGGTCGTTGCCATGCTGTCATGCTTTGTGATGCGGTCAGCCGTCGGTGAGGAGGTCGAGGCGAGCCCGGTCGGTCGTCTCGTCGAAGGTCGTGCGGCGGTGGGCCGCCGGCGACTCCAGGGCGGACACCTGAGCGAAGGTGTGATGCGCCGCCAGGCCGGCCAGAGCGGGGTCGAACCCGGCGAGGATCTCGCGGAACCGCTCCTCCGCCGGCTTGCCCAGGGAGTCGTAGATGTGCACGCACAGCCGCCTGGCCTCGTCGCGCGGCCAGCCCGCGGGCAGCAGTTCGGCGGGCAGGTCGGGGTCGAGCGCGGGGAACACCCGCCAGTCCGTCATGATCGCCGTACGCAGCCGCAGCGCCTCGGCGGGCGCCGGGCTCGAGCCGGCCAGCCGCTCGGCGACCGGCCGGTGGGCCTCGATGAAGCGCGCGTAGCGCTCGCGCAGCGCGCCCACGTCGAAGGCCCGCTCCAGCACCGGCTCGAGCTCGCCGCCGGCGACCTCACGGGCACGGAACACCGCGGCCCCGCGCACGCCCAGCCTGCCCAGCAGCGCGACGGCGTCCTCCGCCCGGTCGTGCGGCGACACCCACACCGCGTCGAACACCATGCCGAAGTGCAGCAGGCGCAGCCCGTCGCGCAGCAGACGGCGGACGTCGCGCTGGTCCTCGGGCACCGAGAACGTGACGACCGTCCACCGCCCGTCCCACAGCGGCGTGGCCGCGCCGAACGTCAGCAGCCGCCGCATGTGCGCCACGATCACGTCGTGCGCCCTGGGCGGCAGCCCGTACGCGGTCGTGCGGCCGTTGCGGGAGCTGGTCAGCAGCCCGCGCGAGGTGACCCGCCGCAGGGCGGCGCGGGCGCCCGCCGGAGTGATGCCGAACTCCTCCAGCAGCCGCACCAGCGCCGCCGACGGGATGTGCTCCTGCCGCCAGAACCAGTAGTCGCCGAGCAGCGTGGTCAGCAGGCGCTGGGGCTCGGCGCCCTGGCGGGCTCTGGGCAGGGATCCGGGCAGGGATCCGGGCTCCGGCGACGCGGCCACCAGGTGTCCCCCCATCGTCAGACTCCTCGGCCGGGACGGCCGTCCCGGCCACGGGAGGGCTCGCCGGGCCCGGCTTGCGTGAATCCTACGTCCTCACCGATGACGCGCACCCCCTTCACCGCGGCACGTGCGGGCGCAGGAAACGCCCCGGATGATGGGCGGTGAACTCCGCCGTGCCCAGGTCCGGGTAGGCGGCGGCCAGCCGGTTGAGCCGGTGCGCGCCGGTGTCCGCCCACCGCCCGGTGGCCACCCGGTCGCGCAACGTCAGGACGGCGGCGACGAACTCGGCCCCGGTGTAGCGGCAGTGGCCGGGCCGGTCCACGAACGCCTGCCGCAGCAGCGGGTTCTTCCCGGCGTGCCGGACCACGTCGGCGTACGCGCGGGCCTGGGTGACGGTGGGGTAGTTGTCGCCGCGCTCGTGCATCGTCAGGACGGGGACGCCGAGCCGGCCGCGCGGGGTGAAGTAGTCCTCCATGTACGCGACGGCGGCCGGGTCGGCGGCCACGCGGGGCGCCTTGGCCAGGGCCGCGAGGTCGGCGTCCAGGCTCAGGCCCGCGCGGTCGTAGAGGGCGCGCACCTGCTGCAGGCGCCCCGACTCGCGCAGCTGCCTGCGGTAGTCCACGCCGGTGTTCCAGGAGAAGTTCCCGCCCGCCCGCTGCTCCAGCGGATGTCGGGGGGAGAAGACGGTCGGCATGAACGCCGCGTACTCCTGGGCCTGCTGAGCCTCCCAGTCGCGGGGCGCGGGCTCATCGGTGCCGGGCGCCGACCAGGTCGAGACCTGGGCGAAGGACGCCGCCAGCGCGATGCGGGCCCGGCCGGCCGCGCTCTGCTGGGCGGCGTCCAGGATGGTGCGGGCGGCCGTGGTGCTGCGCGCCTCCTCCTCCGCCGAGGCCAGGCGGACGAGCTTGATCGCGTCCTCGCCCGGCGCGAGCAGGGTCTTGAACGCGAATGCCGCGTCCAGCGACTGGTTGAGCATCGCCACAGGGCCGGCGACCGAGGCGCAGTACGGCAGCGCGCCGTCGATCAGGTCGGGCCGGAGCTCGGCCAGTCCGGCCGCGATGGCGCCGCCCATCGAGGCGCCCCATGCCAGGGTGATGGCCGGGTCGCCGGCCTTCTCGGCGAACGTCGCCAAGGTGTCGGCCGAGGCTTTGAGCGTCTCCTCGACGGCCCAGCCGTCCCCGTAGGGCCGGGAGCCGGCGAGCGCGTAGCCGTGGGCCAGCAGCCACGCGCGCGAGGCGGCGTCGCCGCCGAGGCCGGCCGGCAGGTGGTCCGGGCCGGCGCCCTGACCGTAGCCGGGGGTGAACGTCAGCACGGTGCCGTTCCAGCCGCGCGGGACCTCGATGGCGTACGTGGCGCCGCTCGGGTGCACGCCGGAGAGGCTGAGCGCACCCGTCTCGGCCGACGCCGGTGGCGTGAGGGCGAGCGCGGTTGCCGCGACCGAGGCCACGGCCATGGCGCGAGATGCCCGTTTGATCACTGTACGGGGATTGATGTCCGCCTCCAAGGGTGGGAAGCTGCCAACGCAAGAAAGACAACACATCGCTGGACGCTCGTCCGAAATGAGCCGCCGATGTTATTAGACACAAATCCTACGGTCGTCATATAAGTGTTGACAATGGTGCCGGTGCTGCTTACTTTGGCCCGACCACCTGCATGTGAGGAGCCTCGATGTTCCGCAAGTCAGCTCTGGGCGCCGTCGCGGCATGTGCCGCGATCGCACTCCTGCCCGCCTGCGGCGCCGGCCCCGGAAGCACCCGCAGCGCGTCCGGCGACGGCGGCCGGCCCACCGAGCTGGTCTTCGCCGCCATCCCGTCGGAGCAGAGCGACAACCTGGAGGCGTCGTTCGCCCCGATCATCTCCGCGCTCGGCAAGGAGCTCGGCATCCCGGTGCGCTTCCAGGCCGTCACCAGCAACGCGGCCGTCGTCGAGGCGCAGGTCGCCAAGCGGGTGGACGTCGCCGTCTACGGCGCCTTCAGCTACTACCTGGCCCGCACCCGCGCCGACGTCGAGCCCGTCGCCGTCCCGATCGCCGCACCCGACGGCGAGCCCGGCGCCTACGCCTACGGCGTCACCCGCGGCGACGAGAGCGGCATCGCCTCGCTCAAGGACGTCGCCGGCAAGGACGTCTGCTTCACCGACCCCGGCTCCACCACCGGATACCTGCAGCCCCTCGCCTCGCTGCGCGAAGCCGGCGTGGACGTGGACAAGGACGTCAAGACCGTGTTCACCCACGGTCACGACACCGCCGTCGCCTCGCTGCTGGCGGGCGACTGCGACATCGCCTTCGTCGGCGACGTCTTCATCGACCAGCTGCTGCCCGCCCGCGGCCAGCTCAAGCCCGGCCAGGTGACCAAGGTGTGGACCTCGCCCCTCATCCCCGGCCCGCCGATCGTCGCCGGCACCTGGCTGCCGCAGGACATGCGCGACAAGATCGCCGCCGCTGTCACCGGCCTCACCGCCACCGGCGCCGCCTCGGCCGGGCTGTGCAAGGGCAGCGAGATCAAGGGCCCGAAGACCTGGGGACAGCACGCCGGCGCCTCCGCCTGCACTCTCGGCACCTCCACCGCGTGGACGTTCGTCAAGGCCACGGACGCGACGTACGAGCCGATCACCCGCATCTGCGAGATCACCAAGGCCGAGGTGTGCACGTCCGGTGGCTGAGCGAATCTCTGTGAACAGCCCTGAGACCGGCTCGGCGAGCAGCCCTGGTGGCGGCCTGGTGGAGGGCGAGCCCGTCCTGCGGCTGTCGGGCGTCGGGAAGAGCTTCAACGGCGTCACCGTCCTCGACGGCGTCTCCCTTGAGGTGCCGCGCGGCCGCTTCGTCGCGCTGACCGGCCCCTCGGGAGCCGGAAAGTCCACCCTGCTGCGGCTGGCCAACGGCATGCACCTGCCGGACCGCGGCACCGTCAGCACACTGGGGGAGAACCCGGCCGCCTGCTCCCGCAGCCGCCTGCGCGCCCTGCGAGCCAGGGTCGGGTTCGTCTTCCAGCAGTTCGGCCTCGTCGGACGCCTGTCCGCCATGGAGAACGTCCTGATGGGCGCTCTCGCCACGCTGCGCCTGCCCCGCTACGGGGTGATGAGCTACCCGCGTGCCCTGCGCGTCCGCGCCGTCGAGCAACTCGACCGCGTCGGCCTGGCCGACCAGCGCTTCCAGCGCTGCGACACGCTCTCCGGCGGCCAGCAGCAGCGCGTCGCGGTGGCCCGCACCCTGCTGCAGAGCCCCGAACTGATCCTCGCCGACGAACCGGTCGCCTCCCTCGACCCGGCCGCCAGCGTCCTCGTCCTCGACACCCTCAAGCGCATCAGCACCGAGGACGGCATCTCGGTGCTGTGCAGCCTGCACCAGGTAGAACTCGCCCTCACCACCGCCGACCAGATCGTGGCCCTCCGGAACGGCCACCTGATCCTGAACGAACCCGCCACCACCCTCACCCCAGCCCGCCTCCACGAGATCTACACCCCGGCAGGTGAGCACGATGCCTGACGTATCGGCGCCGTCCGGGCAGGTGAGCGCGAAGGCCGGCGCCGCCTCCGCCCCACCTTCTCTCACCCCCAAGGATCCCGGCCCCCTCCGGCCGCCCGTGAGTGTCCGGGGGCTCGTGGCGGGTGGGTTGCTCGCGTCGGCGGTGGCCGTCGCCTGGGTGGCGTTCTGGTGGATCGGGTTGTCGCCGGTCACGCTCGCCGCCGGGCTTGATGACACCGCGCGACTGCTGGGGCGCATGTGGCCGCCCAGTCTGCCCGCCGCCGCGGACGTCGCCGCGATGATCGTCGAGACGTTGCTCATCGCGGTGGCCGGGACCGGGCTCGCCACGTTGGCGTCGGTGCCGTTGGCGTTCATCGCCGCACGTACCCACCGGGGAACCCCGTGGCTGCGGCCGGTCGCTCAGGCGGTGATCGTGCTGAGCAGGGCCGTGCCGACGCTGGCGTTCGCGATCCTGTTCGTGCGGATCTTCGGCCTCGGCCCGCTGGCGGGCGCGCTGGCCGTCGCCGTGCACTCCGTCGGCATGATCGCGAAACTGCTCGCCGACGCCATCGAGGAGGCCGACCCCGCACCCGCCGAGGCGGCCCGCGCGTGCGGCGCCCGCGAGGCGCAGGTGGCCGCCGCCACCGTGCTGCCCCGCGTGTTCCCTGCGCTGGTCGCCATCGTGCTGTACCGGCTCGACATCAACATCAGGGCCTCCGCCGTGCTCGGCATCGTCGGCGCGGGCGGCATCGGCGTGGCGCTGCAGACCGCGCTCGGCAGCCTCAACTACCACCGCGCGGCCGGCATCATCTGCGTGATCGTCGCCCTCGTCCTGATGCTCGAACTGCTGTCGGTGGCCCTGCGCGGCCGAACCAGCGGGAAGGCGGAGGGCACGGCGCTGCCCGCCGGCCGGACCCCGTACGACGTCGGCTGGGACCGCGCCCGCGTGCTGCGGGTGGCCGGCGCGACCAGCACCGGCGTGATCTTCCTGGCGTCGCTGTGGTCCCTCAGCCCCGACCCCGGGCGGCTGTCCAGCGCCTGGCCCAACCTGCAGAGCGTCCTCACCGGGATGTGGCCGCCCGCCTTCTCCGCCGACCTGCTCATGGCGGTCCTGGAGAGCCTGCTCATGGCGCTCGGCGCGGCAGCGGCCGGCACCGCGTGCGGCCTGGTGGCGGCCCTGCTCACCGCCACCGGCACCGCCCCCTGGCGCCCGCTGGCCGCCGCACTCAGGGTGCTGCTCGTGGTGGTCAGAGGCATCCCCGACCTCGTGTACGCGCTGCTCTTCGTGGCCGCGCTGGGCCTGGGACCGTTCGCCGGCTTCCTGGCCCTGTGGATCTCCTCCACGGCACTGGCAGCCAAGTTCTTCACCGACTCCCTGGAACAGCTCGACCCCCTGCCACGCGAGGCGCTGACCTCGGTCGGGGCCGGCCGGTGGCAGGCGTTCACCGCCGGGACGTGGCCGCAGTTCGTGCCCGCCTTCACCGGCAACGGCCTGTTCGTCGCCGACCTGGCGCTGCGCGAGTCCGTCGTGCTCGGCATCGTGGGCGCGGGCGGCATCGGCTACCTCATGCAGGAGTCGATCGCCACCCTCCGCTACGACACCACCGCCGCGATCATCATCGCGATCGCCGTCGTCGTGTACGCCATCGAGACCCTCGCCCGCACCGCCCGCCGCCACCTGCTGTGACCGCCCCCGGACGAGCCCATGACGAAGGGACCTCACCATGACCACCCCCGCGGGCCCCGAACGCGCCTCGACCGCGGGTCCTGCGCCCGCCTCCGACCGGCACCGCGCAGCGGCCCCCGAGCACGCCTCGACCGCGGGTCCTCAGCGCGCCCCGGACTGGGACCCCACCGCGCCCGAGACCTTCGACAGCTCCCACGGCGTCTACGCCGACCTGCGGCGACGCTGCCCCGTGCCGTGGAGCGACGCCTTCGGCGGCTTCTGGGCGGCCACCCGCTACGCGGACGTCGTGCGCGTTGCCCGCGACAGCGCGACGTTCAGCACCGCCACGCAGAACGTCGTCCCGCACGTGCCGCGCACCCAGCGCCGGCCGCCGCTGCACTACGACCCGCCCGAGCACGGGATCTACCGCGCCCCCATGGACCGGGTGCTGCGCCGCGCCGTGCTCAGGCGCCTTGAACCGGCCTTCGCCCAGGCGGCCCGCGAACTGCTGGAACCGCTGCTGGCGCGCGGCGGCGGCGACTACGCCAAGGAGTTCGCGCTGCCGTACGCGGCGCAGTGCTTCGCGATCTTCCTCGGCCTGCCGGTCGAGCAGGTGCTGGAGATCCGCCGGATCGGCGTCGCGTACAGCTTCGCCATCCAGGAGATGGACCGGGCCCGGATCATGACGGCCAGCGAGGAGCTGTACGCCATCGCCCGCACCATCGTCGCGGACCGCCGCGCCGACCCCAAGGACCCGGACGAGGACCTGGTGTCCAGCCTGCTGGAGGCGTCCGGTGACCCCGAGCGGCCGATCCCGCCCGACCTGGTCGTGGCCACCGTACGGCAGACCGTCGTGGCCGGCATCGGCGCGCCGCACGCCGTGCTCGGCAGCGCCGCCGTCCACCTGTCCCGCGACCCCGGGCTCCAGGACCGGCTGCGCGCCGACCCCACCCTGCTGCCGGCGGCCATGGAGGAGCTCTTGCGGCTGTACGCCCCGTACCGCGTGTTCGCCCGCACCGCACTCCGCGACGTCGAGCTGGGCGGACGGACGGTACGCGCAGGAGAGCCGATCGCGATGATCTTCCCCTCGGCCAACAGGGACGAGACGGTCTTCGACGACGCCGACCGGCTCGACCTCGACCGGCGGCCCAACCGCCACCTCGCCTTCGGCCGCGGCGCGCACCGCTGCCCGGGCGCGGCGATGGCCCGCATGGAGCTGGCCGCCGCGCTCGGAGAGCTGCTCGCGGGCACTGATCGGGTCGAACCGGATGGCGAGGTGGAGATGTTCAACTGGCTCGAGTTCGGCCCCAAGTCCGCTCCGCTCCGCCTCGTCCCCCGCACCTGACCCCGGCGGCCCGCGGTCGTCCGCCACGCCCTTCGTCCCACCCCCCGTTCCGGCACCCTCTTGCCGGCTTCGCCCATCGATTGTGGAGGCAACCACCCATGTCGGCCCCCTTCAAGACCGCCCGGATCCTGCTGGCGGCGACCCTGGGAGCGGTCGTCCTGGCCGGCTCCGGCACCGCGACGGCCTCGTCCCCCGAGAACCCGCCACCGCCCGAACCACCGGCGGCCCCGGCTCCGGCCATCCTGCCCACCGTCCGGGAGGCCGCCGACGGCCTCCCGGGCCACACCGTCTACCGTCCCGCCGACCTGAAGAAGCTGCGCAAGAACAGCCTCCCCGTGATCGTCTACGGCAACGGCGCCTGCGCGGCGAGCAACCTCGAAGGCATCACCTTCCTCACCGGCCTGGCTTCGCAGGGATACATCGTGGTGGCCAACGGCGGCGTGGCCGACTTCCCCGTCCCGAGCACCCCTGAGCAGACCACCGCGCACCCGGAGGCGCTGCTCGCCGCCGCCCACTGGGCCACCGAGTCGAAGCAGGCCCGCAAGCAGTTCGACGGACGCGCCGACACGACCCGCGTCGGCGTGCTCGGGCACAGCTGCGGCGGCGTCGAGGCCCTCGCCGCCGGAACCGACCCGATGATCGACGCGGTCGCCGGCTTCAACACCGGGTACCTCCCCGACCCCTTCTTCGGCGGCTTCGGGCGCGACCGCCTCGCCGGCCTGCACACCCCGACGCTCCTGGTGAACGGCGGCCCGGACGACGTGGCGTACCAGAACAGCATCGACAACTACGCCCTCCTCGACGTCCCCGCCGTGCTGGCCTCCGACGCGACGGCCGGGCACGTGGGCCTCATCGCGGGCCTCCAGGCGACGACGGGCTGGCAGGTGGCCGCGGACTGGTTCGACTACGTCCTGCGCGGTGACCGCACCGCCGGGGCGCGCTTCATCGGCCCAGACTGCGGGCTGTGCACCGAGGACGGCTGGACCGTCGAGTCGAAGGGACTGTCACTGTGATCCGCCGCGCCGCCATCGTCTCCCTGGCCATCGCGGTGACGACCACCGTAGGCGGCCTTCCCGCCGTCGCCGAGAGGGGCGCCACCCCGGCCGTCGCCCCCGGTGGCACGCCCTGCCTGCCGGACTCGCCGTCCCGTCCCACCTGCATCAGCGGCACCCTCGACGACGGCACCCCCTACGAGTTCGTCGTCCCCGCCCGCTGGAACGGCACCGTGGTCGTCGCCCTCGACTTCGCCGGCCCCGGCCGCACCGAGCAGCTGACCGCGCGCCTGCTGGCCGACGGCGTGGCCCGGGGCGGCACGAGCCGGACGGTCACCGGCTGGAACATCCGCGCCGCCATCGACAACCAGGCCGAAGCCCTGGCCCGGTTCGAGCAGGCGTACGGCGAGGCTCGCAGAGCCATCGCCTCCGGGACGTCGATGGGCGGCTTCGTCTCCGCCGGTGCCGCCCAGGTCCACCCTGGGAAGTTCGACGCGGCCGTGCCCATGTGCGGCGGCCTGAGCGGCTCGGTCGCCCAGTGGAACCAGAAGCTCGACACGATCTTCGTCCTGGAGCGCCTGGTCGCGCCGGGCCTCCCGGTCATCGACATCCCGGAGGACGTCGAGTCGGCCCGCCAGGCGTGGATCGACGCCCTCGCCGCCGCCCAGCGCACCCCCGAGGGGCGGGCCCGGATAGCGCTGGCCGCCGCGATCGGCCAGCTCCCCGCCTGGGGCAGGAACCCCGACGGCACCACCCCGCCGCCTCCCGCCCCCGGCGACGCCGCCGGCCTGGAGCAGGGCGCCTACCTCGCGCTGGCCGGCGGCCCCCTGCCGTACGTCGGGCAGGCCATGAGCAGCCGCCGCCAGATCATGCAGGTGGTGGGCGGCAACCCGTCCTGGAACACCGGCGTGGACTACGCCAAGCAGCTTCGCGAGGCCGGCCCCGCCCTGCGGCGCGCCGTCGGCAAGCTGTACGAGCAGGCGGGCCTGAAGCTGACGGACGACCTGAAGACCCTGGCCAAGGCGCCTCGCATCGCCGCCGACCCAGACGCCGTGGACCGATTCGCCCGCGGCATCGTCCTGGACGGCAAGCTGCGCATCCCCGTCCTCACCCTGTCGAACATCGGCGACCAGATCTCGACCGTCGCCCAGCAGCAGTCGTACGAGGAGAAGGCACGCCAGGCGGGATCGGCGTCCTTGCTGCGCCAGACGTACACGCGCAGCGCCGGCCACTGCGACTTCTCCCCGGCGGAGCAGCACGCCGCGCTGACCACCATGTTCGACCGCCTGCGTACGGGAAGGTGGCCGGCGACGTCCGCGCCCGCGATGAACGCCCGCACCGCGGACCCGGCCGCCCGCTACATCCCCTTCACCCCACCTCGCTTCAACCGTCCGTAACCAGTTGCTTACGGGTTCTTGCTCTTGCCTCTACCCCTCTCCGGGCAGGTGCCGTACGAACCGAGCAAGGACCCATGCCCATGCAAGCGATCATTCAGGACACCTTCGGCGGCCCGGAGGTGCTGCGCCTGGCCGAGGTGCCGCGACCGGCGCCGCTGCCCACCGAGATCCTGGTACGGGTGCACGCCGCCGGCGTCAACCCCGTCGACTGGAAGACCCGCCAGGGATCCGGCATGGCGGAGGTGCTCGGCGACCCGCCGTTCGTGCTGGGCTGGGACGTCTCCGGCGTGGTCGAGGAGACCGGTTTCGGGGTGACCCTCTTCCAGCCGGGCGACGAGGTGTTCGGCATGCCGTGGTTCCCGCGCCAGGCGGGCGCGTACGCCGAGTACGTCACCGCCCCCTCCCGCCACTTCGCCCGCAAACCCCGCTCGACCAGCCACGAGGCCACCGCCGCCACCCCACTGGCCGCCTTGACCGCCTCGCAGGCCCTGATCGACACCGCCCACATCGGCGCCGGCCACCGCGTGCTCATCCACGCGGCGGCCGGCGGCGTCGGCCACCTGGCGGTGCAGCTCGCCAGGCACGCGGGCGCGCACGTCATCGGCACCGCCCGCTCGGAGAAACACGACTGGCTCCGGGACCTGGGCGCCGACGAACTGATCGACTACACCACCACAAACTTCGAGACCGCCGTACGCGACGTGGACGTGGTCCTGGACCTGCTGGGCGACGCCGTAGACCGGACCAGCACCCGCTCCCTGCAAACCCTCCGCCCAGGCGGCCTGCTGGTGGCGGTCCCCTCAGGCGTCGCCCCCGAACTGATCGCCCGCGCCCGCGAGGAGGGCATCCGAGCCACCGGCATCCTGGTAGAGCCCGACGGCGCCGCCCTCACCCAGCTCGCCACCCTGATCGACGAGGGCAACCTGCACGTCGAGGTGGAACGCACGTACCCACTCGCGGAGGCCGCCGAAGCCCACCTCCACGGCGAACAGGGCCGCACCCGCGGCAAACTCGTCCTCACCGTCCCCTGACCGGATCGTCGGATGGGTCCGGCGGGATGGCTGGCATGGTTTCCTACCAGCCCGCTATCTCAGGGGCTTTCTGTCCGGACGGCTACCCCATTCTGGTTGACCACGAGTACCGCATCGAAACGTACCAGGGCGCTCAGCGGTAGCCCGTGACGTCGGCCGGTTTGCCCGCGTCCTGGACCTCCACCAGGTAGCGCCAGCAGTCCGGGCGGGAGCCGTCCACGTCGGTGAAGCCGTACTCCAGGGCCAGTTGCCCGCTCGACAGCGACCGCCCGCTCCACCGCATCACGTCCGGGTCGGCGGCCAGCGCGGCGACCGCGCGGCCGACGTAGCGGGGTGATTCCGAGATGGCGAAGTGCGGCTCGCGGGCCGTGGCGTCGCGCCAGTTCTCCTCCGTCACCCCGAAGTGCTCCAGCATCATCTCCGACCTGAGCCAGCCGGGGGTCAGCGCCACGGCCGCGCAGCCGTACGGGCGCAGCTCGTGCGCCTGCGCGTACCCGAGCCGGATGACGGCGCTCTTGGCCTGGTCGTAGAAGAACGAGACGCGGTAGTTGTGGTCGTTGTACTCCTTCGTCCCGTCGGTCATCTCCACCACCAGGCCGCCCGGCCGCTTGATCAGCAGGGGCAGCATGAAGTGGCTGGTGATGACGTGGGTGTCGAGGGCGAGCCGGAGCAGGCGCAGGCCGGCGTCCAGATCGTGCTCCCACAGCGGGGTGTCCCACTGGGCGAGGAGCTCGCCGCCCCAGATGTCGTTGACGAGGACGTCGAGGTGGCCGTGGTCGCGGCCGATGCGCTCGGCGAGCGACCTGACCTGGTCGCGGTCGAGATGGTCGGCCGGTACGGCGATGCCGTGGCCGCCGGCCGCGCTGACCCGCTCGGCGGTCTCCTCGATGGTCTCCGCGCGGTCGTACTCGGATCTCTTGTGCCGGGTGGTGCGGCCGGTCACGTAGACGGTGGCGCCGGCCGCGCCCAGCTCGACGGCGACGCCCCGGCCGGCGCCCCGCGTCGCGCCCGCGACCAGGCAGATCTTGCCCTTCAAGTTGCTCATACGGCTGAACGTAACGAGGAAACCCGACAGGGCGTGTCATGTTTTCAGCGGGTCGTGAAGGCGCCGCCGTTCACGTGGATGGTCTGGCCGGTGATGTGCCGGGCGCCGGGCGAGGCGAGGAAGAAGACGGTCTCCGCGATGTCCCCGGGGGTGCCGGCCCGCTTCAGCAGCGTCTCCGCCACCAGCGCCTGATGGCGTTCCTCGGTCATGCCGCCGCCGAAGAAGCCGGTGCCGGTCACGTAACCGGACGAGATGACGTTGCAGGTCACGTCGCGGGCGCCCAGCTCGGCGGCCAGCGAGACGTTCCAGGCGGCGAGCGCGGCCTTGGCGGCGCCGTACGAGCCGCCGCGCCGTTCCGCGCCGATCGAGCCGATGCTGACCACCGTGCCGCCGGGCGCCAGCCGGTCGCTCACGGCGGCCGTGGTGAGGGCGGCGCCGACCACGTTCAGCGACAGGCTCGACTCCCACTGCAGGGCGAGCGCCTCCAGCGGCGGCGTGCCCTCAGGGGCGGTGGCGGGCAGGCCGCCCGCGGCGTTCACGAGCACGCCGAGCGGGCCGCTCAGCTCGGCCGCAAGCGCGGCGACCTCGTCGGGACGGGTGGCGTCGCAGGCCAGTCCGCGCACGCCCAGCTCCTTGGCGGCGGGCTCGACGGTGGCGGCCCGGCGGCCGGTGATGACGACGTCGGCGCCGTCGGCGGCGAAACGGGCGGCGACGGCCCGGCCGATGCCGCTGGTTCCCCCGGTGACCAGTACGGTCCTGCCCATGTTTCCTCCTGGCGGCGGGTATGTTTAGCTCTAAATATAGCGAAGGGTCGTGACATGGCCGACATCCCCACCAGTCCCGCGGAGATCGCCGCCGCCTGGCAGCGCGAACGTCCCGGCACGCCGACCTCCTCCATCGAGATCGTCACGCCGATCTGGCGGCTGGCGAAGATGTTCGCCGACGACCGGGCCCGCGTGCTGCGCGCCGCCGGGATCGACGCCGCCACCCTCGACCTGCTGTCCGTCCTGCGCCGCTCCGGGCCGCCGTACCGGCTGAGCACCCGCGAGCTCGCCCGCCGCACGCTCGTGACGGCCGGCGCGATCTCGCAGCGGGTGGCCAGGGCCGAGCGGACGGGACTCATCCGCCGCACGCCCGGCGGCACCGCGCGCAAGAGCGTCCTCGTCACGCTGACCGACGAGGGCCACGCGCTCATCGAACGCTCCGTGGACTCGGTGCTCGGCCGCGAGGCGTCCCTGGTCGAGGGCCTGGCCCCGGAGGAGCGGGCCACGCTCGTCCACCTGCTGGACAAGCTGACCGCCGACGTCCGGCAGCGGCTCTGATCAGCGGCGCAGGGCCGCCGCCGTCGCGACCGAGGCCGCGCCCAGCAGCAACGCGGGGACGAGATACAGCAACGTTGAGGCGCTGACCAGGTCGAACGGCTCCAGCCCCAGCGCCGTACGGCCGAGCGCGACGGCGAACAGGCTCGCGTACCCCGCGATGGCCGCGCTGATCGCCAGCAGCCGCGCCCGGCCGGACCACCGGCCGAACCCCATCAGCCAGGCCAGCCCCGGCAGCACCTGGATCGCGTGCATCGGCACCGCGTGGGCGTACTTCATCGCGCCCGCCTGCCCGTACGTGGTCATCGAGTGCGTCAGCGGCGAGACCCCCGCCTCGAGCAGGCCGATCCCGTGCACGATCATCCACATCCCGACCACCTGCGCCGCCAGCAGCGCCAGCATGCCGCCGCGGATCGCCCACGCCGTCGCCGCGTCCGCGGTGCACGACGTGAACGCCGCGACCGTGATCAGGAGGAGCGCGGTGATGGTGACCGCGATCGTCACCCCGCCCCCGGTGAACAGCGCCTCATCCAGCGCCGTCATGTCGTTGAAGTGCGACGGTACGCCCCGCGCCCGCTGCACGCTCACCCACAGCACCTCCAGCGCGGTCGAGCCGCACAGCAGCACCGACACCAGCCACCCCGACCACGCCGGCGCCCGCAGGAGGCCGCCGATCCAGCCGAGCGTGAGCGTGGTCAGGCCGAACGAGACGCCGAACGTGACCGGCTTCCGCCACGACAGCGGGCCCTCCGCCGAGCCGCCGACCACCGCCCAGACCACGCCGTGCGCGAGGCCGGTGAGGATGAGAGCGGCGCCGACGACGTACGCCAGCCGCTGGTAGCCGCGCGCGTCGTCCCAGAACGTGCTGCGCAGCGACGCCCACATGGCGCGGGGGAGCGGCGGGTGAATCGTGGACATGGGGGACCTCCTGGTGACAGCGGATGAAGGACGGCGAACCGGTGTTCCAGCGGGATCCCTATGACTTCAGACGGTAGACGCCGGCCGCCCGCACCGGATCCCCCGCCACGACGAACCACGCGCTCACCCGCCCAGGGGAGCCTCCCTCCTCGGAGGGAGGTCAACGGCGGCGCCGGGCCCCATACTTGGGCGTATGCCGACGAAACGTGTGGCGGCCTGGGTCCGGGAGCATCCGGTGGCCGCTGACGGGGCGCTCGCCGTCCTCCTCGCGGTGATCTCCCTGATCGCGCTCTTCGTCCGCGCCCCCATCGAGCACATGCCGCCCCCGGGCCCGCTCGCCGTGCTCCTGGTCCTGCTCGTCACGCTGCCGCTGACGTGGCGGCGCCGCCACCCGCTCTGGATCAACCTCGGTGTGGGGGCGGTGTCGGCGGTGTACGGGGCCTCGCCCTACCCCGACCTGGTCACGCCGGTGGCGCTGGGCGGCGTCGTCGCCCTCTACACCATGGTGGCCTGGTGCGGCAGGACGGTCTCCGTCGTCGTCGGCGTGCTCACCGGGCTCAGCGTGGCGGTCGTCTCGCTGGTGCCCGCCACCGACGCCGACCTGCTGGACGTCGCCTTCACCGCGCTGCTGCTGGCCGGAGCCTGGGTGCTGGGGGACAGCGCGCGGATCCGGCGAGCGTACACGGCCGAGCTGGAGGCCAGGGCGGAGCTGCTGGCCCGCGAGCGCGACTTCGAGGCCCGCCGCGCGGTCGCCGCCGAACGCGCCCGCATCGCCCGCGAACTGCACGACGTGGTCACCCACCACGTCAGCATGATGGTCGTGCAGGCCGAGGCGGGACCGGTGCTCGCCGAACGGGACGGGGAGGCGGCCGAGCGGACGTTCGACACGATCGCCGGCATCGGACGGCAGGCCATGACCGAGATGCGCCGCCTCCTCGGCGTGCTCCGCGACGAGGACCAGCCGGGGGAGGAGCCTGCGAGGGAGGGCGCGTTCGCTCCCCAGCCCGGGCTGGCGCAGGTGCCCGACCTGATCGACCAGGCACGCCGCGCCGGGGTGCGGGCCGAGCTGCAGATGGACGGCCGCTCAGGGCCGCTGCCCGCCGGGGTGGACCTTTCGGCGTACCGGATCGTGCAGGAGGCGCTGACGAACGTGGTGAAGCACGCGGCGGGGGCGCGGGTACGCGTACGGGTCCGGCACACCGACCGCGACCTGCACATCGAAGTCCACGACGAAGGCAGCCCGAGCGAGCACGACGGACGCGTCATGAACGGCGAGGACCGGGATGGATCAGGCGGACAGGGTTTGATCGGCATGCGAGAACGCGCCCACCTCTTCGGCGGCGAGCTGACCGCCGGAGCCCGCCCTGGCGGCGGCTTCGCCGTGATCGCCCGGCTTCCGATCGGCGGCCCGCGATGACGATCAGGATCGTCGTGGCCGACGACCAGGAGCTGGTACGCGCCGGCTTCCACGCGATCCTCGACGCCCAGCCCGACATGAAGGTGGTGGCCGAGGCCACGGACGGGGCGCAGGCCGTCGAGGCGGCCCGCCGGCTGCGGCCCGACGTCGTCCTGATGGACGTGCGCATGCCCCGCATGGACGGCCTCGAGGCCACCCGCCGCCTGGCCGGCCCCGGCACGACCGACCCGGTCAAGGTCCTCATGGTGACCACGTTCGACCTGGACGAGTACGTCTTCGAGGCCCTGCGCGCGGGCGCCAGCGGCTTCCTGCTCAAGGACGTCCGCCGCTCCCGCCTGGTGGACGCCGTACGGGTGGTGGCCGCCGGCGAGGCATTGCTGGCCCCGTCGATCACCCGGCGCCTGATCGGCGAGTTCGTCCGCACCCGCCCACCGGCTCGGACCTCCCACCCCACACCCCCCGAACTGGACACGCTCACCGCCAGAGAACGTGAGGTCCTGGAGCTGATCGCCCGCGGCCGATCGAACGCCGAGATCGCAACCGACCTCACGATCGGCGAGCAAACGGTCAAAACCCACGTCAGCAACGTCCTGAGCAAGCTCCTGCTCCGCGACCGCGTCCACGCGGTGATCCTCGCCTACGAAACCGGCCTCATCCGCCCCTCCCGCGAAGGTGCGGAGGCTGACCGCTGAGCCGGCAAGGGGGGTCTGACAAATCACCATGCGCGGGTTTGAATGGTGATCGTGGCCAGGCGCCGGCCACGCGGCGGGGTGATCCACCGTGGCCGATGACAGCCCCACCAGCCCCCCACGAGCACGAACGGAGTCGACGTGACGAGCGAACCGCGCTCCATGACCCGCGACGACCGCAAGGTCCTCGCCAGCACCCTGGCCGGCACCACCATCGAGTGGTACGACTTCTTCATCTACGCCCAAGCCGCCGGCCTGGTGTTCGGGCCGCTCTTCCTGGCCCCGGTCAACGAGCAGGCACCCGGCCTGGCCACCCTCATCTCGCTGGCCACGATCGGCATCAGCTTCCTGTTCCGCCCGCTCGGCGCGATCGTCGCCGGCCGCTACGGTGACCGGCTGGGACGCAAGCGCATGCTCGTCATGACCCTTCTGCTCATGGGCGGGGCCACCACGCTGATCGGCCTGCTGCCCACGTACGAGTCGATCGGGGTCGCGGCGCCCATCGCGCTCATCCTCCTGCGCATCGTGCAGGGCTTCTCGGCGGGCGGCGAGTGGGGCGGCGCGGCGCTGCTGGCGGTGGAGCACGCGCCGCGCGAGCGCCGCGGCTGGTGGGGCACGTTCCCGCAGATCGGCGTGCCGATCGGCCTCATCCTGGCGACCGGCGTCCTGTGGATCATGAGTACGGTCACCACCCCCGAGCAGTTCCAGGCGTGGGGCTGGCGGGTGCCGTTCCTGCTCTCCCTGACCCTGATCGTCATCGGCTACCTCGTGCGCCGAGCCGTCGAGGAGAGCCCCGTCTTCAAGGAGCTGCAGCAGCGCACCAAGACGTCCTCCGCGCCGCTGCGCGACCTGTTCCGCGGCCACAGCAAGAACGTGCTGCTCACCGCCCTGATCTTCGTCGCCAACAACGCCGCGGGCTACCTGCTCATCGCCTACTTCATCAGCTACGGCACCACCGCGCTCGGCCTGTCCCGCCCGTCCGTCCTGCTCGCCACCGTCGCCGGCTCGGCCACGTGGTTGATCTTCACCCTGTACGGCGGCGCGCTGTCCGACCGCATCGGCCGCGTCAGGACGTTCCAGATCGGGTACGCGCTGGTGTTCGTCTGGATGCTGCCGCTGTTCCTGCTGATGGAGACCCGCGACATCTGGCTGTTCGCCGCGGCCATCATCGTCCTGACCGTCGGCCTGGGCCTGTCTTATGGCCCGATGTCGGCGATGTACGCCGAGATGTTCCCCGCCTCGGTGCGCTATTCGGGAGCGGCGATCGGGTACGCCCTCGGCGCCATCCTCGGCGGCGCCTTCGCCCCCACGATCGCGCAGGCCCTGGTGCAGGGCACGGGGTCGGCGCTGTCCGTGGGCGCGTACATCATGGTGCTCTGCGTCGTCTCCCTGGCCGCCGTCACCGCCGTCAAGGAGCCGAAGGGCACCGACCTGGGCGTCAGCAGGGAGCCGATCTCCTGACGCGGTGATCACATTGTGATCTTCGGTGCCGCGGCTCGCGTCCGGGAACTCGGTCAACGTTCATGGACGGCCGCGCCGGCACCCCCAGACCGGGCGAAAGCGCACTATCGCGGCGCCGACGCGCTGACCGACTGGATCCTCGCCGACAGCTGGGTCACCGGCAACGTCGTGCGCGGCACCGGCACTGGGGCCGGCCTTTCCTGCCAGCGCGGCAGCAACCAGCTCACCGTCGCCTCCTCGGGCGACCTCGTCACCGACGTGACCACTCAACGTTCCGTCGGCACCGGCGTCACCCTGACGGCCGGCGTCTGACCTCCGATTCTCTGAAACCCGGTCGCCTGGCCGCTGATGGTCGAGGCCGCCTCGTCGCGGCCGGGCGCCGATCACCCGCGCTGTCACAACCCGGGGGTCCGTCCTGTCTCAAGAGGCAGAACGGACGTACCGGAAGTGACAGGAGACGGCATGAGGATCAGGGTTCGGATGCGGGGGCGTCCCATCGACGAGCCGCACCGTGTGGCCAGCCCGCTGGAGCTGCTGTTCGACCTCACCTTCGTGGTCGCGGTCGCGGCCGTCACCGCCCAGTTCGCGCACGCGATCGTCGAGGGGCACGCGGCCGGCGGGATCGCGCCGTTCCTGCAGGTGTTCTTCGCCATCTGGTGGGCGTGGATGAACTTCACCTGGTTCGCCTCGTCCTACGACACCGACGACGTCGGCTACCGGGTGCTGACCATGGTGCAGATGGCCGGCGTGCTGGTGCTGGCCGCCGGAGTGCCGGCCGCGGCCGAGCACGCCGACTACGGCTTCGTCACCCTCGGCTACGTCATCATGCGGATCGGCCTGGTCCTGCTGTGGTTGCGGGCCGCCTCGGAGGACCCGGCGCGGCGCCGCACCGCGCTGCGGTACGCCGCCGGCATCTCCGTCGTCACGGCGGGCTGGCTCTACCACTCGGTGCTCGCGCCCGTGAGCGCCGAGCTGCCGCTCTTCGTCGTCCTGGCGCTGCTGGAGCTGGCGGTGCCCCCGTGGGCGGAGCGGGAGCGGCCCACGACCTGGCATCCGCATCACATCGCCGAAAGGTACGGGCTGTTCACGATCATCCTGCTCGGTGAGAGCGTGCTCGCGGTGTCCCGAGGAGTGGCGGCGGCGATGGAGGCGGGCGAGGTCGGCGGCCGGTTCGTGGTGGTCGCGGTGTCGGGGCTCGTGGTGCTGTTCGCGTTGTGGTGGCTGTACTTCCTGGTGGAGGCCGGGGAAGGGCTCAGCGGGCGGCGCGATCGGTCCTATCTGTGGGGCTACGGGCATTACGGCATCTTCGCCGCCCTGGCCGCGCTGGGCGCCGGCCTGGAGGCGGCCACCGAGGAGGGCGGGCATGGTGTCGCCGGGCCGCTGACTTCGGGGTACGCCGTGGCGATCCCGGTGGGGGTGTTCCTGCTGCTGCTCGGGGTGGTGTACAGGCTGATCGCGGCGCGACCTGTGGTGCCTGCCCTGATGTTGTGGGCCTTCGCCGCCGTGGTCGCGGCGCTGCCGGTGGCCTCACCCTGGATCGGCGTGCACGGAGTGGTCGCGGCGATCGCGGCGAGCTGCGTGCTCCTGGTCACTGCCACGATCGTCATGACGGGCTCTGTCGCCGCGAGGGCTCGCGGCGACAGAGCGGATAGAGCGGTGACGTAGGGACGTCAGCCGTCGTCGCGGCTGAAGTGGAACGGGCAGTGGGTGCCGCCCGTGCCGATGGTGGTGCGGCGCTCGAAGCGGAAGCCGTGCCGGTCGGGATCGATGGCCTCGATCCAGTTGGCGTCGAACGCGCACATCGCCGGCGTCAGCTCCGGCGCCCCGTTGGCGACCAGGACGTCGTGGTAGAAGCACCGGCGTACGTCGAGGTGGTAGCGGGTGCCGTCATCGGCCGGCCGCTCGAAGACGAAGCCCTTCCCGAACGCGTACTCCTCGCGCGACCTGCTCAGCTCCACCATGGCGTGGAAGGCGTCCGGCGCGGTGTCGAGCATCGCCCGGGTGCCCTGCTTCATGGTGTCGCCGAGCGGTTCGATGAAGGCCGCGCGTACGGCGTCGATGGCCTGCTCCCGGCCCAGCCTGGGCAGGAGCACCTCGTAGGCGGCCACGAGGGCCAGGATCAGGCGCAGGTTGTGCCGGGCGGGTTCGTCGACGATCAGGTGCTCGTTGGCCGCTTCGAGCTCGTCCTGACGCGCCCGCATGGCGGCCGTGGGGTACTCGGAGAGCTGGTCGTAGAACGCGTCGAGCAGCAGCGTCGTGTCGCGATCAGGGTCGGGGACGTAGCCTCCGCCGGCGAGCCCGAACTGGTCGGTGGACATGGTGATCCTTTCGTGTACGGCTCGGCGCGTACACGACCGTGCCCCCCGCCTGGAGGCGTGACCGGCCGTGCCCGCGACCGAGCGAGCACGCCAGCGCACTCCACCGACCGACCAGGCGCTGACCAGCTTTTGCTGATATTTCCCGACTAGTCTGGCATGCCGTGAACGATCACGTCCAGAAGCGGGTGGTCTCCTCAACGGGAGCCCGGCCGGTCAGGACGGCGCTGCCCGGCACATCGGGGTCCTGATACCCGAAGGAGACCCCCAACAGCAGCTTGCGATCACGCACCCCGAGCTGCTCCCGCACGGTGTCGGCGTAGAAGCTCAGCAGCCCCTGGGGACAGCTCGCGATCCCGTGCGCAGAAAGGGCGAGCAGCAGAGTCTGGCCGTACATGCCCAGGCCGGCGGCCATCCGAGCCTCGCCGTTCGACGGGAGGAAGAGCAGCGGGACGTACTCCCCGGCGTCAAGCGCGGTGGGTCCGACCGGTGTGGAAGGGGCGGTCAAGGGATGGGTTCCGCTTATGTCCAGGTCAGCGGCGATTTAGATCATTTACTCACAAAGTTGATCTTGCCGTTGTAAGGTTCCTGCCGGAAACCGCATCGAGAATGAGGAACCAGCTCGTGATCCGACGCCCCAGGGCACTGTTAAGCGCAACTGCCGTCCTCCTCGCCACCACCACCCCGCTCGCCCAGCCGGCCGCGGCCGACGACGCGGGCGCCAAGCCGGCCGTCGTACGGCCGGTCTCGGGCGTCAGCCCGCTGCCCGCCGACTGCGGCGGCCCCCCGACGGACGGCTACGTCCTCAACCCCAACACCGAGGTCCTGCCGGCGCTCGCCGCGGACCCGAGGCGGCCCCAGCGCCTGGTCACGGTCTTCCAGCAGGACCGCTGGAACCGGTACGGCAGCAACGGCGCCCTCGCCGCCGTCTCCGACGACGCCGGCCGGACCTGGACGACCTCCAGCAATTTGCCCGCCTTCTCCCGCTGCAACGGCGGCACGGCGGCCAACGGCGGCGACTACGACGTCACCACCGACCACTGGGTCACCGTCACCCCGTCGGGGGCCGCGATCGCCGCGTCGCTGTCGATGTCCCGCGCCGGCGACGTGACCGCGATCCTGGTCTCCAGGTCCGGCGACGGCGGAAGGACCTGGGGCGCGCCGGTGACGCTGCAGCGCGACGACAATGTGCGCTTCTTCAACGACCGGCCCTCGGTGACCGCCGACCCCTACCGGCCAGGTGTGGTCTACGCGGTGTGGGACCGCATCGACGACCAGTCCACCGAGGCCGAGCCGAACTGGATCCAGCCCGTCTACCTGGCCAAGTCCACCGACGACGGGCGTACGTGGACGACCAGCAAGGTGTTCGACGTGCCGAAGAACAGCGGCGTCATCGGCACCCAGCTCGTCGCCCTCCCGGACGGCACGCTGCTGATCGGCATGCACCACGAGACCATCGACGAGGGCTTCACCCAGGTCATCCGCTCCACCGACGGCGGCAGGACCTGGTCGAAGACCCTGGACGTGCCCGCCCCCATGGCCGTCGGCCCCCGCATCCCCGACCCCGACGACTCGGGCGACCCCATCAGGAACGCCGCCCTGCCGTTGCTCGCCGCCCAGCCGGGCACCCAGGTCGTGCACGCGACCTGGCCCAGCCAGGACGCCGACGGCGCCTTCCACGTGGCCTACGCGCGCTCGGCCGACGGCGGGCGTACGTGGTCGAAGCCGGTGCGCATCGACAGGACGCCCACGGGTTCGGCCGCCGTTCCCGCGGTGGCGGTGTCGCGGACCGGCACCGTGGCGGTCACGTACTACGACTTCCGCAACAACACCTCCGGCCCCGACCTGCCCACCGACCTGTGGGCCGTGACCTGCGCCAGCGGCTGCACGCAGCCCGGCTCATGGCGCGAGCAGCACATCGAGGGCCCGTTCGACACCCGCGCCTTCCCGGCGACCAGCGTCGGACGCCTGCTCGGCGACTACACCGGCCTGGTCGCGACCGGCTCCTCCTTCGCCGCCGTGTACGGCGTGACGACCGGCGACGCCGCCAACCCGGTGGACCTGCACAGCGCCACCTTCTCCCGCTAAAACGCCCGAAGGCGTGGTTCCCGGTGAATGGCCGGGGCCACGCCGTCGCGTACCCCGATCAAGCTCCTCGCCAAATCGCCGGCCGCCGCGCTGTCGTCCATCAAGAAGCTCAAGTAGTGGGTGTTCGCCGGCATGGACAGCCTCACCGGCGTCAGCCTGCCGAACATCACCATCGAGGCCGACCCCAACGCCGGCTCCGCCGCGTACACGAGTCTCGTCTGCCTGCCGGACGCCTCGACCAGCCCGTCCGCGCCGTCGGCGCGCCGCCCCAACGTCTGGCAGCAGTACGACGCCTCCGCCGACGACGGCAAGTGGTGGGGCACCGGCAGCACCGGCGCAACCATCACCTGCACCCAGGCGTCCCCGTGCTCGTTCCGCCAGCTCAAGGACAAGCTGCCCCAGGCGGTGATCAGCCTCAGCCTCGGCATCTCCAAGGGCAGGGACAACGCGTTCGTCGGCGCCGTGGACGGCCTCCAGGTCAACCACACGGTCTACGACTTCGAGTTCAACGGCGTCCGCACGAGATCCGTGCGCTGAGGCGCGATGAGTTCCCCTGCTCCAGGGAGTCGTACTCCAGAAGCAACGGTGCCGAGGAGGAATGCTGATGCGCAACGTCACGTACTCGATGGGCGTCTCGCTCGACGGCTACATCGTCGGGCCCGACGGCGGCTTCGACTGGGCCGAGCCCGACCAGGAGATCTTCCGCCACCACATCGACGAGATCCGGCAGGTCGGCGTCCACCTGATGGGCCGGCGGCTGTACGAGACCATGCTCTTCTGGGAGACCGCCGACCAGGAGCCGTCCATCGACGACGACACCCGCGAATGGATCAGGCTCTGGAACCCGCTCCCCAAGGTCGTCTTCTCCGCCACGCTGGCGGAGGTGCGGGGCAATGCCCGCCTGGCGTCCGGCGGCCTCGCCGAGGAGATCGAGCGGCTGCGCGCCGAGCCGGGGGAGGGGGAGATCGCGATCGGCGGCGCCACCCTCGCCGCCGAGGCCGCCGCCGCTGATCTGATCGACGAATACCGGGCCGTGGTCTACCCGGTGCTGGTGGGCGGCGGCATCCCGTACTTCCCGCAGGGCAAGCGGCAGGTGGAGCTCGACCTCCTCGAAACCCGCACCTTCCCCTCGAAGGCCGTCGCCTACCGCTACCGCGTGCGGCGCGCGTGAGCGACCCGGCCGGCCGGCTCGACCCCAGGCGCACGCGATCGCGGAGACCAGCCAAGAGGCGCTGCCGGTCAGTGTCGTGGTGCTGTCCCGCGGCCGGCGACGGCCTGCTCGCCGGCTGCCCGCTTTGATCGCGCAGGCAGCCGGCTGAGGGAAGGCCGGCCATTCTCCCCGTACGCCCTCTTTACGGGCAGGTGGCAACCCTCCTATCGGCTCCCCAGCCAATAGCCTGACCTCCTGAAATACCCCGATATATCGGGAAATTACGATTTTCTCTTACTTCCAGTGCGCATGTCGGTCAAGGGGTTGTTTGCGGCAGAAGTCGAACACATAATCGTGGGCGCTGAAGCAGCCACGGGCGGGGGACTCGCCCAAGTACGCCCGCCCGTGGGTCACTTACCGCAAACAGGGAGTGTGTACCCAGATGCGCGCACGATCCATCCTGGCCGTCTTATCCTGCGCAGCCGCCCTGCTGAGTGTCGTCACCACCCCCGCCTCGGCCGCCGCGCCCCCGTCTCCGCAACTCGCCTCATCCACGCCCACTGAGGGCTCCGACCAGCCCGCCCGCAAGAAGGGCACGAAGGCCGTCCAGCACAAGGCACCGGCCTGCCCGACGCCCAAGGAAGGCGAAACGGCCGCCTGTCTCCAGGTCGTCACCCCGAAGGCCCCCTTCACCCAGCAGCGCCCCCACGCGCAGGTGCAGGACATCCTGCCGATTCCGGACTGGTGCATCGAGAACGCCTTCACCGGCGTGTGGGCCCTGCGCACCTCTGCGTGCGAGATCACCGGGCTGCTCTACACCACGTACCGCGTCGTCAACGGCGTGCGCACGGTGACCGGCGAGGCGTCGTTCAACGTCATCAATTACAGCTACAGCTCCACGGACCTGCCCGACTGGGCGCACCAGATCGAGCTGTCGGCCTATCAGGGCTGGGGTGACGCCCTGGCCGCCAGCCTGTCGGGCACGACCACCGCGAGCGGCTCCTGCACCACCGCCGGCGCCACCTTCCCGTCCCGCCCGATCTCCCCGCTGGGCACCTGGATCCAGGGCGAGTCGTACTTCAGCACCACCGCCACCGCCCCCGGCGCGATCGGCACCTGCACCACCACCTGGTCGCTCACGTTCACCAACGGCACCTACACCCCGGCCGGCATCGGCTTCGACATGAGCGAGATCCGCTGCGACAACGCGACGGCAGGCCGGGCGGCCATCGGCTGCGTCGTGCCGTGGTACGCCTCCGAGCTGGTCTACAGCCAGAGCCTCTACCCGTCGCTGGCCTCGCACGTCTCGCGCGCCCAGGCGTCCGGGCTTCCCGGAGCGACCTTCGACGCGCCGCTGACGCGGACCACCAATGAGACGATCATCAACACCAACCGCAGCCTCGCCTGCGGCGACGCCCCGTCGATCAGCGGGCTGAGCTGCGACGAGTACCCGATCGCCCGCTCGTACGAAGGGCTGAGCTCGGGCGGCACGCGGCGGACGTTCGACGGCTGCAACTTCAGCCTGCCCGGCCAGACCGGCCCGACCGGCGTGTCCGTGTGCATGATCACCGCCACCGAGAACAACGCGCAGGGCGGCCTGAACACCCAGTTCTTCCGCCGTGAGCGCGTCCTGGACGGCGATCCCTTCCGGGTCACCGTGGGTACATGACATCCTGCTGAAGCCTGTTGGGGCCCTGCCGTGCCCGGCGCGGCAGGGCCCGCTCGCGAAGGAGGCGAGATGGACGCGTCAGCCGAGGTGCGCGTGAGCGACCACGCCTTCGGGCTGCTGGACGACGGCGACCTGCCGATCGGGACGGCCGACCACTCCAACGGGCTGATCATCGTGATGTCTGCCGGCGCGCTCCTCTACACCGGCATCGACACCGGCACCGTCCACGTCACCCTCACGCTCGCCGAGCCGCCCGGCGACATCGACCCCTCCTGGGAGGACGTGGTCGAGGCGAGCGTGCACGCGCCACGCGGCCGGCTCCGCCTCGACTCCCCGGACAACGGCCCCGTGCCCGCCGTCCCCCTGCTCAGCGCGGCGGGCCCCGGCTGGTACCGGGTCCTGGCCTGCGTACGTGGCCGGGACCGCCACTTCGACGCCGTGCACGACGACCCCGGCGAGGCGTACCACCTGTGGGTGTGGCCGGCCCCACCGGCGCCGGCCGCCCTCATCCGCACCACCGACCGCTGCGGCGCCGCCCTGCGCGCCACCCCGGCCCGGCGCCCGCCCCGGCAGGAGAGCGGGCAGGAGGCCGGGCAGGAGGCCGGGCGGCGGACCGGGGACCGGCTGGACGAGGCGATCCGCCGGGCCACCGGGCGGCCGCTCAAGGGGTGAGACGCCGCTGCCGGCGAGAAGCCCGGGACCCTCTCGGCCACGACCAGAGCCGAGGCGCGGCGGTCAGGCGGCCGGCTCGGGGTTGGCAGCCCTGAGCCGGAGCGTGTCGCCCTCGACGTCCACCGTGACCTTCCCGCCCTCGGTGACCTCGCCGGTCAGCAGCATGGCCGACAGCCGGTTGTCCAGCTCGCGGTGGACGGCGCGGCGCAGCGGGCGGGCGCCGAACTCCGGCTGGTGGCCGCGCTGGGCGAGCCAGTCCTTGGCGGCGTCGCTGACCTCCAGCGTGATGTCCTGGGCGCGCAGCCGGCCGCGGGTGCGCTCCAGCAGCAGGTCGATGATCTGGCGGAGCTGCTCGCGTTCGAGCCGCTTGAAGATGATCGTCTCGTCGATGCGGTTCAGCAGCTCGGGACGGATCGTGCGGCGCAGCAGGTCCATGAGCCGGTCCTCCAGCTCGGACACGTCCCCGGTGGCCTCCAGGATGAGCTCGGCGCCGATGTTGCTGGTCATGATGACGATGGCGTTGGTGAAGTCGACGGTGCGGCCCTGGCCGTCGGTGAGGCGGCCGTCGTCGAGCATCTGCAGCAGGATGTTCATCACGTCGGGGTGGGCCTTCTCGATCTCGTCGAGCAGGATCACGCAGTGCGGGCGGCGGCGTACGGCCTCGGTGAGCTGCCCCGCCTCCTCGTAGCCGACGTAGCCGGGCGGCGCGCCGATGAGCCGCGAGACCGTGTGCCGCTCCTGGAACTCGCTCATGTCGATGCGGACCATGTGGTCCTCGCCGCCGAACAGCGCGGCGGCCAGCGTCCTTGCCAGCTCGGTCTTGCCGACGCCCGTCGGGCCGAGGAACAGGAAGCTGCCGATGGGCCGGTTCGGGTCCGACAGGCCCGCGCGCGCCCTGCGTACGGCCTCGGCGATGGCGGTGACGGCCTCGTCCTGGCCGATGACCCGCTCGTGCAGGTGCTCCTCCAGCCGCATGAGGCGGTCGCGCTCCTGCTCGGTGAGCTGGGTGACGGGGATGCCGGTACGGCGCGAGACGACCTCGGCGATGTCCTCCACCATGACCTGCGGAGCGCTGTCGCGGTGCCGGCGGGCCCGCTCAAGCTCGGGGCGGAGTTTGGTGATCTGGGCGGTCACCTCCTTGGCCCGGTCGAAGTCGTCGGCGGAGACCGCCTGGTCCTTGTCGCGGCGCAGCGACTCCAGGCGTTCCTCCAGCTCGCGCACGTCGTTGCCGGGCGTGCTCGCGCGCAGCCGGACGCGGGCGGCGGCCTGGTCCATCAGGTCGATGGCCTTGTCGGGCAGGAAGCGGTCGGCGATGTAGCGGGCCGAGAGGGTGGCGGCGGCGTCGAGGGCCTCGTCGGTGATGCGGACCTGGTGGTGGGCCTCGTACGTGTCGCGCAGCCCAGCGAGGATCTCGACCGTCTGCTCCACGGTCGGCTCGGTGACCAGGATCGGCTGGAAGCGGCGCTCGAGCGCGGCGTCCCTCTCGATGTTCTTGCGGTACTCGTCGATCGTGGTGGCGGCGATGACGTGCAGCTCGCCGCGCGCCAGGGCGGGCTTGAGTATGTTGGCGGCGTCCATGCCGCCCTCGGCCGAGCCGGCTCCGACGAGCGTGTGCACCTCGTCGATGAACACGATCACCTCGTCGGCGTGCGCGCGCACCTCGTCGATGACCTTCTTGATGCGCTCCTCGAACTCGCCCCGGTACTTCGACCCGGCGACCATGCCGGTCAGGTCGAGCGCGATGACCCGCCGGTCCTTCAGCGGGCCGGGGACGCTGCCGTTCACGATGCGCTGGGCGATGCCCTCGACGATCGCGGTCTTGCCCACGCCGGGCTCGCCGATCAGGCACGGATTGTTCTTGGTGCGGCGTGAGAGCACCTCGATGGACTGCTCGATCTCGTCCTCGCGGCCCACGACCGGGTCCACGCGGCCCTGGCGGGCCTCCTCGGTGAGGTCGCGGCCGTACTCGTCGAGCGAGGGCGTGTCGCCGTTGCCGCGGCGGGGTGTGCCGGCGGGACGGGACACCGCGCCGGCCAGCACGGCCTGCTGCAGTTCGTTGGCGGAGACGCCCTGCTCGCTCAGGACGCGTGCGGCGGTGGAGTCGGGGTTGGCGGCCAGCGCGAGCAGCAGGTGTTCCGGCCCGATGTAGGAGGAGCCGAGCGCGCGCGAGACGCGCTGCGCGTCCAGGATGGCGCGTTTGGCGGCCGGCGAGAGCGTGGTGGGCGGCTCGGTGGCCTCGCCCGGTGTCGCGAGGTCGCCGATGCGGTGGCGCAGCCGTTCGACGTCCACGCCCGCGGTGGTCAGCAGCGAGCGGGTCGTGTCGGTGTCGGTCAGGGCGCCGAGGAGGTCGAGGACGTCGAGGTCGGGCGCGCCGCGCTGCCCGGCCCGCTCGACGGCCTGCCGCAGCGCCTCCCTGGCCGAGGCGCTGAGCAGCCGGCCGACGTCCACGCGCTGGACGCCCGGCCGGGCCGGCGGCCAGCCCTCCATGGCGCCGAACACCCGCCCCGTGAGCTCCTCGAACCCTCTGAACGGGTCTTCTCCGAAAAACGACCTGAACGGCATGTCCGACATGGATGTCCCCTCTCGCGCTCCGAGGGGACACCTAGCCAGCAGGACCGCAAGCATTGCCAGCGGTCGGCAAAGCCTCGAGAAGCCGTAGCGAGCACGGTACCCAAGATCGACTCGTCGCTCAACGTGCGGCCGGTATGCGGGCATCCCTGAGCAGACATCCATAGATACCGCACTTGAAAAGAATCTTCCACATGACTGACTTGTTTGGAAATTTCTTCCCAAATCTTCTTGACCTGGGCCGTTGACACTGGGAAAGCTGTGGCGGGAGTGCCGAAAGGTGAAAGGACCGCTCCCCCCATGGTCACCCTCCGCCCCTTCCAGCCAGGCGACGAGACCCCCCTGGTCGAAGCCTGGAACCGCAGCATGCCCGCCGACCCCACCACGGCCGGCTGGTTCAGGGACTGCGTGCTGCTCGACCCCAACTTCGACCCCGAGGGCCTGCGCGTGGCCGTGACCGGGGACGACGTGGTGGGCTGCGCGTACGCCGTCCGCCGCCTGATCCCGTTAGCGCCCGGCACCGACCTGGAGCCGGACGTCGGCTGGATCCCGTTCTTCTTCGTCGTCCCCGAGCACCGCGGCGGCGGCCTCGGCCGGCGGCTGCTGCAGGAGGCGGTGGCGTTCCTGGAGAGCCTCGGCCGCACCAAGGTGGAGTTCTCCTCCTACACCCCCCACTACGTGCTGCCGGGCGCGGACGCCGAGCTGTACCCCGCCGGGTTCCGGCTGCTCGGCGAGCTGGGCTTCCGGACGCTCTACTCGCCGGTCGCCATGGACCGCACGCTCGTCGGCTACCAGACCCCGCCCGACGTGCACGACCTGCGCCGGCAGCGCGAGCGCGACGGCTACGTCTTCCGCAGCCCCGAGATCGGCGAGCTGCCTGAGCTGATCAGGTTCGCCGCCGACGCCTTCAACCCCGACTGGGGCGAGGCGATCAGGCAGCACCGCGACCCCGCACGCATCGTGATCGCGAGAAAAGATCACATCGTGGGCTTCGCCCTGTACGCCGCCTACCGCGGCATCCCCGAGCGGTTCGGCCCCTTCGGCGTCGACCCCGGCCTGCGCGGCACCGGTCTCGGCAAGATCCTCCTCCACCTGACCATGACCAGGATGCGCGCGGAAGGGCTGCACTCGTCCTGGTTCCTGTGGACCGGCGCGACCAGCCCGGCAGGCCACCTCTACACCAAGGCCGGCTACGAGATCACCAGAAAGTTCCACGTGATGAGGCGATCCGCATGACACACGTACTCGCCATCGGGGCCCACGCGGGCGACATGGACCTGACCGCGGGCGCGGTGCTCGCCCAGCACGTGCTGCGCGGCGACCGCGCGACGCTGCTGCACCTGACGCTCGGCGAGCGCGGCCACCCCCGCATGACGGTGCCCGACTACGCCAAGCAGAAGCGCGAGGAGGCCGAGACGTTCGCCGGGAAGATCGGCGCCGGCGTGCGCTTCCTCGACTACGAGGACGGCCTGCTGCCCGAGGACGACGACACCAAGATGCGCGTCGGCGACATGATCAGGGAGCTGAAGCCGGACGTCATCCTCACGCACTGGAGCGCGTCGATCCACAAGGACCACGCCCGCACCCACCGCATCGTCGAGGACGCCCGCTTCTACGGCGGCCTGAAGACGCTCGAGCGCGAGCACGAGGCCTACTGGGCGAACGAGCTCTACTACGCCGACAACTGGGAGGACGCCGACGGCTTCGCGCCCGACACGTTCGTCGACCTGAGCGAGGAGGCGTACGAGATCTGGTCGCAGGCCATCACCGGCTACGCCTACGCCAGGGGCGAGACCTACGGCTTCCCGTACGTCGACTACTACCGCGCGCTGACCATCGTGCGCGGCGCGCCGGCCGGGTTCGAGCGGGCCCAGGCGTTCGCCGCGCCGAAGGGCTCGCGTCAGCTGCGTACGAAGTACTTCGGCAAGGGGGCGTAGGCATGAGACGACCGGTGATGAGGGCCGCGGCGATGGCGGCCGCGCTGGCGCTGGCCCTGGCGGGCTGCTCCGGCGGCGATGGCGGCGGTGGCGGCACGGCCAAGAGCGGCGACGCGCCGCCGCTGGTGATCCACGCCGTGGACGCGGGCACCTTCCAGGAGGACTTCAACCCGTACCACCTCGAAGGCGTGAACTTCGGGACCAGCGGGATGATCCACGAGACCCTCATGTACTTCAACAAGCTCAAGCCGGGCGAGGTCACGCCCTGGCTGGCCCTGGAGCACGAGTGGTCGAAGAAGGGCAAGGCGGTCACCTTCACGCTGCGGCAGGGCGTGAAGTGGTCCGACGGGCAGCCGTTCACCGCCGACGACGTGGCGTTCACCTTCGACATGCTGAAGAAGCACGCCTCGCTCAACAGGAGCGCGCTGGACATCGCCGGCACCGAGGTGCTCGCGCCCGACAAGGTGCGCATCGACTTCGGCGCCACCTCCTACGCCAAGCTGTACGACATCGCCGGCAACTCGCCCATCGTGCCCAAGCACATCTGGGAGAAGGAGAACGACCCGGCCACCTTCACCAACCCCAAGCCGGTCGGAACCGGGCCCTACACGCTGTCGAAGTTCTCCTCCCAGCTGTACGAGCTGGTCAAGAACCCGTCCTACTGGCAGCCCGGCAAGCCCGAGGTGCCGGTGCTGCGCTTCCCCGCGTACACCGCCAACGCCCTGCAGACCGCGCTGCAGCAGGGCGAGGTCGACTGGGCGGGCGCGTTCGTGCCCGACATCGACAAGATCTACGTGCAGGGCAAGCCGGAGCAGAACAAGTACTTCTTCCCGCCTGAGGGCCTGGTCAACCTGCTGCCCAACCTCACCCACCCGGTGCTGGGCAAGCCCGAGGTGCGCCAGGCCATCAGCCTCGCCATCGACCGGGACAAGATCGTCAAGGTGGCCGAGCGGGGCTACACCACGGTCGCCCACCCGACCGGCGTGACGATGCCGGGCGGCGAGGCGTACGTGCCGGAGGAGTACCGCGACGCCGCCTTCAAGGTGGACATCGACAAGGCCAAGGACCTGCTCAAGGGCATCGACCCGGCGCAGCTGACGTTCCAGCTGCTGGTGCCGTCGCCGTACACCGACTGGGTGAACGCCGCGCAGCTCATCCGCGAGGACCTCGCCAAGATCGGCATCACCGTCGAGACCAGGGGAGTGGCCTTCCAGGACTGGGTCTCCAAGGTCGGCAAGGGCGACTACGACCTGTCGATCAGGGGTACCCAGGCCGGGCCCACCCCGTACTTCCAGCTCCGCACGCTGCTCTACGGCAAGCTGGCCACGCCCGTCGGCGAGCCGGCCACCGGCAACTACCAGCGCTGGAAGGACGAGACCACCGACAAGCTGATCGCCGAGTACGCCGCCACCGAGGACCTCGCCGAGCAGCAGGCCGCCACCCAGGGCCTGGGCAAGATCATGGTGGAGAAGCTGCCCGCGCTGCCGCTGTTCTACAGCCCGTCCTGGGCGCAGTACCGCACCAACAAGTACGTCGGCTGGCCGTCCGAGCAGGACCCGTACGCGATGCCGTCGCCCTACACCTCGCCCGACGCGGCCGTGGTGCTGCTGAGACTGAAGCCGGCCGGCACGTGAGGTTCCTGGCCAGGCGGCTCGGCTTCTACCTCCTGACGGCCTGGGCCGCCATCACGCTCAACTTCCTGATCCCCCGGCTCATGCCGGGGGATCCGGTCGAGCTCCTGGTCGCCCGCATGAAGGGGAACGTGGAGCCGGCCGCCATCGACGCGATGCGCAAGGCGTTCGGCATCAGCGACGCCGGCCTGTGGCAGCAGTACGTGGACTACCTGGTCAACCTCGCCCACGGCGAGCTGGGCCGGTCGATCACGTTCTTCCCCACCGAGGTCTCCACGGTCATCGCCGACAGCCTGCCGTGGACGATCGGCCTCGTCGGCGTCGCCACGCTGATCAGCTACCTCATCGGCACCGCGCTCGGCGTGATCATGGCGTGGAAGCGCGGCACCTGGCTCGACGGCGTGCTGCCGGCCGCCACGTTCATGCACGCGGTGCCGTACTTCTGGGTCGCGCTGGCGCTGGTGTTCGTCTTCGGCGTGACGCTGCAGTGGTTCCCGGTCAGCCGCGCGTACGGGCTGGAGGTGACGCCCGGCTGGGACGGCGAGTTCATCCAGAGCGTGCTCTACCACGCCGCGCTGCCCGCGATCACCATCGTGATCGCCTCCATGGCCGACCGCATCCTCGGCATGCGCAACGTCATGGTGACCACGCTCGGCGAGGACTACGTGGTGATGGCCGAGGCCAAGGGCCTGACCTCGCGCCGGGTCATGTGGGCCTACGCCGCCCGCAACGCGATCCTGCCCAACATCACCAGCTTCGCGCTGTCGCTCGGCTTCGTGGTGGGCGGCTCGGTGCTGACCGAGATCGTCTTCTCCTACCCCGGCATCGGCTCGATGCTGCTCAAGGGCGTGGAGAACGAGGACTTCCCGCTCATGCAGGGCATCTTCCTCGTCATCTCGCTGGCCGTGCTCGTCGCGAACTTCCTGGCCGACCTGGCGTACGTGGTGCTCGACCCCCGGACCAGGCAGGAGTCGGAATGAAGATCAAGATCGGGGCCGGGATCCTCGTCTTCTTCGCGCTGGTGGCCGTGTTCGGGCCGCTGCTCATCGGCGCCGATCCCGCCGCCACCAGCGACGCCGGGCTGCAGGGCCCGTCGGCCGAGCACTGGCTCGGCACCACCCAGACCGGGCAGGACATCCTCGTCCAGCTCGTCTACGGCGCCCGCGTCTCGCTCGGCGTCGGCGTGCTGTCGGCGCTCATCGCGACCGTGCTCGCCGTCGCGGTCGGCCTGGTCGGCGGGTACGTCGGCGGCGCCGTGGACGAGGCGCTGTCGGTGCTCACCAACATCTTCCTCGTGCTGCCCGCACTCCCGCTCATCATCGTGCTGGCCGGCTACCTGCCGCAGCGCGGCGTCGCCTCGGTCGCCGTGGTGATCGCGGTGACCGGCTGGGCTTGGGGAGCGCGCGTCCTGCGCGCCCAGACCCTGTCGGTACGCCGCCGCGACTTCGTCCAGGCCGCCAGGGCGAGCGGCGAAGGACCGCTGCGGATCGTCTTCTTCGAGATCCTGCCGGTCCTGCTGCCCGTCATCGCCACCAGCTTCCTGGCCACCGTGGTCGCCGCCATCCTGGCCGAGGCCGGGCTGTCGTTCCTGGGCCTGGCCGACCTGTCCACCGTGAGCTGGGGCAGCATGCTGTACTTCGCGCAGAACGGGCAGGCGCTGCTCATCGGGGCCTGGTGGTGGTTCATCCCGCCCGGCCTGTGCATCGCGCTCATCGGCACCGGCCTCGCCCTGGTGAACTTCGGCATCGACGAGATCGCCAACCCGCGGCTGCGCACGATCAAGGTCCCCAGGAAGGCACGCGCATGAACGTCCTGGAAGTCCGCGACCTCGGCGTGGACTACCTGTCCGGCACCGGGGCCGTGCACGCGGTGTCGGGCGTCTCGCTCGACCTGCGCCGCGGCGAGATCCTCGGCCTGGCGGGCGAGAGCGGCAGCGGCAAGTCCACGCTGGCCAACGCGGTGGCGCGGCTGCTGCGCCCGCCCGCCACCGTCACCTCGGGGTCGGTCGTCTACCACCGCAGGGACGGCACCGCCGTGGACGTGCTCGCCCTCGGCAGGAACGAGCTGCGCGCCTTCCGCTGGAAGGAGCTGGCCGTCGTCTTCCAGAGCGCCATGAACTCCCTCAACCCGGTCAGCACCGTGGGCGCCCAGATCGACGACGTGCTGCGCATCCACGCGCCCCGCATGTCCCGCTCCGAGCGCACCGAGCGCGCCGTGGAGCTGCTGCAACGCGTCGGCATCAGCGCCGACCGCCGCCGCTCCTACCCGCACGAGCTGTCCGGCGGCATGCGCCAGCGCGCAGCCATCGCCATCGCGCTCGCGCTCAACCCCGAGATCATCATCATGGACGAGCCGACGACCGCGCTCGACGTGGTCGTGCAGCGCGACATCCTGGCCGAGATCAAGGCATTGCGCGAGGAGTACGGCTTCGCGGTCGTCTTCATCACCCACGACCTGTCGCTGCTCATGGAGATCTCCGACAGGATCGCCATCATGTACGCGGGCCGGGTCGTGGAGACCGGGACGGCCAAGGCGCTGCACCGGTCGCCGCGCCATCCGTACACGCTGGGCCTGCTGCGCTCCTTCCCCCGCCTGCGCGGGCCGCGCGAGGAGCTGCTCGGCATCCCCGGCACCCCGCCCGACCTGCGCACCCCGCCGCCCGGCTGCGCCTTCCACCCCCGGTGCGCCAAGGCGTTCGAGGAGTGCTCGCGGACTCTTCCGGTGCTTCGTGCCAGGACGGACGGCGAGGTCGCGTGCCTGCTCAACGACGGGAGGGGTCTCTCATGAACACTGACATGAACATCCTGGAGGGACGCAACCTCACCAAGCACTTCACCGCCGCCCGCGGCCCGCGCGGCCGCTTCGGCAAGCGCCCTCCGGTGCGGGCCGTCGAGGACGTCTCGATCGCGCTGCGCGCCGGCTCGGTGACGGCGCTGGTCGGGGAGAGCGGCTGCGGCAAGAGCACGGTCGCGCGGCTGCTCGCCCAGGTCTATCCGGCCACGTCGGGCGAGGTGCTGCTGCGCGGCGAGCCGGTACGCGCCCACCGCGGCGCCGCGTTCAAGGAGTACCGGCGCCAGGTCCAGCTCATCTTCCAGGACCCCTTCGCCTCCCTGAACCCCTTCCACCGCGTGCGCTACCACCTGGCCAGGCCGCTGCGCCTGCACGGCCACGCCCGCACCGAGGCCGAGGAGCGCGAGCAGGTCGCCGAGCTGCTCGAACGCGTCAGCCTCACGCCGGTCGAGCAGTTCATGGACAAGATGCCGCACGAGCTGTCCGGCGGGCAGCGGCAGCGGGTGGCGATCGCGCGGGCGCTCGCCGTCCGTCCCGTCGCGCTCATCGCCGACGAGCCCGTGTCCATGCTGGACGTCTCCATCAGGCTCGGCGTCCTGCGGCTGCTGGAGGGGCTGGCCAGGGACAACGATCTCGCGCTGCTCTACATCACGCACGACATCGCCAGCGCCCGCTACTTCGCCGAGGACATCACGGTCATGTACGCGGGCCGGCTCATCGAGAGCGGGCCCAGCGAGGAGCTGACGCAGTCACCGCGGCACCCGTACACGCAGCTGCTGCTGGAGTCGGCTCCCGACCCCGACCGGATGGCGGCCCCGGCGGGCAAGCGGCACGGCGAGCCGCCCAGCCTCATCGCCCCGCCGACCGGCTGCCGGTTCCACCCGCGCTGCCCGGTGGCGCTGCCGGTCTGCTCGACCGAGGTGCCGGGACGTACCGAGCTGGGCGAGGGGCACTGGACCCACTGCTGGCAGGCCGAGGCGACGGTCACCACACCGTGAACGGCAGGGCGGCGTAGACGCGGGCGGCGTCGGCGAGCTCGCCGACGCCGATCCGCTCGTCCGTCTGGTGCATCAGGGAGACGTCGCCCGGCCCGAAGATCACTGTTGGGACGCCGGTCGGCGGCTGCAGCACCGACGCATCCGTGAAGTAGGCGGCGCCGCCGACCTCGGGCCGGCGCCGCAGCACCTCCTCGGCCGCCCCCTGCACGGCTGCGACCAGCGGATCATCGGCAGGCGTGGAGACGGGGGAGCGGTCGTAGGTCACCTCGACCGTGGCGCGGAACGCCGGGTCGCGCCGGGCGGCCTCCTCCAGCACGGCCTGGAAGCGCGCCGCCGGCTCCCTGGCGTGTTGCCCCGGCACCGTACGGATGTCGAAGTCCACCGCGCAGGCGTCGGGCACCACGTTCAGCGCGCTGCCCCCGCTGATCACGGTGGGCGTGGACGTGGCCGCGGTGAGCAACGGGTGCGGCGGTCCCGACACGTCGACCGCCGCCAGCTCAGGCAGCACCCGCGCCATGTTGAGTATCGCGTTCACTCCGAGGTCGGGACGCGACGCATGCGCCCCCGTCCCGCGAACGACCACCCGCAACCGCACACACCCCTTGTGCGCGACCACCACCCGCATCCCGGTCGGCTCACCGACCACCATCCACCCCGCCCCGGTCATGCCCCCGGACGCCAGCAGCCGCCGCGCCCCCGCACAGTCGACCTCCTCACCGGCCAGCGCATGCAGCACCACATCACCCGGCAGCCGGCGCCCGGACCGCTTGATGGCGATCATCGCGGAGAGCATCGCCGCCAGCCCGCCCTTCATGTCCACGGCCCCGCGCCCCCACACCATCCCGTCCGCGATCTCCGCGCCGAACGGATCCCGCGTCCAGGCAGCCGACCCGACCGTCACGGTGTCGAGGTGCCCGCAGTAGACGAAAGCCCGCGAATCCTCCCCGGCTCCCGCCAACCGGACGGTCACGTTGGTCCGGTCAGGCGCCACCTCATCCGCCCGCACCTCCAGCCCCGCCGCCCTGGCCGCCTCGGCCAGCACCCGGGCGACCCCAGCCTCGTCACCGGGCGGATTACACGAGTCAACCCGCACCAGCCGCTGCGCGAGCCCCACGACCTCATCGGCATCCACGATCACAGCCGCGATCCTACGCTCCCGGCCGGAGGGGGGCCGGCCGTTGAAGCCGGCGTGTGACCGGCCCTTCCTACGTCGGCACGGCCGGGACGGACGGGCGGGTCAGGGGTGGACAGGATGCTCCGAGTGATGGTCATGGTCGTCTCGGCGCTGCCGACGTCCGCGCTGAAGGGCTCCGCATGGATGGACATCGACCCGGCCCTGGAGCGGCGGCCCGACGGCACGGTGGCGCCCGCCGTCGCCGACATCGACCTGGCCTTCTCAGCGGTCGAGCAACTCCACCCGAACCCGGGCCGGAGCCGTGCCGTCCTCCGCCGGCCCCACCCGCACCGGCATGCCGGACACCTGCGACAGCGCGGCTCCCGTAGGCGCCGGAGCGGTGTCCATCGTCGCCGGCCGGGGCCAGACCACCTCGGGCGGCTCCTTGAGCGCGCTCTTGTCCGCCAGGTCCGTTGGCCGTCCACCCCGGCAGGAGCCGATCGCCACCGGCCGCTTCACCGCAGGAAGGCGCGGTTTCACGGCGGTTACTCCTGAGCCTGCGAAAACCCGCTCCTGCGAGGCCGTCGCTTCCTTCCGCGCCTGACCGCTTGGTAGAACAGGCAAATGCCCGCAAGACGGCACCCCACCCCGACAAGGAGCAGCCCGTGACCGACGACTCCCCGCTCAGCCGGATCGACACCAGCCGACCCAGCCAGGCCAGAGCGTGGAACTACTGGTTAGGCGGCAAGCACTACTACCCGGCGGACAAAGAGCTGGCCGACATGCTCGAGAAGCACTATCCCGGCATGCAGGAGATCGCGGTGCACACCCGGGCGTTCCTGCGGCGCGCGGTCCGTCACCTGGCCGAGGAGGAGGGCATCCGCCAGTTCCTCGACATCGGCACCGGCCTGCCCACCGAGGACAACACCCACGAGGTGGCCCAGCGCGTCGACCCGGCCAGCCGCATCGTCTACGTCGACAACGACCCCGTCGTCCTGCTCCACGCGCGCGCCCTGCTGACCAGCCACCCCGACGGCAGCTGCGACTACCTGGAGGCCGACGTCCGCGACCCCGACGACATCCTCACCCGCGCGGCCCGCACCCTCGACTTCACCCGGCCGACCGCGGTCATGCTGCTCGGCGTCCTCGGCACCGTACGCGACGACGACGACGCCTACGCGCTGATCCAGCGCTACATGGACGTCCTGCCCTCCGGCAGCTACCTGATGATCGAGGACGGCACCAAGACGGTCAAACCGGAAGCGGCGGCCGAGGCCGAGCAGCTGCGCGACGACGGCCACGTCTACAGCTACGAACTACGCACACCCGAGCGGATCGAACGCTTCTTCGCCGGCCTGCGCCTGCTCGACCCCGGCGTGGTGTCGGTGTCACAGTGGCGCTCGGAGGAGGAGCCGGTCAACGGGTTGCCCGAGCCAGTGGACGCATACTGCGGCGTGGCTGGCAAACCCTAGCCGGTGGACGCGCATCGCGCCGTCACCCGCGGACCCAGCCCGTCTTCGCGGCGGCGAGCTCCCGGAGCAAGCCGGCGGTCTGCTCGGGTGGCAGGGCCGCCAGGCCCAGCTCGTCCATCAGGGCGTGGTAGGGCAGCACGTCGGCGCTCTTGGTCAGGTAGTGGGCCGTGGTGAGCTGCTCGATGTAGACGACGTCGGGCAGCTGCTGCTGCGGGAAGCGCAGGATCGTCACCGGGCCGAGCCCACCGGCGCAGTCGCTGGAGGTGAACGGCAGCACCTGGATGGTGACGTGCGGCAACTCGCTCATCTTCGCCAGGTGCTCCCACTGGGCGCGCATGATCGCCTCGCCGGCGACGCGGCGGTGCAGCGCGGCCTCGTCCAGCACCACCCAGAGCCGCGCGGGATCGTCCCTGGTCAGGACGCGCCGGCGGCGCATCCGCAGCGCCACCCGCTGCTCGATGCTGTAACTCCCGGCGTTCTTGGCGCCCTGGGTGATGACCGCCCGCGCGTAGTCCTCGGTCTGCAGCAGGCCGGGCACCAGCTGCACCTCGTAGGCGCGGATGAGGCAGGCGTCCTGCTCCAGCCCCAGGAAGGGCTCGAACCAGTCGGGGATCGCCTCGCGGTATTCCTGCCACCAGCTCGGCGCGTTGGCCTGCTCGACCAGCGCGAGCAGGCTGGCCCGCGCGCCGTCGTCGGTGACGCCGTACAGGGTCAGCAGGTCGGCCACGTCACGCGCCTTGAACCCGGTGCGCCCGGCCTCCATGCGGCTGATCTTCGAGTTGGACCCCCGGATGAGGAACGCGGCCTCCTCGCGGCTGATCCCCTGCGCCTCCCGCAGCCGCCGCAGCTGGGCCCCGATCAGGGCCCGCAGGGTCGTCGGTGCGGACCAGAGCCCGCTGCCGTCAGAGACGTCGTTCAGGTCGCTCATGTCAGCAGCAGGCATCCATGCTCCTCGGTTCCGGGACCCTCGCCGCACTCCATCCTGGCACGAACCAACGCGCGTGAGCCCGCTGATTCTCGCAAGAAGATCGGCCGCGTCGCCCGCCTGATCAGGTGATATCGCGACGAAGTGTGACGAGCCGGGCGATCACCACGATGACCGCCACATACCCGGCGAACACCACCGCCCCGCCCCACGCGGGCAGTAACGTCGCCGTCTCGATCGGCAGTGAGCCCACCGCCCTGGCGGCCCCCGTCGGGAGCCAGGGATAGACGCCGGGCGTCAGCCAGCCCAGGAAGTAGTCGCCGTACGTGAAGATCAGGGCGGCCAGGAAGACCGCCGCGACCTGGCTTCTGACCAGGACGGCCAGGGCCACCCCGAACACCGCGTACCCGGTCGTCGCGAGCACCCCGCCCGCGAGCGCGGGCACCACCTCCGCGCTCCACACCGGCAGCCCCTTGACGGCCAGCAGCGCCACTCCGGCCACGACCGTCGCCACCGCCGCCGTCAGCGCCACCAGCAGGCCGATGAGACCGTACGCCGCCAGCTTCGCCGTCACCACCGGCCCCCGCCGCGGTGTGACGAGGAAGGACCAGGTGATGGTCTGATGCCGGAACTCGCCGGACATGCCCAGGATGCCGAGAATCAGGGTGAAGACGTACGCCTGCTGCGCCATCGCGTACACGCCGACCGGCGCCGGCGCCTCCTCCGGCGGCGACAGCATGACGATGAGCACCGCCCACGCCACACAGAAGACGGGCGCGATCGCGGCGAGGATCCACGTGACGCGATTGGCGCCGGCCTTGACCAGCTCCGCAAGGACAAGCCGAGCCATCGGACCACCTCTGAGTAGAGCTGGGCGGGTCATGGTGCCTGGGCGGGTCATCCGGTCACCTCCAGGTAGAGCTCCTCCAGGCTCGCCGCCTCCGGCATCGGACCGCTCCATCGCAGCCGGCCGGCCGCGATGATCACCACGTGGTCGGCGATCTGCTCGGCCTCGGCGAGCACGTGCGTGGAGACCAGCACGCCGTGACCGTCCATCGCGTACGCGCGCAGGAACCCGCGCAGCCAGCGCATGCCGGCCGGGTCGAGCCCGTTGGCCGGCTCGTCCAGGATCAGCAGGCTCGGGTCGCCCAGCAGCGCGGTCGCCAGCGCGAGCCGTTGCCGCATGCCCAGCGAGAACCCCCGCACCTTCCTGCCCCCGGCACCGTCGAGGCCGGTGAGGTCGAGCACCTCCCCGACTCGCGCCGCGTCGATCCCGGCCGCGATCGCCAAGGCCCGCAAGTGCGCCTCGGCTGTGAGCCCGGGATGGAACGAGGTGGCCTCCAGGACCGCGCCGACCTCATGCAAGGGCCGCTCCAGCGCCCGATATGCACGTCCGCCGACCGTCACCCGCCCCGCGTCCGGCTGGACCAGCCCGAGGATCATGCGCAGCGTGGTCGTCTTGCCTGCCCCGTTGGGGCCGAGGAAAGCGGTGATGGCTCCGGGAGGAGTGGCGAAGGACAGGTCGTCGACGGCCACGACCTTCCCGAACGACTTCCTCGCGTGCTCGACACTGATCGTTGTCACATGTTCAGCTTGGCGAACGGGCCGGCCCGCCGCATGAGAGCACGGGTGGAACCTGCTTCAACCCGTGGGTTGATGACCCGAGCCCGGCGCCCGGCTACCGTGACCTCGTGGCCATGCCCAGCCCTCCAGCCCCCCACAACACCCCAGGCCCGGCACCCGCCGACGCCTCCGCCAGTCCGGCGCTTGGCGACGTCCCTGCTCGTTCGGTGTCCGGTGGTGGCGCTCGTCCCGTGTTCGACGATGCCGCCGCCCGCTCGGCGGCTCGCGTCCTCTCCGCGTTGCGTGCGGTCCTTCCTGCGCGGCCACTGACGCGTGCCCTTGCCGTGCTGCTCGTGCTCTACCTCGCCTACGGGCCGGTCACCATCGTCGTCACGCGCCCCACCGCGGCTGCCGCTCTGCTCGTGCTGCCGGTGGCGTTCGGTGCGCTCGGTGCCTGCCTGTGGGCGCTGGCCGGGGGCGACCAGCGGCGCAACGCCTGGCTGTTGCTGGTCACCACCGCCGGCGCGTTCGCCATGAACCTGATCGAGCCCTACACCGGCATCGCCCTCTGCTTCGTCATCATCTTCACCGCCGCGTTCCGCACCCGGCCGCGCGCTGCGATGGCGCTGACCACGCTGGTGCTCGTCGGCATGCCGCTCACCACGTACGTGATGGTCCGGGAAGCGGGCACGGCCTGGGGGCTGGCGGCGGGGAGCGCCTACAGTGCGGTGTTCGCGTTCCTGCTCGCCAGCCAGATCGCCACAAAGCGGCAGGCCGCCGAGGTGGCCGAGGCACGGGCGCGCGAGGCGGTGCTGTCGGAGCGGGCCCGGCTGGCCCGCGAGGTGCACGACATCCTGGCCCACGCCCAATCGGCGCAGATCGTGCACCTGGAGAGCGTACGCATGCTGCTGAAACAGGGCGGCGACCGGGCCACCGCGCTCGACCGCGTCGACAAGGCCGTCGGGCTCGCGCGGGCGAGCCTGGAGGAGACCCGCAGAGCGCTCGACACGCTCCGCGGCGACGACCTGCCGCTGCGGGAGCGGCTCGAACGGCTGGCGGCGGAGTTCCGCGCCGCCACGGGGAGGGAGTGCGCGGTGTCGATCGACGACGGCGCGTCAGCGGCGGGCGCGGAGGCCCGGCTGGCCATCGCCCGTACGGCGCAGGAGGCGCTGACGAACATCCGCAAGCACGCACCCGGGGCCACGGCCGAGCTGCGGCTGCGCCGCGTGGACCGCTGGAACGAGCTGGAGGTGCGCGACCACGGCGGACACCCCGCCCCGCCCGCGACGCCCGGCGGCGGCTACGGCCTCATCGGCATGCGCGAACGCGCGGCGCTCATCGGCGGCACCTTGGAGACGTGCGCCGATGCGGACGGCTTCACCGTGCTGCTGCGGGTGCCGGGATGAGGGCGGTGACGCTGCGACGCCTTGGGTGCGCCGGGAGTCCCTTGGCCGTCGGCTGGAGGGCGGTGGCACGGCGACACATCGAGGGCATCAGCAGTCCCTCGGCCGACGGAGAGAGGATGGCGGAGCAGTGGTGAGCGTGCGCGTGCTCGTCGTGGACGATCAGACGGTCGTACGCGAGGGGCTGGTGCTGCTGCTCGGGCTCGTACCTGGCGTCGAGGTCGTCGGTACGGCCGGTGACGGTCTGCAGGCGGTCCGCCTGGCGGCCGAGCTGCGTCCCGACGTGGTGCTGATGGACCTGCGCATGCCGCTCCTCGACGGCGTGGAGGCGACCCGGCGCATCCGCACCGCCCACCCCGAGACCGATGTCGTGGTGCTGTCCACCTACTCCGACGACGAGCTGGTGTTCGCGGCCCTCCGGGCGGGCGCCCGCGGTTACCTCACCAAGGACACCGACGCCGAATCCCTCGCCCAGGCCGTGACCGGTCCCGCCCCCTCGCCGAGCGTGCAATGCATCCGCCCGCCGGTCGAGCCCGCCCCTGCGCCCCTTCCCGACGGGCTCACTCAGCGCGAGGCCGGGGTGCTGGAGCTGATCGCGGAAGGCTGCTCCAACGCTGAGATCGCCGCCCGCCTGGTCATCTCGGAGGCGACCGTGAAGACCCACATCAACAACCTGTTCGCGAAGATCGGGGCACGAGACCGCGCCCAGGCGGTCACGTACGCCTTCCGCAACGGCCTGGTCCCCCGCTCCTGAACCCCCTTCCGGCTCGGGACTCTGCTCCGAGCAGATCGTTCTTCACAGTGGGGGGCAGAAGGAGCACGGGGGCACATGGGAAGGGTTCTCTTCTGGTGGACCTGGCTGAAGCGGCGCCGCCGGCCGGTCACCCGCTGACGCGCACGGCCGCCCCTCACGCTCCTGCCCTGATACGCCTCCGCGGTCTTGTCGGTCGTGATCGTTAGGGTGACGACCGACCTGAAGGAGGCGGATGGTTTTGGGCCGTGACGCGGATGCCTGGCGTCTGTTCTGCGGCGACGAGCTGTGCGGGGAGATCACCATCGACGAGGTGGCGGCGGCGGTCAGCCTGGTGTCACCATGCGGCCCTGTCGCCGAGTTCCTGCTGCACATCGAAGGCGACCGAGCCTGGTTCCGAACGTAGGACCTGATCGAAGAACGGTTACCACGGGCTGGTTCACAAAAGACCGAAGAACGTTCAGAGCGTCCAGCTCGCGCTGACGCCTTAACGCGATTTCGAGTGAACTGTCGGTGTAAGCCGGGGATGCGGAGTTCGGCCAGCATCATGGCTGCGCTTTGCAAATAGCCGGACTCACCGTACAGGTCGTACTCAGGGCCAAGAGGGGCGTACTGGTCGTCCGAATGGTCATGAAAGGGTGCAAGATCTCGAATTCGTATCGAATTCGAGTGACAAGGGTTGCTCGTTTCGTTGGGGCGATTTTTAGGTTACCGGGCCGCTAAGCTCCCGTTCCGTGTCCAAAGATCATTTATGGCGAAATATCAGGATCGGATTAGTCGGTCTGCTCCTTGTGGCCACGGTCGTCGGCCTGATGCGCGACAAGTTCTGGCTCTGGACGGCCGTCGTCTGGTCGCCACCGTCTTTTGTCGCGTACGTCCAGCCCGAGCCGTACGGCACCGTGACCATCGTGACGTTGCTCGTCGCCGCTGCGATCAAAGCCCTGTTCCTGTGGCTGATCCTGCGTGCTCCCAGGCCGGGACCGCTGAGCGGCCGGGAGAGGGCGCTGCGCAGGCTGCTCTACCTGGCGGTGGCGTACAGCCTCATCCTGTGGTGGCCGTTCGCGGTGCTGCCCGACGAGGTCGGCGCGGCCGTTCAGCTCGTCCTGTGGGCCGCGATCGACGTCCTCCTCCTGCTCGTCATCCGCTGGCGGTCGCGCGTGCTGCGGGCGGCGGCCGGGGTGATGTTCGCGATCCAGATCCTGGTGATGGCGGAGGGCCTGCTCGACGAACTCGACGTCTGGGAGTTCGACTGGAACGACGTCGCCTGGTGGATCTACATCGCGGTCTGTGCCGCGGCGACCGTTCTCACGGTCGTCGGGCAGTGGCGTGACGGCCGGTGGAGTCGCGGCACCCTGATCGCAGGCTGGTTGTCGTTGACCTCCTTCGCGTTCGACTTCCGGGTCAACAGCTTCTTCGAGCCGCTCACCAGCGTCTGGCTGGCGTCGATGGTCGTCAGCCACGTGCTGGGGCTCCTCGGCGTCGTGTGGAACGCGGCGACCGCGCGGGAGATGCCCGCCGCGGACGGTCATCCGGTGGCCGCGTCCTCGCGGCGGCGGTGGGGGTGGGGGCATCGCGTCGCGCTGGCGGCCGTGCTCGTCGTGCCGATGGTCGTGGTGATCCAGCCCGAGCAGAACGCGCGCCACACCTTCGGCGGCGGGTCGCCGGACTGCTACAGCCGGCCCAGCTTCGGCGACCTCAAGCCCGAGGAACGCGAGCCGGTCTTCCTGTGCCTGGCGCGCAACAGGGATTTCGGGCAGCCGCCCATGTTCCCTGACAGCCTGCCGGACCAGGCGGTCCTCGCCTACGGGCGGGCGCTGTGCCGGGCGAAGGACCGTACCGAGCAGCAGGCGCTCCTGCGGCAGGCCGGGAGCGCGCGGGCCGCCTGGGGCGTCGACGATTGGGACCTCGTCTACGTCTGCCCCGAGATCGTCGCGAGAACCCAGCCCCACCTGCTGCGCTCCTCCGAGCAGGTGATGGCGGACGAGCGCGACTACATCGCCGGGAAGAACGCCAGATGCCGTGACCCGTGGCCCCGGACCAAGGGCGTCGTCCAGGCCACGGCCAACTACTTCCTGTTCGTCGACGGCGACCCCGGCTACGTGGTCACCGACCCCGCCGACGAGGAAGTGGGCGAGGACGCCATGGACGAGCTCTACAAGAAGGGCAACGAGACCGGGCTCGGGGTCACCCCCGGCACGGTGCTCGTCGGGCACGTCGCGGACGTCAGCGACGTGTGCATCACCGTGAAGGCGTTCCGCAAGGCGCCGCCGCCACGGACCGCCGGGTGGGACTCGGTGCACGAGGTCCCGATCAGCAGCCGCAGCGGCACGCTCAAGGTTCCGGAGATGGACGGAGGAGAAGTGGGCGCGGGCGCGCCGATGCCGAACCTCGCGATCAGGGGCAAGGGCCGCTACCGGCTGCGCGTATACGTACGGGTGATCAAAGGCGAAGAGGAGGAGCACCTGGTCGTCGTGTTCCCCGGAAGATCGAGGAAGCAGCTCGCCCTCAAGTCGTGACCGCGGTCATCCGTCCTGAGGCGTGAGGCCGCTGCGCCGGGCCGGCACGCGTGTCCCCGGTCCGGAGGCGGCGCCCGGACCGGGCAGCGCCGTCACGTCGGCGGTGCGCGCCGGCTTTCCGCAGGCCGAGCAGCAGACCTGCGGCGTGAACTGCGCACCGTCCGGGGAGCAGCCGAGGTATGTGGTCAGGGTCGGCACCCCCCGCTGTCCTGCGGGGCGGCTCAGCGGCAGCTGATCCAGCCGTAAGGTCTTCTTCAGGTTGTCACGGCAAGATTGCGCGGATGGGAACCATCGGCCCTGCTACTTCCATCCCATTTAGGGAAGGTGCGAGGAACCGGTCACCGGATTCTCGTACGTACCAGCGAAGTCGCAGGGGAGGTCACCGAAACGAGGTGCAAGCAACGGGCCGCGCGCAAGCCCCCCACGGCGGCACGACCGCCGGCGATCGCGGCGCGCCCGACCGATCCCTTCCACGACCGGGGGAGTGGCCACCCCCCGGCACCGTCGCCCGCGCAGGCGTACGGTCGTCCGGCATTTCCCGAGCGTCCCGAGGCCGGGCACGACACGAGCGTGCCCGGTGCACCCACCGACGACGGGGGTATCGCGTTCGACCCGGACCTCTTGCCCGCACGCAGGCGGGGGAGCGTGACCCGTTCCGCCGCCGCGTCCACCACGACGACGAGGAAGACAATCACATGCATCCTGAGGCGTTAACCCGACGCGCGCGCCGCCACGGATGGAAGGTGGCGTCCGGCGCCGGTCCCGTGGTCGCCGTTGAGCGCCACCACTGGCGCATGAGAGTCACCTTCACCGGCACGGCCCCGCAGACGGCCAGCATCGCCGGGCCCGACCTCGAGGAGAGCCGGCCCGTCAATCTCCGCCTGATCAACACGTTGCTGCGGGCGAGCCCGGCGGAGATCGCCGAGCACGCCGCCGAGGCGATCATCGGCGGCGGCCAGGACGGTGATCGGGCACGCACGTGACGGATCCGTCAGGGGGGTGACCGGGGCCGGACGGCCCCGCACCCGTCCCGGCGCAGAACTTACGCGATCATGTCCTTGAGCTGCGCACGCAGCTCCGGCCAGGCGTCGCCGAGTATGGTGCGCCCGCGGGCGAGCACGTCGAGGCGATCGGGGTACGCACGTCCCGGCATGGCGTCTTCCAGGGCCCTGGCCGCCCAGTAGCGGCGCGACACCGGGTGGTCCTCCGAGACGATCGCGCCATCGTCCGTGCGCCTGGCGTCGGAGAGCCGGGCCAGGAGCGGCGTCAGGTCGGCCGCCGCGCCGCGGCCGAGCTGGTCGAGTGCCTCCTTGGTCAGCTCGGTCAAGCCGGTCGCGGTGACGTAGGCGTGGAGGGCGCGGTGGATCACCGCGGTCCGTAGGGGCTCGGGCGCCAGCCGCAGCCGGACGTCCAGGTCGGGATCGACCGCCCCCAGCGTGCTCGGAGCACGCGGGTCGTCGGGGATGGTCTCCTCCAGCAGCAGGCGTGGCGCGTCGTCGCCGGGGTGATCCAGCCGCACGCCGGTGACGACTTCGGCGACGGCCATCAACGCCGCCCGCCACTCGTGGGCCGCCGTCTCCAGGATCGCCAGCTCGGCGTCGAGCACGTGGGGCGTCTTGCCCCAGGGCTCGCCGGGACGGTGCGGGTCGACCCCGGTGACGATGGTGCCGTAGGCGGCGTACATCAGCCTGCCCGTGGCGTTGACGTTCCAGAACACGCTGACCGCGCGGGCGCCGTCGCTCAAGCGCCGCAGCACCTCAGAACGGGTGCCCTGGTAGCCGTTGTGCTCGTAGATGACGAAGCTCGCGTTGTCGCGGCTGATGTAAAAGGCGCCTTCGTAGTCGTATTCGTCGATGTCGTCGTCAGGCTCGTACTCGAGGTCCTCGGCGCGCCCGCCGAGCCGCTCGGCGACGGCCTCGACGGTCAGGGAGTCGGTGACCGGCTGTACGACGGTCCAGCAGGTGGCCTGAGCGAGATAGGGGCGATGCCGCAGGAAATCGACATAACGCCGCTGGATTTCAGCGATCATGACGGCAGTATGGCCACCCTCCCCGACAATCAAGGCAGGCTCGGCTCGGGGTTCACCGGTCGCGTGATGCGGTGGCTGAGCCGCCGGTACGGGCGGCTGCGCAGGGCCACGGCGGTGGCGATCAGGCCGATGACGCCGACCGCCATGAAGATGAGGGCGAGACCCCGGTCGGTGCCCGTGCCGAACCAGTCGCCGATCGTCTCGGCGCCCGCGCCGTCCGTCATGAACGGGATGACGGCGAACTGGGCGATCGGGGAGATCAGGAACGCGGTCAGCGGGGACGCGGCCTGCTCCACGCTCTGCGCGAACCCGAAGACCCGCCCCTGCCGCTCGTAAGGGACCACTTTCTGCAGGATCGTCTGCTCGGCGGCCTCCGCGTACGGAACGAGCAGCATGTAGGCGTACATCCCGACGGCCAGCAGCACGATCGACGACCGCAGCGGGAACAGCAGCGTGACCCCCCACAGGACGAGGTTGACGAGCAGCAGCACCTTCACCGGGTTACGGCCCAGACCGGTCCGCGAGACGAGCAGCCCGCCGACGATGAACCCGGTGCTCAGCACGCCCCACAGCAGCCCCCACACCTGCACGGGCACCAGCGACAGCCCGTAAGGGTCCATCAGCGCCATGAAGACGCCGCCGAGGAAGTTGTTGAAGGCGGAGAACAGGATGAGGGCCGTCAGCCCCGGCACCTCCCCGACCAGCCGCATCGTGCCGCGCAGATCCACCGACCGCTTCGGCGCGTCCTCCGAAACCTCCGGCCGTTCCGGTACGCGGACGACGGCCAGGTGCAGCAGGGCGACCGCGAGCACCGCCAGGCTCAGGACGAGCACCCAGTACATGCCGCCGATCGCCACCAGCGCCCCGCTGAACACCGACGTCACCAGGAAGCTCACCCCCGTGGAGCTGCCGACCAGCCCGTTGGCGCGATCCCGGCCCTCCTCGGGGATCAGCAGGGTGACCAGGGTCGGCAGCGCGATCGTCCTGATGTTGCCCACGATGACGCCGACCATCAGCAGCACGACCATCACCCACAGGACGACACTGCCCGGATCGGTGAACGTCTCCTCAGGCACCGCCAGGTAGATGCCCAGCGCCCCGGCGTACAGCAGGAGCGAGGCCAGCGCCGACACCTGCATCATCGTCTTCTTCGCGTGGTGATCGACCAGGCTGCCGAACCAGATGCCGGATGAAGCGGTCATCACCAGGAAGATGCCGGAGATCACGCCGGTGGCGAAGACCGACCGCGTCTGCAGGTAGACGTAGAACGTGATCGCGAACCACGCCGTGCTGTTGACCACCGACACCAGCACGGTGTTGCCCAGCAGCTGGTAGAAAGTCCTGCGATCTCCAGGAATGACGCTCACGAGCCGCTCTCCCGTACGTTTCATCATGATGTCCTCGGACGTTGAGACCCGTCGGAGCGGGATAACTCATCGCAGGACGCCGCCCGTACGGACGATGATCGAGCACGACCTGATCGCTTACGGGCCGCTGCTGTCCGACGACGGCGCCACCTGGCTGGGCACGGCGGCCCTGATCCGGGCCACGGCCCGGCAGGCGGCCCGCACGCTCCTCGACCCGGCCCTGTACGCCGGCATCGAGGTCCACGCCTGGGAGTTCGGCGGACGGCGCTGAGCTCAGCCCCACGTCAGGAAGCGGTAGTGCAGGCCGGTCGACGACTCCTGCCACGCCCCCACGGAGTCGGGCGCGCGTTCCACATCCGGCGCGTGCGTGTCCCCTTCGAAGGGCTCCCGGATCTCGGTGACCACGATGCGGTCGGCCAGGGGCAGCGCCGCCTCGTAGACGGCCGCGCCGCCGATCACCCACACGTCCCCTGACGCCGCGGCGAGCGCCTCCTTCAGGTCGGTGAAGGTGTCCACGCCCTCCTGCGGGGTGCGTGACAGCACCAGATTGCGCCTGCCCGGCAGCGGGCGGAACCGCGGCGGCAGCGACTCCCACGTGCGGCGGCCCATGAGCACGGTCGTGCCCGCGGTCAGGGAACGGAAGTGCTTCAGGTCCTCCGGCAGGTGCCACGGCATCGTGCCGTCGCGGCCGATGACCCCGTTGGCCGACTGCGCCCAGACCAGCCCGATCACACCGCCACCGGTGCCTTGATGGCGGGGTGCGGGTCGTAGCCGTCGAGGACGACGTGCTCGTAGGTGTAGTCGAACAGGCTGTCCGCCGGCTTCAGGCTCAGCGTGGGGAACGGCCGCGCCTCGCGTGCGAGCTGCGTACGGACCTGCTCCTCGTGGTTGTCGTAGATGTGGCAGTCGCCGCCGGTCCAGATGAAGTCACCGACGCCGAGCCCCACCTGGTCGGCGATCATGTGCGTCAGCAGGGCGTAGCTCGCGATGTTGAACGGCACGCCGAGGAACAGGTCCGCGCTGCGCTGGTAGAGCTGGCACGACAGCTTGCCGTCGGCGACGTAGAACTGGAAGAACGCGTGGCAGGGCGGCAGCGCCATCTGCGGGATGTCGGCGACGTTCCACGCGGAGACGATGATGCGCCGGGAGTCGGGATTGTCGCGCAACGTCCGCAGCACTTCGCTGATCTGGTCGATGTGCCCGCCGTCGGGGGTCGGCCACGACCGCCACTGCACGCCGTAGACCGGGCCGAGCTCACCGTCCGGCGCCGCCCACTCGTCCCAGATCGTGACGCCGTTGTCCTGCAGCCACTTGACGTTCCCGTCGCCACGCAGGAACCACAGCAGCTCGTACGCGATGGAGCGGAAGTGCACCTTCTTCGTCGTGACCAGCGGAAAGCCGTCGGACAGCCGGTAGCGCAACTGGTGACCGAAGATCGACCGCGTCCCGGTGCCTGTGCGGTCGTTCTTACGGGCGCCTGTGTCGAGCACGTGGCGGAGCAGATCTTCGTACTGGGTGTCCGGCATGCCGCGAGCTTAACGGGTCGGCGCGGCCGGCCCGCGCAGCCGATGCCGTGCACAAACGCATCGGACAGAGTATGCCAGCTCAGGGCATTAGGGTGAGGGGGTGGGCAACGACTTACCGCCGCGGGCCGGGCTGGGCCGGAGGGTCGCATGGGGTGCGCTCGGGCTGTTCCTCGCGGCGTTCGCGATCTTCGAGAGTTGGAAGTACGGTCTGCCGACCACGGCGGCCGCGCTTGCGTTCTTCGTGCTGCCGGACCTGGTGCGGCTGGCCGGGGCGCGGCCCGGAGGGCCGCTGTACGAGGTCGTGCACCGGGTGTGGATCCCGCTCGTGGTGGTGATCGGCTACAGCTTCGGACCGGTGGTGTGGCCGCCGTTGTTCACGGCCGGTCTGGGGTGGCTCACCCGGATCGCGCTCGATCGTACGCTCGGGCGCGGTCCCGCCGGCGCCGCCTCAGCTGAGCGTTCTGGCGCCGTATGAGGCGGCGACGCTCTCCAGGTCGAACGTGCTCGGAGGGCCGATGAGGCTCGCCTTGGCATCGGCGCCGATGCGGTCGACGATCTCGATCTCGCCGGCCTCCAGCCCGTCCAGCGCGAGCCGTACGAGGTCGGCGGGGTCCTGCAGGACGCCGTCAGGGAACTCGATTCCGGCGTTCGCGGCGAACTCCTTCATCGTCTCGGTGGCGATGAGCCCGGGGACGAGGGCGGTGACCTGCGTGCCCTGGGCGGCCGGCTCCAGGCGGACGCCGTTGGTCAGGCCCCATTGGGCGGACTTGGCGGCGGCGTAGGAGGTGTTGCCGTCGACCGTGGTCCAGGCCGCGGCCGACAGGACGTTGAGGATGGCGCCGCCGCCGTTGCGGGCCAGGACGGGCGCGAACGCCCTGATCATGGCGAGGGTGCCGTAGTAGTTCGAGTCCATCGTCATGCGGATGGCGTCGAGGTCGCCGGTCATGAAGTTCCCGCCGGCGGTGAACGCGGCGTTGTTGATCAGGACGTCGACGTCGGTGGCGATCGCGGCGGCCGCGTCGACGGAGCCCTGGTCGGTGATGTCCAGGCGCAGGACCTCGGCTGGCGTTCCTGCAGACGGTCACGGAGGGCGACTCGGAGGTGACCAGGCTCAGGGACGAGCTGCACGAGAGCATCGGCGCGCTGGTCGATCGGGCTCGCGAAGCGGGCGCCGTGCGGCCCGACATCATCGGCACCGACATCTTCCTGCTCATCTGCGCGCCGGTGCACGCGGTCGGGTTCCTGGCGAAACCGGATCCTGACCTGTGGCGGCGCTATCTCGCGATCATCTTCGACGGGCTGCGCCCGGAAGGCGCCAGCCCGCTGCCACACCGGGCGCCGAGCTGGCCATGACCGTCACAGAGGGGGCGCCGGCAGGCTGAGCGGCGTGCTCACCACCGGGGTGCCGCCGCCGGCGTGAAGCCGTCCTGCACTCCTAATCGAGGGGGACCTCGAAGACGAGCTCCAGGCCGTCCACCTCGTCCCACTGCTCGCCGACCTGAGCGAAGCCGAACCCGGCGATCGTCGCCAGGGATGCGGTGTTGTCAGGGCTGATCGTCACCCGTACGGTCCTGACGCCTGGGGCGGCGGCGGCCTCGCCCATCAGCTCGGTGAGCATCGTCCTGGCGTGACCCTGACGACGGTGGGCGGGGTCCACCGAGTAGCCGATCTCCACCATGCCGGCCTCATCGGGCGGCCCGTGGAAACCGGCGTACCCCACCACGACCCCCTCCGGCCCGGCCACCACGGCCCGGGTGAGCCACCCCGCGCTGCCCGGCTCCGTGGCCAGCTGGTTGATGCGATACCGCCAGATCCACTTCGCCTGGTCGGTGCGGAAGTAGTCGGTGAGCTCGACGCCCGCCTCGGCGCCTGCCCTGTCCAGGTCGTCGTCCAGCAGGGCGGTCATGGCCGCGGCGGTCAGCTCGACGAACCGCACCGATCGGGGAAGCCGGCGTTCGAACGCGTCTGTCACAGCGTGGATGATCGCGGAGCGTCCCAGCACCTGTCCAATGGTTTTCGGCGTGGTCAGGACGGCACCCTCTCAGCCGGCCGGGCAGCTGCGCTCGTACCGGTCGTCGGGGAGGTACCGCCGCCACTCCTCCGGGGTGAAGGGCCGGACCGCGATCGCGCACACCGCCCGCAGCAGGTCGGCGGGATGGTTGGGCAACGCCACGTCCCAGATCCGCACCGTGCCGTCGGCTCCGCCGGCGGCGACGCGGGTGCCGCCCGGACCGAACGCCACCGACCCCACCATGCCGGTGTGGCCGGTGAGCGGAGCGCCGATCTGTTCGCCGGTGCCGGCGTCCCAGAGGCGCACGGTGCCGTCGGCGCCGGCGGAGGCCAGGCGGGTGCCGTCCGGGCTGAAGGCCACCGAGCGCACCCAATCGCCGTGGCCCCTGAGCGCGGCGCCTTTCCGCTCGTGGGTGGCCGTGTCCCAGATACGTACGGTGCCGTCGGCGCCGGCGGAGGCCAGGCGGGTGCCGTCCCGGTTGTACGCCACAGAGAACACCTCATTGGTGTGACCGGCGAGGGGAGCGCCGGCCTGCCGGCCGGTGGCCGCGTTCCAGATGCGCACCGTGCCGTCGTCCGCGCCGCTCGCGATGCGGGTGCCGTCCGGGCCGTACGTCACGGAGAACACCCGGCCGGCGTCACCCGCCAGGACGGCGCGCGCGGGCCGGCTGAGGATCGTGGCCATGGTCACCCGCGCCTCGTCGGTCGGGGCGATGGCCCATGCCGCCGCGGCGAGTCGCGTTGCTGTCGTCAGATCATCGACCAGGGCGGCCCGGCTGTCGGTGGCGAGCTGACCGGACAGTGCCCTGGTGCGTCCTGTCTCCGCCTGCTGCCCGAAGCGTACGGCGGTGATCGCGGTGATGACGGCGATGACCAGGAGCCCGGCCAGCGCGGAGGTCAGGGCCTGGACTGGCGGATCTGTTCGATCGCCTCCGGTAACCCGAGCTCCGCCACACGCACGCCCCTCCAGGAACCGATCGCCGGCCGTCACCACACTACGTTGATCGCCGGTACGGCTGCGCACTCCGGCGGTCAAGGCCCGGCCTCGTCCGCGTGGCGGCTCAGGCGGCGGGCGGCGTTCTCCAGGTCGGCGGAGGCTGCCAAGCAGGCCTCGACCTGGGCCGTCACCGAGGCGTGCAGCCACGCCGGCGCTCCCCCGCCGGCCTCCAGGTCCGCCTCGATCGCGCGCAGGCGGTCGGCGCAGGCGGTCAGGGCGCGGGCGTCCGAGCGGAGGACCTCGACGTGAGCGCTGATGTCGGCGGACACGGCTGCTCCGTCAGCCCGTCGGCACGGGGACGGCGGCGTCCCGGAGCGACTGGCGGGTGGTGGTGGACAGGCACAGCAGCGGGCGGGCACCGTCGAGCCCCAGCTCGCGGAGCCGGTCGGCCAGCGGATGGAACGACAGCGGCGGGACGGCCAGCCGCAGCGGCGGCGCCGGGTGCAGCCGGGCCCGCCCGCGCGTGCGTACGCAGGACCGCAGCACCACGCCCTCCTCACGGGCGTAGCCGACCAGGCCGGGATCGTCCAGGGGCAGTCCGGGCCCGAGCCGCCCGCGCAGGGTGAGGATCGAGTCGGCGGTGACGTGGGCGCAGCGCGCGCCGAGCCGGATCTTCAGCGAGGTCAGGTACGTCTCCCCACCCCACAGCCGCGGGCCGAGGGCATGCACGCTCGGAGCGTCGACGGCGGTGCCGACGAGGAAGCCGCCGGAGCCGCGCACGTCGGCCGCCCGTAGCAGGTCGGGCCAGGAGCGGCGCAGCTCCGCCGCTCGCAGCAGGTCGGGCCAGGAACGGGAGCGCCGCCGGAAGGGGCCGGGCACGACGACGCCGACCTGCAGCTCCTCGTAGGCGCCCGCGCTGCTGCGCCGGTTGGCGGCCACGTGGACGGCGACCAGCGCCCGCCCCGCCAGGACGAAGGGGCCGAGCCCGGTGCCCGCCAGCAGATCGGCCGCCACGCCCGGACGCGCGGCGAAGTACGCCGTGAGCGCCCCGCCCTCATGGCACCTGATCGGCAGCTCGACGCCGCCCTCGGCGACGGCACGGGTGGGGACCGCGAGGAAGGGAAACCCCTGGGGGCCGGGCGGGCGGTCGAACAGCAGGTACGCCTGCGACCGCACCACCCGCCCCCGATACGGCGTGAGCCGCTCGTCGATGACCGCGCGGGCCTCGGGCAGGTCGTGGGCCAGGTTGGCGCGGTAGTGGTCGATGCCGTGACAGAGCGGGAACAGGTGGGTGGCGTCGCCGTAGTCCACCACGTACCAGTCGGGGTGCAGGTCGAAGCAGGTGCCGGCGCCCTGCCCGTCGAGCGTGGGGATGATGTCGTGCTGGTTGGTGACGCTGGCCACCCACGTGCGCCGGTCGGCGGGACGCTTGAAGTCGATGGGCGAGCCGACGGCCACGACGTGGGTGATCGTGTGGCGGGCGCAGAAGGCGGCGTCCTGCGCCAGGTTCATGATCGCCGCGCCGCCCGCGCTGTGCCCGATCAGCGCCAGCTCGGCCTCCGGCGGCAGCCCGTAGTCGGCGACGGCCTCGGCCAGGGCGCGGCTGTAGGGGCTGCTCGCCAGGACGGCGCTGCTGAACGCGCCGAGCAGGTCCTGGGGCGACTCGCCGTCGGGACGTCCCGCGCGCATGCCGGGCGCCTGGAGGACGTGACGGATCACCCCGTCGGGCCCTTCGACGCTCTGGATGAGGACCCGTCCCGTGGTGCCGAGCGCGCTGATGTTGCCCAGGAAACCGAGCAGCGACCCCCGCGTGCACAGCAGCGCCGACTCGGCCGCGCTCAGCTCGACCCGGCGCGCGGCGCCTTCGCCGGTGTCGAGGACGGCGATGGCCCTGTTGCTCAGCCCGGTGATCGGATCGGCGGTGGCGTACCCCTTGCCGGTCGCGATGAGCCAGGCGGTGGCGTCGTTGAGCGGGTTCTCGTCCAGGAGCGCGCGCAGCGCGAGCACCTCGCCGAAGACCGGGGCGAGCTGGCTGAGCGCGCGCACCGCGCCACGCTCCTTGAGCAGGGCGCGCAGGGCACGGACGGCCTCCAGATCCCGGTCGGCGGCGGCCGCGTCGATGAGCCGGGTCAGCAGGGGGTCGCCGGTCAGCTCGGGGTGGGCGATCGCCACGGCCTCGACGCGCAGCCGCAGCGACGTGGCCAGCACGCGTACGGCCAGGCTCTCGGCACCGAGCAGGCCGCCGATCTTGGCGGCGGCGGTGAGCAGCGGGCCGCCGCCGGTGAACGCCCACCCGAGCCCCCGGCCGTTCGTCGTGGCCCGCAGCAGCGCCCCGCAGGCGGGCAGCGCGTGCGGTAACGCGACGTCGGTGAGCGCGGACGTGGCGTGCGCCGCCGCGTCCTGGATGGTGAGCGCGACGTCGACCAGCTCGCGGGCGGCGGCGCGCAGCCGCGCGGCATCGCGGTCGGGGCCGGGGTCGGGGCCGGGGTCGTTCATGGCCTGGTCCGCCGGGACATGCTGACCAGGCGGGGCTTCTGGTCCTCCGGGGTGTTGCGGTGCACGACGTCCGACAGCGTGCGGGTGCCGGCGATGACGCGCATGCCCGCGGGGGAGAACGTGGCGGCGTTGAAGATCCGGGGAGCCAGCAGCGGGTTGGTGAGCGCCTGGGAGAAGGCGTCGATGGCGATGATCTTGGTGAGCAGCGGCGGCAGGATCGCTTCGGGGGAGCCGGGTTCCTCGGCGAACAGCCCGACGTACAGGTCCACGTCGTCCACGTCGCGATAGAGCTCGCGCAGCGCGCCGCTGACCCGCCGGTCGCCGGAGATCTGCGTGAAGCCACGCACCCGGGGGAAGCGGCAGTGCTCGCGATAGTCGTTGTACGAGGCCAGATCGAGCGCCCGCGAGTCGGCGATGCTGGCCACGTCGATCTCCCGCAGCACGGGATCGGTGTTGAACAGCCCGATGCGGCCGGCCCGCTGGCGGGAGGCGTCCTCGAACAACCGCCCGAGACCCGGACCGGGGATCAGCGCGCTGCCGAAGAAGGTCTCGGCCATCGGCAGCTCGCGCCCGCCCACCGACAGGTGCGAAGGGACCAGGCTGTGCCAGCGGTAGACGAGGTTGAACTCCACCGACGCCCAGTTCTGGCGGTGCCAGGGCGCACGGTCCAGCCGCGCCGGCAGTGCCGGGTCGAGGGTGAAGCGGAAGTGGTAGGGGGTGATGTGGTTGATGTACTCCTCGACGACCAGCTTGATCAGCAGCACGATGAGGATGTTGCGGGTCGTCTGGAAGAGCCGCTCGTCGTCCCAGCGCGGATGTTCCAGGGCGAGCAGCCGCGCCACCCGGTTGTGCTCGCGCAGGAACAGCACCGTGAGCATGGTGAAGCCGATCTGGCTGTTGCCCCTGTCGCTGCCGGTGGCGAACAGCGTGTCGCGTTGCGCGTCGGTGAGCCGCTCCCAGCGGACGACGCTCAGCGGCGCGAACTCCGGCTTGATCGCGCCGTTCTCGCACAGGTGGGGCGGGAACTCGCCGCCGTTGATCAGCTGGCTCTTCAGCAGCCCGCCGTCGAACGTGCGCAGCGCCGCCGTCGCCGCGTCGTTCAGCCCGTACAGCTGGTTGAGGTCGATGTGGTGGTTGGAGCTGTTCTTGCGCGGGTCGCGCGGGACGTCGGTGTCGCCGCGCAGGAAACCGTCGGTGAACCATTGGGCGAAGTACGCGAACAGCACCGTGGACCGCGGGCACGGGATCATCGATGCGCCACGCGTGAACAGGGCGGCGGCGGCCTCGGGCGTGGGCCGCTCCCGCTCGCCTGCGGGGACGGGGGGCAGGTGCCTGCCGCTGTAGGTGCGGTCGGTCAGCGAGGCCCACGAGGTGTAGCCGGCCATGGTGCTCAGCGGCTCGGGGCGGGGCGGCATCTCGCGGACCGCGTGGTCGATGAGCGAGGCGTTGATCCGGCTGCGCAGCGACGGGCTCGCCTGCAGCAGCTCCCACAGGGGGCGGCCGCTGGTCAGGGCCAGGAACCTGAGCCGGTTGGTGAGGCCGTCGGTGGCGATGCTGCGTGCTCTGCTCGGCGCCACCGTCAGCCTTCCCGCCCTTCGGTCCCGAGGTCGAGGGGGAAGGCGTCGGGGAAGATCCCGAGCGACCGTTCGACGCTCCCGGCCGCCCGTACGCCGGGACGCAGCAGCAGGCGGCGTACGGTCTCGGCGATCACCGGCCCGGCCAGGTGCACACCGAGGCAGGCGTGATGGCCGTACCCGAAGAACAGCCGGTGGTGGCGCGGGCGGTCGAGACGGAACTCGTCGGGCTCCGGCACCACGTCCGCGTCGAACATGGCGGAGGCCGGCGCCGCGAGCACGAACGTGCCCGCCGGTATCACCGTGCTGCGCGGGGTGCCGGCCGCCAGGACGTGATCGCGCTCGCAGATGCGGGGGAGCAGCTTGAAGAACGGGCTGAAGCGCAGCGCCTCCCAGACGTACGGGTCGAAGCGCTCGGGGTCGGCGGCGGCCTCCCTGGCCTCGGCGAGCACCTGCGGGCGCAGCAGGAGCTGCTCGGCCGCCTCGACCATGGCGCCCGGCGCGCTCTCCACGAATCCCAGCGGCAGCCCCGCCATGTTGACCACGATGCGGTCGTCGCTCACGCCGGGCGGCGAAGCCCGGACGAGGCGGGCGAAGACGTCGTCGGGCAGCTCGTCCCCGGCCCGCAGCTCGGCGAGGCGGTCGCGCAGGTGGGCGAGCAGCTCGGCGCCCGCGCTCACGGACGCGGCCTGGAGCCGCGGATCGCCGAGGAAGTTGGCGAAGCCGTCGGAGACGACGGCCCGCGTCCACCCGCCCAGCGTCCGCGGATCGGGGCCCGGCACGCCGAAGTAACGCGCGCACACGCCGAGCGCGACCGGGCGGAACAGCCCGTCCACCGCGTCGAAGCGCCCGTCTCGCGGGGCGGCGTCGAGCAGCTCGTCGGCGAGCCGGCGGGCCAGCTCGCGCACCCGGCCCGCGTCCTGGGGGTCGAGCATGAGCTGCATCAGGCCCTTCTCCCGCCAGTTCATCGGCGTGGCGTCCCTGGCCAGCATGAACGGCGCGCCGCCCAGCGCGGCGTCGAGGCGCGGCCCGAAGGAGCGCACGGAGAAGACCTCCTCGTGCGCGAGCACCTCGACGACGTCGGCGAAGCGGGTCACCACCGTGAAGGCGGGGGTGACGAAGATCGGGCGCCGCTCGCGCAACTCGGCGAACAGGCTCCGCCAATCGGTCCGCATCCACTCGCGGACCAGGCCGAACGCGGCCATCGGATCCCTGGCGAGCGCCTCCTCGTAGCGCTCGAGATGGCCGCCCGTGGTCGCCTGATCGACAGCACCCATTCCGTGGACCTTCCGCCTGGTTTCGGAGCGTACCGAGATGATCGCGTTGCGCGATCACCATCCCACGCCCTTTTCTCGCCGCAGGCGAGTCCATGATTTTGATTCCTCAGAGTAATCATTGCGTCACTGTAAGGATATTGCCGCACGCCAGGGGCGTGGCCGTTCAATGAGGAGCCTGAATCGTCCTGACCACCCGGGAGGCAACGTGCAGCGGCCGGCCACGGCGGAGACGGTGACGGTCACCACCGGCCGCCGCCTCGCGTACCTGATCGTGCTGGTGGTCCTGCCCGTGGTGCTGCTGGCGCTCGCGGTGCCGGCCGCCTGGGGCTGGGGCGTCGGGCCCCGCGACCTGGTCATCGCGGTCGTGATGTACCTGGTGAGCATCTTCGGCATCGCCATCGGCTACCACCGCCTGTTCACCCACCGCGCCTTCAAGGCGTCCCGTGCGCTGCGGATCGCGCTCATGCTGGCCGGCGGCATGGCCGTCGAGGGTCCCGTGACGCTGTGGGCGGCCGAGCACCGCCGCCACCACAAGTACGCCGACCGCGAAGGCGACCCGCACTCGCCCTGGCGCTACGGCGACAGCGGCTTCGCGCTGCTGCGCGGCATGGCACACGCCCACGTCGGCTGGTTCTACACCGCCCACCAGCGCTCCAGCCGCCGGCACTGGGTGCCCGACCTGCTGGACGACCCGGACGTACGGCGCTTCGACGCCGCCTACCCGGCGGTCGTCGCCCTGTCGTTCGCGCTTCCCGCCGCGGCCGGCGGGCTGTGGTCGATGTCGTGGGCGGGCGCGTGGAGCGCGCTGCTGTGGGGCGGCCTGGTCCGCTACGCCGTGGTGCACCACGTCACCTGGTCGGTGAACTCGATCGCCCACACCTTCGGCGACCGCCCGTTCGCACCAGGGACCGCTCGTCCAACGTGTGGTGGGTGGCGCTGCTGACGCTCGGCGAGGGCTGGCACAACTGGCACCACGTGGAGCCGACCTGCGCCCGCCACGGTGTGCTCAAGGGCCAGCTCGACCCGAGCGCGCGGCTCATCCGCTGGTTCGAGCGGGCGGGCTGGGCCCACGGCGTACGCTGGCCGCACCCCGACCGCCTCACGACTCTCCGCGCCGAAGAACGGCCTCCCGCGCCATCGTGACCATCTGGTTGGCGGGCGACGCCACATGTAGAGTCGCCTCGTGGCGGTGAAGCCCCCCGGAAACGCCCTGCCGCGCGGGCGAATCGTGCGCGTGGTCGCGGCGGCCGTCGTCGGTGCCCTGGCCGGACTGGTGATCTTCGAGTTGTCCAGCATCGGCGGCCGCGGCCTCTACATCGCCGCCGGCGCGGTGGCCGGGATGGCCGGCGTCGTGGTGATCCAGATCTACAGCCGCTCGGCCCGGCTGACGGAGGTCAAGCTGTCGCTCCCACAGGTGAGCGAGCTGACGTTCGTGGTCAACAATGAGAGCAGGGACGTCGCGTGGAAGCTGTTCGTGGAGACCACGACCCGGATCTCCACCCAGCCGCTCGACGATGACCACGGGCTCACCCGAGAAGCGCTCTCGTCCCTCTACGGCCTGTTCGCCACCGTACGCGACACCCTGAAGGCCAGCCGCCCCTCGGTGCCCGCGCCCGGCGGCCGGACCGTCGAGCAACTGGCGATCACCATGCTCAACAAGGAGCTGCGGCCGTTCCTGTCCAAGTGGCATCCCCGGCTGCGCGAGTTCGAGCAGGCGCACCCCGATGACGCCGAGTCGGACTGGCCGGACAACGCCGCCTGCCGCGCCGAGCTGCGCACGGTGCAGCTCCGCATCCACGACTACGCGATGGGGTTCGGCGAGCTGGCCGGCGTGAGCGATCCGGAGGCGATGGCCGGTGCCGGCAGATGAGCGCCCGTTCCACTACGACGCCTTCCTGTCCTACACCTGGAAGCCGGACGCGCCCCTCGTCCGGGCCGTGCGCGACGCCCTGCACCGCCTGGCCAGGCCCTGGTACCGGCTGAGGGCGTTACGGGTCTTCCGCGATCAGTCCAGCATGGGGTCGAACTCCGGACTGGACCGGGCGATCGAGGACGCGCTCGACGCCTCCCGGCATCTCATCGTGTTCCTGTCGCCGCAGGTCGCCGGGTCGCCCTTCGTCAACGACGAGATCCGCTACTGGCTGGCGCACAAGAGCGTGGAGACCCTCCATCTGGTCCTGACCGGCGGCTCGCTCGAATGGGACGCCGCCGCCGGCCGCTTCGACGTGGAACGTTCCCGCGCGCTCCCGCCCGCGCTGAACGGCGTCCATGAGGTGCGGCCGTTCTGGATCGACCTGAGCTGGGTGACCGAGGCCGACCAGCTGGACCTGCGCAACGAGCGGTTCCGCGGCTGCCTCGTGCAGCTCGCCGCGCCCCTGCACGGCAAGGCGCCGGACGAGCTGGACGGCGAGGACGTCAGGCAGCACCGCAGGACCCGCCGGGCGGCCACCGCGGCGGTGACCGCGCTCGCCGTGCTGGCCGCGTCAACGGCGGTGGCCGCGGTGATCGCCGCCCTGCGGGCCGAGGAGGCGCTGGCCAACCTCCGCCAGGCGACCTCCCGCTACCTCGCCGGGCAGGCCCTCGCTGACCGGGATCGCGACCTGGACCGGGCGCTGCTGCTGGCCGTGCACGCCTGGCGTACCGAGGGGACCCCCGCCGCCCGCAGCAGCCTCATCACCACCGTGCACGAGGCGATGCGCGGGGTGCTCGCGTTCCCGCGCATCCGCGCCGGCGACCCGATCCCCTTCGAGTTGCAGACGCTCGCCGTCAGCCCGGACGGCCGCCGGATGGCGGCCAGCCGCTACGCCGCGGCGGGCGACGCCGGCGCGCCCGCCGACGGCCGCATCTACGTCTGGGAGCTCACCGGCGGCACGGCCCGCGTCCTGCGCAGCCCGTACGAGCAGGCCGCGAACGTACGGCGGCTCGCCTTCGGGCCGGACGGCCGGTACCTGGCCGCGGAGGAGGCCGACGGCCGCGTCCTGCTCTGGGACCTCGCCACCGACCCCGCCCGCTTGGCGTGGACCGGCGAGGCCCCGATGACCGTCGCGACCGATCCCGCCGGCCGGGCCCCGATGGACGGCAGCACCGATGCCGCCCGCCCGGCGTCACCGGTCGACGTCACCGCCGACCGCCGCGTCCTCGCGGCGGCCTCCGCGCCCGGCACGGTCGCGTTCGTGGACCTGCTCTCAGGCCGGGTGATCGACCGCCGCCCCGGCACGTTGTTCGAGGCGGACGGCGAGTGGGTGTTCGGCAAGGACCCGGCCGACCAGCCCGTCGTGTGGGACCCACGCTCGCCGCGCACGGTGACCGTGGACATCTCCGGTCCGTACGCCTTCGCCCACCTGCGGGAGAGCCGCGTCGTCCTCGTCGCCGGCGCGAAACGGAACGACCTGCGCGGCTACGACGCGGCACACGGCCGGCTCCGCTGGCGGGTCGCACTGCCCGGCCGCGCGATCGCCGTGGCCGTGGCCCCGTCCGGCGACCGGGCGGCGGCCTGGACGCGGGACGGCACGCCCGTCGTGATCGCCACCCGCGACGGCGAGGTGCTCGGCCGCGCCCGGCGCGTCCCCGGAGCCGAGCCCGCCCTTACCTTCAGCCCCACCGGAGGGTACGTCGTCGCCGCCGACTCCGGCGGCGACGCCCGCCGCCAGACGCTGCTGGACGCCGCCACCGCCCGAATTCGCTGGACCAGACGCGGGGACGACGTCGTCTTCGGCCCCGGCGACCGTCGCGCGGTGCTCCGCGGCACCCCCGTCCTCGTCCTGGACCTCGCCACCGACGAGATCATCACCTCCGCCGACACCGACTCATGGGACGCGACCGTCTCCCCGGACGGCGGCCTGGCCGTCCTGACCGGCGACGACGTTCACCTGATCGACCTCAACGCGCCAGAACCCCGCCTGATCGCCCTCCCCGGCCGGCCCGACACGATCTACACCGCGAGGTTCGACCCCTCAGGACGCCGCCTGGCCGGGGTGGGCGCCGGAGGCGCGGCCGTCATCTGGGACGTGCCCTCCGCGCTGCGCCCCGGCGACGTGCCGACCGCACCGCGCACGGACGGCGGCGGCGCGCTGAGCGGGGACACCCTGTTCCACAAGGACGCCGGCCAGGCCGTGTGGCGGCGCGACCTGCGTACCGGCAGCGACGTGCCCGTCCCCGGCCTGCGCGGCGCGTCCCTCCAGGTGATCTCCCCGGACGGCGCTCACCTGCTGGCGTCCCTGGGCCGTGAGTACGTGCTCTGGTCCATCGCCGAGTCCAGGACCGTGCTGCGCTACCCGTTCGACATCGGCGCGCGTACGGCCTTCAGCGGCGACGGCCGCCGCTTCGCCCGCACCTGGTACGACTCGGGCAGGCGGGGATACGTGGCGACGATCTACGAGACCGGCACCGGCACCGCCATGACCACGATCCCGTTGCCCGGCTTCGCCCAGCCGACCGGCCTCACCGGCTCCTACATCTACACCGTCATAGCCCTCGACCACGAGGGCAAGCGGCTGGCGGCCGGCCTCACCACGACCCAGCTCCGCACCTGGGATGTCGACTCAGGCACGTCCAGGGGCGGCTGCGACGACCAGGCCGCCCACTACACCCTGGCCACCGGCTCCCTCCACTTCACCGCCGACCCGCACACGATGGTGCTCAACTCCGACGACCGCACCGTACGCTTCCTGAACTTCGAGACCTGCGAGGTGCGCCGCAGCCTGCGCACCGGCAACGGCAACGCCATCCTCAGCCCCGACGGCACCCTCATGACCACCGAGGAGCCGCTCCGGCTATGGGACGCCCGCACCCTCGAACCCCTCGGCGACCCGCTTCCCTTCGACGACTGGCGCGACCACTTCCGCCCCGCCTTCACCGCCGGCGGCAGACACCTCATGGTGCTGACCGCCGACGGCTCGCTCCGCCGCTGGCCGGTCGCACCCGACGAGCTGATCCGCCTCGCCTGCACCATCGCCGCCCGCGAACTCACCCCCGCCGAATGGACCAGATTCCTCCCCGACACCGACCCCCGCCCCGCCTGCGGTCAGGGCTCTTGACCGCACCGTCGGTTCGTGCCGATCTCCGCCCCTTCACTCCCTGCCGAGCAGGTCCTTCAGCGCGCGGCGGACCTTGGCGGGGGCCTTGGAGGCGAGGGTCGTCGCCTGGATCATCCCGTCGAACAGCGGCCGGGGCAGCGCCCCGAAGGCTTCCGCGATGTAGCCGCGTACCACCTCGTCGTGCCACAGCCCGTACACTTCGCTCAAGCCGCGCCTGGCCTGCGTGATCATTTCGCGGGCCTCGGGGCCGTCCCGCCCGTCCGGGGCGCTCTGGCGGGCTATGCCGAGCTGGAGCAGGGACCTGAGGGTGTCAGGGTGCCGCTCGCCCAGCACCAGCCGCTGGCCCTGATAGGCCGCGCTCGCGTGCTCGGCGACCAGCGGGAAGTCGAGCGCCCGCAGGGCAGCGCAGCTCAGGCCGTACCGGATGCGCAGCTTGATGGGATGGAGCTCGTCCAGGATGGCGCCGGCCCGCTCGTCCGCCGCCTCCAGCACCTCCCGGCCGGCGTCGGCGTCCTGCCAGCCCGCCAGGTTGATGCCATAGCCGATCATGGCGCTCAGCGCGAGCGGGTTCGTCGGGCCGAGCGTGCGCTCGTACTCCTCACACAGCTCCTTCATCCGCGCGAGCTGCTCTCTGTCCACCTTGCCGAACGGCATAGGCCGATGCGCGAACGCCGCCAGCTCCGCGTCCACCAGTGCCACGGCCGCCTCGAACGCCAGGGGATGCCGCGCCAGCCCGGCACGTTCGAAACCGGCGAGCGCCTTCTCCGCCGCCGCCCGCGCGACCCGGGGCCGGCTGGTCAACGCGTGCAGCAGCGCCTCCTCCAGAAGGCGTTGCGGCAGAGCGGAAGCGGTGACCTGGGCCAGCACGGCGCCTGCGGCCTCCAGCCTCCCCCGCTGCCGCAACGCCCGCGCCCGGTCGATGCGCATCCTGTCAGCCCCCTCGTCGGGCATCCCGGGCAGCCGCTCCTCCAGCCGCTCCCAGTACGGCTCCGCCTCCGCGTACTGACCGAGCCCGTCGAGCGCGGCGGCGAGCGCATGCAACGCCCCCACCTCGGTGTGCGGCGGAGGAGCGGTGAGAGCCCGCCGGGCCAGGGCGGCAGCCAGGGTGTAGTCGGCGACGGTGACGAGCAGAAGCGCGGCGCGGGTGGCGGCCGCGCGGGCACGTGGGTCGCCCGGGCCATGGCGGTGACGCAGCCGTTCCGCGAGCTCCCGCGCGTACCCGGCGGCGGAGACGTGGTTCCCGGCCCGCTCGTCGATCGCGGCCAGCCGCGACAGCAGCACCTCGGCGATCTCAACGGGCAGTTCCCCCTGGGCCACCAGGTGCCGGGCGTGCGCCACCACCTCGGGCTCGGCGGCTTCGGCCGCAGGTGCGTCCGGCCGGCTCATCGGCGAACCTTCGAGCTCGGCGACCGGCAGGCCCACGGGATCGGATGGGGTCAGGAGTCCGGCCACCGCCTGGCCTACGGCGGCGAGGCAGCCGTGCCGGGCCGTGTCAGGCAGGGCGCGCAGCAGGCGCGCGTGCACCGACACGCTCTCGCCCGCCGAGACCACGAGACACCGGCGGACCAGCGACTCCAGCGCCGGCAGGAGCCGGTCCTGCGTCTCCTGCCGGCTCCAGCCGTGCAGCAGCGCCGCCGCCCGGCTCAGCAGGCCGCGCGGGAACGGGACCGGCGCGAGGAACGACGCCAGCCCGAGCACCGTCAAAGCCGGGGAGTCGAGGTCGCAAAGGATGTCCGCGAGCACGCTGTCCGCGGCGCCGGTGACCGCACGGCGGTACTCCGCCACGGTGATCACGCCGCGGCCCGCCCGCAGCTTGGCCCCCGCCACGCGAAGGTCCTGGGGATGCCCGCCGAGGTCGCGGACGAGCCGGACCGCCTCGGCCTCCTCCCCGGCCTCGTACCCGTCCCTGAGGAGCGCGAGTCCTTCCGCCTCGCGGAGCCCGTCGAGGCGTACGGGTCCGCCGAGGTCGCTGAACCGGTCCTCCCGGCAGGTCAGGATCGTGCGGACGTACCGGGAGGGGATCAGCAACTCCCGCACCACGTCATCGGAAACCCCTCCGGGGATCTGGTCGACGACCCACAACACCGGCTCCGCCCGCTCATTGACGCGCCCGGCGAGGTGCGAGCGCAGATGCTCGTCATCGACGCCGTCGAGCGGGACACGGGTGGCGGCGGCCATCTCCCTCACCGAACGGCGATAGCCGAGCAGCACGTCGGAGCCGGAGAGACCGGGATCGAGAGCGAACCAGTGCACGCCACCGGGAAAGGCGGCCGCGAACGCCTGGGCGTACTGGGCGGCCAGCGTGGTCTTGCCGCTCCCCGGCAGCCCGGAGACCACCGCCACGCCCATTCTCGGCCCCGGCTCGACCAGCGGCGACGCGCCCGCGTGCAGCGCGGAGTGCAACCGCCACAGCTCCGCGTACCGCTGGATCGCCCCGCGATCGGGCAGCGGCTCACCGGGCCACCAGTGCGGCGCCTCGCCGCCCGCGACCGCGCCCAACGGCCCGGGAAGCGCCCTGACCAGCGCCGCCACCTCCTCGGCGAAGCGTCGCCGCTCATCCTCGGACACCGGTGGCCGCCGGTACTTGAGGTCACGCAACTCCACTGGCTCGACGTGCTCAGAGCCCTCCTCGGGATTGACCACGAGGATCCGCCCCTGCACCGTCCCGCTCCGTTGCGCCAGCAGGAACGCGAAGGTCAGCTCGAGCTGGCAGGCCGGGCGCGTCGCGTACGCCCGCGAGTAGTAGGCGAGCAGGACGGCCGACCTGAGCACACCTTCGGTGACCTTCCTGGTGATGCTCTCGTGATGCCCGATGGACCGCTCGTCCATGAACACCCGGACCTTCGCTCGTCGCAGAGCCTCCGCCAGGGCCCGCGCCTGCTCGCGGTCATCGCCGGCGTAACTGAGGAAGACGTCGTACTCGTCCGCTCCCATGCCACCCTCTCGGTGCACTCACCTACGAGGATCCTCCTACAGGAGCCCTTGTCGTGCCGTGATCACGCCGAGATCTGTCTATGAGAAGATCACCGCCTCTCAGCCGTGGCAGTGGAGGGCCGGGCATTCGATCACCTGGTCCCACACCCGGAATGTCGTCCGGCAGCCGGGGCCCGTCGCGTCTCCGAAGAGGTGGAGGAGTCTCGTCGCTAGTGCTGTGACCGGAAACGATCACCGGGCTGTTGCAGAGGAGTGCCTTTGGAGAGGAGCTTCCGCGTCTTCGGGGATCGGTTGCCGTCCGTCAACAGCAGTGATGGCCGTAGACGACGATCAGGGTGGGGTCGGGAGACGAATCTAGCGGTAGCCGGTCAGGCCATCCCTCAGTTGTTCTTCGTCGCCGTCCCGCTGCGCGGATAGGGCCTGCTGCAGGGCGAAGGTTGTGCGAATGATGGCGATGCGGGTGGTCATCGTGCTGTCCGACCAGCCGCCCAGCGTGAGTACCCGATTCAAGAGATGCGTGCCGTAGCTGGCATCAACGGCCGCCAGGTCCTCTGCGGGATCGCCGATCGTGACCTCATCCCAATCGATCACTCCGCTGAGCACTGGCAGTCCGTCACTCCACTCCCATAGGACGTTCTCGGCGCCCAGATCACCGTGCACCACCGCGTCGGTGATGTGGGGAAGGCTGTCGAGCGCCGCGAGCTCTCGCTCGGCTCGTTGACGCCCGCCATCGGACATGAGCCCGAACAACTCGGCGCGGACGTCCGCTGCGAACTGCCGCCATCGATCTTGTGGTGCTGGCAGGGCCGCTCGCACCTTCTCCTCAGCGCCGATCCTGGCCAGTTCGGTAAGCAACGTGACGTACTGCGTCGCCGCGGCCTCGGCCATCTGGGGATCTTCGAGTGCTTCGGCCTCCAGCGGGGCTCCAGGAACGCGGCTGAGGACGAGAAACGGCAGCTCGTCTGTGCCGTGTGTGCTGCCTTCCAGCAGTGGCTGAGGCGTGCGGAAGCCGCAATCGAACCCGGCGAGCAGGCGCAAGACAGCGGCCCTGTGCGGCAGCCGGGCCGCCGCCGCCTCGGTGCGAGGCAGGCACACGACACGGTCTGCGCCGATCACTACCTGGTGGAATTGCCCTTGGCGGACGATGAGATCTTCCGGTTTGGCGCCCGGCAGCAGCCGACTCAGCACAGCGCGATTCGTCTGCAGGATTTGCATGAGGTGCGAACTGTCCTTTCCTTCAACGTGGCGGGACGGACCGGGCGGATGATCACGCGGCGGGCGCCAGCGGACGGCCGCCCCAGCGGATGCCTTTCTCGCTGCGGACGCGGGCGCGTTCGCGGCGTTGGGCGGCCAGCATGTCGGGATGACGGGCGTGAGCGTTGCGCCAGCGCAGGTAGGCGTGCAGCGCCCTGGTCTGCACGGTGTGGTTGGGATGGTCGGAGTTGGTCAGGGTGAACTGGCGCAAGCGACGTAGATCGGCGCGCCGTCCGGGCGGGCGGCACGGATCGACTTCAGGGCGGCCCAGGTGTGGTCGCTGCCCTTGCGCCGGTGGTTGACGCCCCACAGCAGGTCGTCGCCGACGGAGTAGCAGCCGTGGAAGTAGGTGACGCCGTGGGTGCGTGGTAGGTGGCCGGCAGCCGGTCGGGCTCACCCTGTGGTGCCCAGCCCGTCCCGGCGGTGGGGCGGATGCCGAGCGGCCCGAACTCGTCGAAGGCGAAGGTGCGCTCGGGCCGCTGGGTCAGGGCGTACTCGATCTCGTCCAGCTTGGCGTCGAAGTCGGGGTCCGGTGAGTCTTTCCAGGTCTTGGTGCGCCGGGCAGGCCAGCCCGATCTCGTTGAAGCGATGGATCACATCTCGCACGGTGTCCTCGTCCGCCTGAACGAGCCGGGCGATGGCCGGCACGGTGTTGCCGCCGGCCGAGGCCGGCAGGATCATCGCCCGCCGATAGCGCACGGTGCTGGTCGTGCCGCGCCGCACGATCCGCTGCAGCTTCTGCCCCTCCTGGTCCGTCAGCCTGCGGACCTTGACCGGTTGCGTCACGCTGCCTCCCCAGCATCGATCGATGTGATCAACACCATCCAACTGGCAGGAGCGCCCTCCGCGCCAATCCGGTGGTCATTTCCGGTCACAGCGCTGGATGACACGCCGCGTTGTCCTGCTATGGACGGGCGGCGCGGACGTAGTACATCAGGTGCGGGAGCCGGCCTTCGGCCTCCACCTGGAAGCCCGCGTCGGGGATCATGGTGCCGAGAAGGTCGCGGGGGTCGTGCCGCATGGCGGGGCCGCTGAGCAGGCCGACCAGGTGCCGGGTGAGGTGGCCGTCCGGCGGGCGGAACTCGGCGATGAGCAGCCGTCCGCCCGGGCGCAGTACGCGGAACATCTGCCGTAGTGCCTCGGGCCTGGCCTCGCTCGGCATGTGATGGATGGCCAGGCTGGAGACCACCAGGTCGAAGGAGCCGTCGGGGTAAGGCAGGCGCTGGCCTTCCCCGACGGTGTAGGAGCAGTTCGCGGGGGAGCGCCCGCGGGCGTGGTCGATCATCGCGGGGGACGGGTCCAGGCCGGTGACGTGGCCGGTGGGCGCGACGACGGGGGACAGGATGCGCGTGAGGTAACCGGTGCCGCACCCCACATCCAGGACGCGGTCGCCGGAGTGCGGCCGGGCGGCGGTGGCCAGGCGGGTGAAGGCGGTACGCCGCGCGCCGAGGAAGGCGATGGAGGCGAAGGTCTCGTACATGCGGGGACGGTCGATGGTGCCGCCCGCGTCGGCGTGCTCCTGATGGCTGTGCAGAAGTTTCCCCAGTCCCATGACGGCTCCTCTGATGCCGGACACTGTGTTCGGTTATGAAGCATGCGTTCATAATGGATCGTGGTCAACGAGCAGTCCGGCCGTGCTGTGCCGTACCGGACAAAAGACGGAAAAGTGTCTGGAGACCGGCGGGTGCGGCGGACGCGGCGGCTGATCCAGGAGGCGCTGGTGGCGCTGATCCTGGAGAAGGGCTACGACGCGGTGACCGTCACCGACATCATCGAGCGCGCCGACGTGGGCCGGTCCACCTTCTACGCCCACTTCACCGACAAGCAGGACGTGCTGTTCAGCAACCTCGACCAGCTCGCCTTCCTGCACCTCGCGCCGAGGGGCGAGGCAAGGGAGCTGTTCGCCTTCAGCCGCCCGATGTTCGAGCACGTCCGCGAGCAGGAACGGCTCGTACGCGCGCTGATGGGCCGGCGCAGCGGCGGGCTGGTGCACGCGCGGGGCGAGCAACTGCTCGGGACACTGGTCAAGGAGGAACTGCTCGCCGCGGGCAGTCAGGCGTCGGTCTCGCTCGATCTGCTGGTGACCTGCGTGGTCGGTGCGTTCATGGGGCTCCTGCGCGCCTGGATCGACGGTGAGACCACCGCCTCGCCGGCCGAGCTTGACGCCGCGTTCCGCGCGGCCGTCCTGCCCGGCGTACGCGCGGCACTGCGACAGGACGGGCCCCTTCGGATTGATCGGTGAGCGTCGCGGAATCCGAGGTCGCTCAGTCGTGGCGGGGGATGCCTGACACCTCGTGGTCGGCGTGGAAAAGGATCTCCTTGATGAGGGAACGGACGTGGGCGTCGCGGGCCCGGTACACCACGTGACGGCCCTCCCTGCGTGTCTGCACCAGCCCGCCCGATCGGAGCTTCGCCAGGTGCTGGGAGACCGAGGGACGTGCCACGCCGAGGACCGCGGCGAGGCTGCCGACGTCGTACTCACCGTGGGACAGCAACCACATCAGCCGCAGCCGCGTGCCGTCGCTGAGCAGGCGGAACGCGTCCACCGCCGCGCCGACCTGCTCGGCGGTGGGCTGCGCCGGCCGGGAGTCGTCGTCAGGTGCGTACATGACTCCATCATCGATGGGTGAGCAGGGGTGCGTGGTGGTCCACCCCGTCGGGACCGTCCGGATCGGCGTGCACGGTCGCGGCCTTCAGTCTGGGCAGGGCGTGGATCAGGCGGTGCTCGGCCTCCACGGCTACGGCGTGCGCCTCGACCAGCGTCGACTCGTGGCCGACCTGGATGTCGACCTCGGCGCGCAGGGCGTGGCCGATCCAGCGCAACCGTACGGATCCCACGCGCCGGACGCCGGGCACGTCGGCGAGGATGTGCTCGGCCTGCTCGACCAGCTTGGGATCCACCGCGTCCATGAGGCGGTGGTAGATCTCGCGGGCGGCGCCGCGCAGCACGAACAGGATCGCGACGGTTATCAGCAGGCCGACGATCGGATCGGCCAGGGGGAAGCCGAGCGCGGCGCCTCCCGCGCCGAGCAGTACGGCCAGGGAGGTGAAGCCGTCGGTACGGGCGTGCAGGCCGTCCGCGACGAGGGCGGCCGAGCCGATCTCGCGGCCGACCTTGATCCGGTAGCGGGCGACGAGTTCGTTCCCCAGGAAGCCGACGAAGCCCGCGCCGGCCACCCAGGCGAGCGCTTCGACGTTCTGGGGGTCGATGAGGCGCTTGACCGCCTCGTAGCCCGCGAGCCCGGCCGAGGCGGCGATGAGCAGCACGATGACGATGCCCGCCAGGTCCTCGGCCCGGCCGTAGCCGTAGGTGAAGCGGCGAGTGGCGGCCCGGCGGCCGATCCAGAACGCGATGCCCAGCGGGACGGCGGTCAGCGCGTCGGCGACGTTGTGCAAGGTGTCGCCCAGCAGCGCCACCGAGCCTGAGCAGGCGACGATGACCGCCTGGGCCAGGGCGGTGACCATGAGCGCGGCGAAGGATATGGCCAGCACCCGCAGACCGCGGGCGCTGGACTCCAGGGCCGCGTCGGTCTTGTCCACGCTGTCGTGGCTGTGCGGGGTGAGCAGGTGCTTGATCCCGTCGAGCACCCGGCTGATCCCACGGTCGTGACCGTGGCCGTGTCCATGTCCGTGCTGATCCGACATATCTGCCCCTCCCTGCCCGAATCGGACTGTGAGGGGAGCATATGTAGTCATGTACGCACGCGACAACGAATCACGTGCCACTCCTGCGCAAGAGCACATGCCAGGGACATGCAGGTCAAGATGGTTCTCGCCGTCTTCCGCAGCTCAACGGCCACCCGGCCCCGATCTGCGGTCCCTGCGGTGCCGTCGATGAGCGTCGCAAATCTCTCGGTGGATGGACCCGCGCGCTTGGACCGAGCACGCGATGCCCATGGCCGCTCCAGGACGGGACGGGCTCACGGGCTCACGGGCTCACGGGCTCACGGGCTCAAGGGTCGGCTTGACCGGGCGCAACCCCGGCGGCCGGGTATGCCGGCGCGGTCCCCTGCGCCGCGCAGATCGGCCGGCTGTCGTGCGAGGTGCTGCTGCAAGGGCGGCCGCAGGCCCGGAGAACGTGCGGTAAGGCAAAGTTTAGGGAGAGATCAACGTGTATCGCACTATTTGGGATGTCTCGTTATGTCTGCCCTGTTGTCGTATTTGATGGCCGAAGAGAAGAGGCCGAGAGGAACAGTGCAACAACCGGGGGAGATCATGCAGAGCAGGCAGTATCTCGGGCTACTCGGGGTGAGGGCCCCGTCGGTCCCGTATCCGGATCCGCGCACGCCCAGCGGGAGCGGCACGGACAGCAGCCGTAGTTCGCGTCGCCGTAGGCGTCGCCGCTGACGTCAGTCACGACCTTGGCGGCGAGCACGGTGCCGAAACGCGGAACCAGATCCCTCACTTCGATGGCGGGGGTGCAGGGATCTGGCATCGAACGTCTTCACCCCGTGCGCGTGAGGACGGCGGCGGCCAGTTCCTCGTGCACCTCGGTCGGCAGGGTGTGGCACATGCCTCGCACGACCATCAGCCGCGCGTCGGGGATCTGCTCGGCGCTGATCGCGCCGTGCCCCGGCTTGGCCGGCGCGTGGTTGCCTCCTGATGACCAGCGTGGGGCCTCGACCTGGTACGCCTCGTCCTTGGCCGTCTAAGCTCCGGGCCACTCTCGAGCCCGTAACCCCCAGATCCCAACCACCGCGACTGAAGCCCGACCAGGGCCCGCCCCACAGCTTGCCGGCGGACCTTCAGGACATGAAGCCTGCCGACGTCAGCGGGTAGGACGCGACATACTCCTCATGCCCCGCTGATGTGACCGTGGCGCCGGCCGCACCCGGGATGAGGGCGGCGGCGATCACACCGGCCAGCGCGACGACACTCAGACGCTTCGCGAGCATTTTCATGGTGCTCCTCGAACAGAGGGGTTCCGCATTTTCGCCGATGCGAAGCGAGCGAGGAACGCCTACCTCGACGCCGGTGGACCGCCGACTGCCAGGTGGCCGCTCCACACCGAGGTGGTCGCTGCCCACGTCGTTCGCCATGAGACGATCTCGGACGCCGTCGTTCTCGTCTCCGCAGGCACCAGCAGGAGGAATCAGTGTCATCCACGCGTCCGCACACCGCCGAGGAGAAACTCGCCGACGCGAAGAAGCAGCTGAGCCTTCCGCCTATCGTCGTGATCTGCGGCTCCACTCGTTTCATGCCCGAGATGAGCGAGGCCGACGTGCGGGAGACCGTGGCCGGGAAGATCGTCGTCAAGCCGGGTTGCGACATGAAGTCGTCGCACGAGCTCTGGTCCGATCCTGTTGCGGCCGAGGCGCTCAAGGTGCGACTCGACGATCTGCACCGAGCGAAGATCCGGCTCGCTGACGAGGTGCTCGTCGTCGGCGACTACATCGGAGACAGCACCCGAGCCGAGATCGGCTACGCCCGGTCGCTGGGCAAGCCCGTGCGGTTCACCCACCCCGAAGTCGACCCCGACGCCTGACCGCCCGACGTCACTGACTCATTCTCGTCATGAAGGGGCCTGGGGCTCGAATCCCAAGGCAGCTCCGAGCTCAAGGGATGTCGCGGACGCAATCGAGCTGCGGCGGGCTTCCGTCACCAGGCGGCATGGCGGCATGGCGGCATGACGGATCTCCGGTGGGGCGAGGCCAAGGACTTCTTCGATCCCGACTCGATGGGCGCGCTGCCGGACCTCTTCGTTCCGGACGCCACGGTTGAGGACTGGCAGACCGTTCTGGACCTCGTCAGAGCATGCGGGTGGCAGTGGCAGTACTCGCAGGGCGACACCGTAGGGCCGCTGCCCACCGCCGCCGAAGTGTTCGCGCGCACGCCTGAGGCTGAGACGGTGTCGTTGCGGGTCTGGCCCGTTCCGGGGGTGCTCGCGATCTTCTGGTTCTGGCGGAGACCGAGATCGACTTCGATGTCGACCTTCGGGAATTGCAAGGTCAAGTGGGCGTCGACATTCTCTGCGACTTTCTGAGGGCCATTGGAACCGGCCGCCGAACGCCTCCTATAGGTCAGGGCGGGGTGAGGATGCCGCGGGCGATGGCGGTGGTGACGGCGGCGGTGCGGTCGGTGACGCTTAGCTTGTCGAAGATGCGCATCATGTGGCTTTTCACGGTCGCCTCGCTGATGAACAGTTCGCGGCCGGTCTCCGGGTTTGACAGGCCGCGGGCCGCGCACTCCAGCACCTGGATCTCCCGGGGCGTGAGGGAGGGGGTCTCGCCGCGCATGCGGGTGGCCAGCTTGGCCGCGACCGGGGCGGCGAGCACGGTGCCGCCCGTCGCGGCCGTGCGGATGCCGGCGACCAGTTGTTCCGCCGAGGTGTCCTTCAGCAGGTAGCCGGTGGCGCCCGCCGCGACGGCACGCAGGATGTCGCCGTCGGAGTCGTAGGTGGTGAGGACGACGATCGCCTTCGCGGTCCCGGCCGCGACGATCTGCCGGGTCGCCTCGACGCCGCCCATGCCGGGCAGCCGCAGGTCCATCAGCACCACGTCGGGCTCGACGGCCGCCGCCAGCTCGACCGCCTCCTCGCCGGTGCCGCACTCGGCGACCACCGTGAGGCCCTGCTGGGCGGCCAGCACGGCGCACAGCCCCTGCCGGACTATGGGGTGGTCGTCGACGATGAGCACGCGTACGGTCACGACGGCAGCTCCACCCGCACCACGGTTCCGGAGGGCGGGTTGGGGCCGACGGTCAGCGTGCCGCCGATCTCGGTGACGCGCTCGCGCATACCGCCGATGCCGTACCCGGTGCCGGGTTCGCGGGGGTCGAAGCCGTGGCCGTCGTCGCCGATGCGCAGGGTCACGCTGGCGTCCCCGTACGCCAGCACGCCCTCCACCCGGGCCGCGCCGGACGCGTGCTTGCGGACGTTGGCCAGGGCTTCCTGGGTGACGCGTAACAGCACCACTTCCTCGTTGGGGGTGAGCCTGCGGGGTGTGCCGGTCACCGTGAAGACGACGTCGAGCGCGGTCTCCGCCGCGAACCGCTCGGTGAGCCCGCGCAGCGCGTCCGGGAGGGAGGAGTCGCGGAGCTGGGGCGGCGGCAGCGCCGCGACCAGGGCCCGGGCTTCGGCCAGGTTGTCGATGGCGGTGCGGCGGGCCTGTTCGAGGTGGCCGCGGGCGGCTTGGTCGTGCTCGCAGGTGCCGGCCTTGGCCGCTTCGATCAGGAGCAGGACACTGGTGAAGCCCTGTGCGAGCGTGTCGTGGATCTCCCTCGCCAGCCGCTCCCGCTCGGCCAGCACCCCCGCCTCCCTGCTGACCTCGGCCAGTTGGGTCCGCGCTGCGGCCAGCTCTTCGACGAGCCTGGCCCGCTGCCGGCTCTGCTCGATGATCCGGGTGATCCAGACGCCGAGCACGAGGGCGGTCAGCAGCGCCACCGCCGCCATCAGGAGCACCGAGGCCGGCTCCTGCCCGTACGCGTCACTGCGGACGATCATGACGGCGGCCATCGACGCCACGCTCGCGACCGTCACGGGGATGGCTCTGCGCAGCGGCAGCAGCGCCCAGATGTGCGGGTACAGCATGAACGACATCAGCGGGCCGGACGGCGCCGCGGCCCACAGGGCCGCCGACAGGGGGAGAGCGCCGGCCAGGTAGACGACACCCAGCCGGCCCTGGGCGCGGTGGAGTGCGCGGGCGCCGGTGACGGCGTACCAGCCGCACAGCAGTGCGAGGACGACCAGGGCGGCGGGCCGCTCGGCGGTGGGCGGGCCTGGGTCGCCCATCATGATGAGACCGGCGGTGAGCAGGGCGAACACGGCGAAGGCGAGATGCCAGCCGGGAACGGTCCGGTGCCAGTCGTCCCGTCCGGGATCGACCGGAGCTGTGAGGGCGCTGCCAGCCATCCCGCCAGTATGGACCGGCGGTGTCTTCGCCGGGTATCCGACTGTCGTCGGAATCGGGGTCCCGTCCTCCGGTGACTGTCGGCGTGCCGTCGTGCTCGGGAAGACTCACCGGCCATGAACGCGAAACTCTCCGCACGGATCCTCGTCGCCCTGTCCGTCGTCTACGGCCTGGCCGTCGGCCTGCTGGCCATGCTCGGCGTCGCCGAGACGGCCATGATGACCTTCCTCATCGCCGGCGCCGTGGTGCTCGGCGGCCTGTGGGTCGTGCGCGGCCTGTTCACCGGACGCGGCTAGGGCTTCGGATTCGTCCGGCGATGAGCAGGATGCGGGCGTCGGCGATCTGTTTGGGGTCAGGGCGCGAGGACGGCCGACGACGCGGCCTCGGGTGCGGGGCGGCGTCGAGGTCTTCGCGGGTGCGGCCGGCTGAGCCTGGGGCTTATGCGTGGGTCTGGAGCCGTGGCAGGCGGCGGAGTTCGCCGCGTACGTCGAGCGGGTCCGAGACGCGCTCAAGCCCTGGATTCCGTGGGCCTACACCATCCTCGACGAGGACACCGCCCGCGCCCTCCTGCAGAGCTACGCCGACCGCCAGGCGGCCGACAGCGGCCGCATCTTCGGCGTGTACGTGTCGGGTGAGTTGCAGGGCGGCGTGCTGTACCGGACGTTCGACGCCGAGCAGGGAGTGTGCGAAATCGGCGTCTGGCTCGCCCCGGAGGCGCGCGGCAGGGGCCTGATCACCCGGGCCTGCCGGATCCTCATCGACTGGGCGCTCGACGTGCGCGGCATGACCCGTGTCGAGTGGCTGTGCGACCCGCGCAACGCCCACAGCATCGCCACTGCCCAGCGCCTCGGCTTCACCCACGAGGGCACTCACCGCAAGTCCTTCGCCTTCAACGGCGAACATCGCGATGTCCAGGTCTGGGCAATCGTCACCTGACCGCTCCTCCGCCTTGACGCCACGCCGACGAACCCCGGACGAACGATCCGACCCCACACGAAGACCACCGCTCGGGGCCGTACCCGGCGCCCGGACGGGCGCCGGAACAGGCTCGAAGACGGCCGGCCAGGTTGGTGCCTGCCGCTCATGGCACGCGGACGCACGGGGGGAGCCGCCGCGGGGCTGATGATCGATCGGCCCGTGTCACCGGCCGCGGCGCTGCGGGTCGTGGTGCCGCGGCGACAGCGCCTGCCACGACGCCTCGTACGCGGGGGGCCGGGCTGAGCCACCTGCGGTCGTGGGGGCGTTCCGGATCTCAGGGCGGAGGGTGTCGCGTCAGGGCTGCATCGCCGTCACGGACGGTGAGATCCGCGGCGCTCGTCCGGGATGAGCTTGCTTCCGGCACATCGGCTCGTCAGGGGCGGACAGCTCATAGTCGCCAGGGGACACCCGGAGTCGGGTGCTGTCTGCCGGGATGGGCGTGCTCGGGTGATCGAACGGCCGGTTGCGGTGCCAGAGTGCCGCTTCTGGCGCGCGTATGGAGGTCCTTTGCTGACGCATGACCGCTTCTGACGCGAATGCGTCATCAGGAGGGTAGGGGCCGAAGTGTACGAATCGGCTCGCTGGTAACGCCGGTGGCGGAGTGAGGGGAACGGCGGCGGGGGAGACGCATGATGACGTCGCTCGCCGAAGGACCTGGTCTCGCACTCTATGAACTCGTCCGTGACTCGCTGCCCGCAGGCCATGGCAACGGCGACACGCCTTGCGAGGCCCGTTCGGGCGAACATTGAAAGGCAGACATCTGTGCACACCATGACGACCCGGGAGTGGCACGAGTTCGTCACGCGCGGCGCGCGTACCGGGAAATTCGCGACATTGGGAGCCGACGGCGCTCCCCACGTCACGCCCGTCTGGTACGTCTTCGACGGCGAGGACTTCGCCTTCACCACCAACGGTGAAACGGCCAAGGCCCGCCACCTGCGGCGTGATCCGCGCGCGGCGCTGTGCGTCGATGACGATGCCCCGCCCTTCGCCTACGTCGAGGCTCGCGGCGAGGTGACTTTGAGCGAGGACCTGGACGAGCTCCTGGATGTCGCCACCCAGGCCGCCGCCCGGTATGTGGGCCCGGACCAGGCGGAGGAGTTCGGCAGGCGCAACGGGGTGCCCGGCGAGGTCGTCGTCCGGCTCCGCCCCACCAAGGTCATCGCCTACGGCGGCATCACCGAGTAGGACCCCGCATCCCGGGCTGGGGACAAGGCCGGCCGGAACAGTGAAAATGGCGGGACCACGTGTGGACGCGCGGGACGTGATCGTGGTCCGTGCCGGTTGGGCGGGCGGCCTGGCGTTGCGGGCGCTGCAGTGGCGGAGTGGCGGCCGGGCTGTCGTCGGCGCGGCGCACTTCGTCAGAGCAGGCATCGGCGGAGCGCTCCCGCCGCCAGTCGCAGGGCCGGGGCGGGAGCGAAGGGCGCAGGTTCCGCTGCTGTCGGGTCAGCGAGGCGGAACGGTCGAGGAGGGAGAGGGCATCGAGGGACCCTGGGGCCGGTGCGCCGGCAGGAGGGGGAGCGCGGGCGATCGGCTGGTCAGCAGGATCGAGACGAGGGTGATGAGCGAGGCGAGCGTGAGGGCGGTGGCCAGCGCTCGCAGCGGGCGGTGCTGATGGTGATCACCCGAGCGCAGGGACGGCCGGTGGTGGCGGCTCAGCAGCCAGCACGAGACGCCCAGAAGCAGGATGATCAGGCCCACGGGTGGTACGGCCTTGATGACGGCGGCGCCCAGGGCCAGCAGGGACACGGTCGTCCTGATCCAGGCCAGATGCGTGCGTTCGGGGGCCAGGCCTGGATCTCGGCCGGGGGTGCCGCCATGGCGCCGGCGAGGCTCGGGGGTCATGAGCCGCGCAGGACGACGAGGGCGGCGAGCAGCGCGACCGCTGTGATGATGATGACGAGGATGCGGGGCAGCAGGGAACGTGGCAGGCGGTGGCCGTGGCGCATGGCGTGCTGGTTGCGCCGCCACTCGAGGTAGGCGCCGCCGGGCAGGAGCGCACCTAATGCGATCAGGGGCACCGCGAGCATGCGCCGCGCGCCGGGCAGGCCGGGGAAAGGGGGTAAGACCTGCACGATCGCCAGTCCCGCGATCAACAGGGCGAGGGCGGTGCGGCTCCAGGCCAGGAACGTGCGTTCGTTGGCGAAGGTGAAGCGGACATCGGGTTCGGCGTCGGTGGGGGTGGCGTTGTGGCCGGGGGCGGGGGCTGAAGCTGTATTCTCCATGTAATCAATAGATAACTGAACGCAGTCATTTGTCCAGGTGTAAGAGGCGCCGGGCGAGACGGGCGGCAGGGCCCCGGCGCCGGCCGGTCCGGCTGGAAAATGTCGCCGGCGGGCTCGGTGGGGCGGACGGTAATGGACTGCTTTGCGCCAGGTGGGCGCGCGGGGGCGACAAGCATCTGTCTCTGCGGCCACTTGATGCACAAGCATCACATCCAGCTACTGAGAGTAGTTGCTCATTACTCACGGTAAGGATCCTGGATGGCCATCTCCTTCGCGCTCCTGCACGGTCTGGCGCCTGCCCCGCGTCATCGCCGGCCATCACCGCTCAAACGCAGAAGACACGCCCGCCGCACGCCTCTGGTCCGCAGGAGGCAGTTCGCGTGATCGTCGACTTCCCTCTCCTGGCCGGCTCTTTCCTGGTCGCGGTGATCGTCGGCCTCACCGGGATGGGCGGCGGCGCCCTGATGACCCCCATGATGATGCTGTTCTTCAACGTGCCGCCGCTGGCCGCCATCTCCAGTGACCTGGTCGCCTCGGCCGTCATGAAACCCATCGGCGGCTACGTGCACCTGCGTCACGGAACCGTCAACCTGCGCCTGGTCGCCTGGCTCTGCGCCGGATCGGTTCCCGCCGCGTTCTGCGGAGTGTTCCTGGCCCGCGCCTTCGACACCGAGGCCGCTGCCCAGCAGGCTGTGAAGTACGCCCTCGGCGTCGCCCTGCTGCTGGCCGTGGCCGGCCTGGTCGCCAAGGCCTTCCTCGCCGTACGGGAACGGTCCGGAGCCGAAGCCGACATCGCGCAGATCTCCCTGCGCCCGATCCCCACCCTGCTCGTCGGCATGATCGGAGGAGCGACCGTCGGCATCTCCTCGGTCGGCGCCGGCTCCCTGATCATCGTCGCGCTGCTCGCCCTCTATCCCACGCTGAAGGCCAACCAGCTCGTCGGCACCGACCTGGTCCAGGCCGTCCCCATGGTCGCCGCCGCCGCCGTCGGCCACCTTCTCTACGGCGACTTCCAGCTCCACCTCACCACCTCTCTCATCCTCGGCTCCATCCCCGGCGTCTACCTCGGCGCCCGGATCTCCTCCCGCGCCCCCGGCGCCGTCATCCGCGCCATGCTCGCCGTGGTCCTGCTCGCCTCCGCCCTGAAGCTGCTGGAGGTGAGCAACCAGGCCACCGCGTGGATCCTGTGCGGCGCCACAGCGACAGCCACGGTCTGCTGGTACGTCCTGCGCCGCGGCCGCCCAGGACTGGAGGAGCAAGCCACTGCGGCACCCGCCCCGGCCAGCCGTCCGGGCTGAACGCCGAGCCCGCCCGGGGTTGCGCAGAGGTCATGCACGTCTGCGCCGTCGAGCGGGACGGCCACTTCCCGGACGCGGGCCGGTCATGTCGTGCTCAGGGGGCATCCTGCCGTTCCAGCCACTTCACCATCGCCTGGTTCGTTTCTTCCGGCTTCTCCTGCTGGATCCAGTGACCGCAGTCAAGGCTGACCACCTCCACGTCGGGCACGAACTCCGCCAGGTTCTCAGCCCGTGCGACCACATCCCTGTCGCCATAGATCATGAGTGCGGGCTGCCGGATGATCGGGTCCACGTCGGCCAGCAGGTGCCAGTTGCGGTCGAGGTTCCGGTACCAGTTGATGCCGCCGGTGAATCCCGATGATTCGAAGGCGGAGACGAGGACGGCCAGTTCGCCGTCGCTCATGATGGGCTCACCGCGGGGTGTTTCCGCTCGGGCGAGATCGATCAGCGCCATGCCCGGCTGAGGCTCCCCGGGGGGCTCGTTCTTCCGGTACAGGTTGCGGAGGAACTGGAAGGTGTGGTCTTCGAACACGGCGTCCGCGACGCCCGGCCGCCGGTTGAAGTGGACGAAGTAGAAGTCGCCGCCGAACGTGTCTTCCATGAACTCGATCCAGGGTTTCTCTCCCCGCGCCTGGTACGGCAGGCTCAGGTTGATCACCTTGTTCACACGGTCGGGATGCAACAGCGTCAGTCCCCAGACGACGAACGCCCCCCAGTCATGGCCGGCAAAGGCGGCGTCTTCGTATCCATAGTGGTCGAGGAGCGCGACGAGGTCACCTGACAGGTGTTCGATGTCGTAGTCCGTCACTTCGGCCGGGCAGGACGAGTTGCCGTAACCCCGCTGGTTCGGTGCGATGACGTGGTAGCCGGCTGCGGCGAGGGCGGGCATCTGGTAACGCCAGGAGAAGGCGTGCTCCGGCCAGCCGTGGCAGAGCACGATGGGTTTTCCCGCGTTTTCTCGGCCCGCTTCGAAGACTTCGAGTTCCACGCCGTTGACCGGTATAAGCGTGGGCTGGGGAAAATCGGTTGGATTGAACATCGCGTTTCCTGTCTGTCTTCTCGGGGTGATCGGGCGGCGGAGATGTGGCCATCTTGGCAACCGGAACCGGTCACCTCATGACCGGTTTTTTGTGCAAGTGTTGTCGGCGTGCGAACCGACCGGCTGGTGGCCGTCCTTCTCCTGCTGCAACGGCGCGAGCGGGTGACAGCAGCGGAGGTCGCCCGGGAGCTAGAGGTTTCCGAGCGGACCGCCCGCCGTGACCTCGACGCTCTGGCCATGGCAGGGGTCCCCGTGTACTCCGCGCGGGGCCGGGGAGGTGGCTGGCGGCTCGTGGGCGGCGCCCGTACCGACCTGACCGGGCTGACCGCTCGGGAGGCCAGGGCGCTGTTCCTGGTGGCCGGCCCGGCCGCGGCGGCGGACCCGGCCGCGAAGGCCGCTCTGCGCAAGCTCGTCCAAGCCTTGCCGGAGCCCTTCCGCGTACCAGCACAGGCGGCGGCGTCGTCGAGGCTGGTGGATCCGCATCGATGGGGTGTGAGCCGGGTCGAGTACCCACCCCCGCCGCTCCTCGACGACGTCCAGGACGCGGTGATCCGTGGCGTCCAGACTCGGCTCGGCTACGTCGACGGCGACGGCTCAGGAACCGAGCGGATCGTCCACCCGCTCGGCGTCGTCGCCAAAGGACCGACGTGGTACCTCGTCACGCACACCGACGCCGGTCGACGGACGTTCCGGATCGACCGCGTGTCATCCGTCGAGCCGACCGGCGATCCCGTGCACCGACCCGAGGGGTTCGACCTCGCTGAGAGCTGGAGGGAGATCGCCGACGAGGTCGACCGAAGGCGAACACCTCTTGAAGTCCAGGCCGTGTGCGCTCCCGAAGGGATCGGCAAGCTCCGCATGACGCTTGGGGACCGGCTCGAGGTCGGAGGTCCCACGATCGACGGCCGCATCGAGGTCGTGATCCGCGGCTACAACGAGTACGCGCTCGCGGGCGAGCTGGCCGGACTGGTCGAATGGCTCGAAGTGACCGGCCCACCTGGTGTGCGGGACCACCTCACCTTGATCGGCAACGCGCTCGTCGAGCGATACGGCTGAGACAACCCCGACGGTCCCGGCCTGAACCCGTCGGTGGAGGCAGGTCAGTCAGGCGGCAGTTCGCCGAGCAATTGCTCCACGCGCGAACGGATGTCGTCCCGGATCAGGCGGACGGCTTCGATGCCCTGCCCCGCCGGATCGTCGAGCTTCCAATCCTCATACCGCTTGCCGGGGAAGATCGGGCAGGCGTCGCCGCAGCCCATGGTGATCACCACGTCGGAGGCCTCGACCGCGTCGGCCGTGAGGACCTTGGGGTGGGCGGCGGTGATGTCGATACCGACCTCTCGCATCGCTTCCACCGCGACCGGGTTGACCTGCCCGGCGGGTTCCGACCCGGCCGAGCGGACTTCGATCCGGTCGCCGGCCAGGTGGGTGAGCCATCCGGCGGCCATCTGGGAGCGGCCGGCGTTGTGGACGCAGACGAACAGGACGGACGGCTTGTCAGGCACGGGCGGGCTCCTCGGGGGTGAACAGGCGGCGGCCGGCCAGGCTGACGTAGACCAGGGCGACCAGGACGGGAACTTCGATGAGCGGGCCGACCACGCCGGCCAGGGCTTGGCCGGAGGTGACGCCGAAGACGCCGACCGCCACGGCGATCGCGAGTTCGAAGTTGTTGCCGGCGGCGGTGAAGGCGAGTGTGGTCGTCTTGTCGTACGGCAGGCCGATCGCCTTGCCGGTCAGGAAGCCGCCGCCCCACATGAGGGCGAAGTAGGCCAGCAGCGGCAGCGCGATGCGGGCGACGTCGCCGGGCTGGGAGGTGATGGTGCGGCCTTGCAGGGCGAACAGGATGACGATGGTGAACAGCAGGCCGTACAGGGCGATCGGGCCGATGCGCGGCAGGAAGCGCTGCTCGTACCAGGTGCGGCCGCGGGCGCGCTCGCCGAGCTTGCGGGAGGCGTAGCCGGCGGCGAGCGGGATGCCGAGGAAGACGAGCACGTAGAAGGCGATGTCGAAGGCCGAGACGTCGAGAGCGGCCTGGGACAGGCCGAGCCAGCCGGGCAGCACCTGGAGGTAGAACCAACCCAGCGCGCCGAAGGCGATCACCTGGAAGATGGAGTTGAGCGCGACCAGGACGGCGGCGGCTTCCCGGTTGCCGCAGGCCAGGTCGTTCCAGATGAGCACCATGGCGATGCAGCGGGCGAGTCCGACGATGATCAGGCCGGTGCGGTACTCGGGCAGGTCGGGCAGGAAGATCCAGGCCAGCGCGAACATCAGTGCCGGGCCGAGCACCCAGTTGAGCAGGAGCGAGGAGATCAGCAGGCGGCGGTCGCCGGTGACGGTGCCGAGCCGGTCGTAGCGGACCTTGGCCAGCACCGGGTACATCATCAGCAGCAGGCCGAGCGCGATCGGCAGCGAGATCTCCCCGATCTTGACGGCGTCCAGCGCGGTGTCCAGGCCGGGCACCAACCGCCCGAGCAGCAGCCCTGCGCCCATGGCCGCGATGATCCACACCGGCAGGAACCGATCCAGCACCGACAGAGCACCGATCACGCCGGCCGGAGGCGCGGCGGCCTGTGCGGGTTGAGCCGACATCATCGCGGCACCGCCGCCGCACCGGCCGGCAGGCCGGCGGCTTCGCCGGTGGGCCCACCGGCGGGCAGGGTCAGCAGGGCCGACAGCTCAGCCAGCGTTTCGGGCACCAGCCGGTAGTACACCCAGGAGGCGCGCCGCTCGGAGGTCAGCAGCCCGACCTCTTTGAGCACCTTGAGATGGTGGCTGATGGTGGGCTGGGACAGGTCGAAGGCGTCGGTGATGTCGCACACGCAGACCTCGCCTCCGGCGCGGCTGGCCACGATCGACAGGATGCGCAGCCGTACCGGGTCGCCCAGCGCCTTGAACACGCGCGCCACCCCGGCCGCCTGCTCGGCGTCCAGCGGCTCGCGGGTCAGCGGCGGGCTGCACTCCAGGATGTCCAGCAGTTCCATCCACTGCCCTTCCGTATAGACACTCATCGAAATAGGTGGATGTCTATATTGACATGTGTCTCTGCCCGCTGGGTACGTGATCCTGCTCTCAGCCGGCCGTGGCGCTGCGGCGTTCGATCAGCATCACATCGCGCCAGAGGCCGTGGTGGCGGCCGCGCATCGACACGTCGCGCTCCGAGCCCGGCTCCCGAGGAGGCGGCTTCGATCCGGCTCCACAACAGGCTCACGATCAACGCCTCTCGGGCCGATTGATCGACGCCACCCAATCCCCCGAAACCATCACTGAACGGCGTGAAGTCAGGAGTTCAACGACGGGCGATCAGGAGCGCCGCCCGTTTCCGCCGTATTCCGGTGGCACTCCCAGGAGTAGTCGTTCCCGTCCCGGCAGGTCGCCGGGACGCGCCGGTTCGCGGTGGCCCGGCCAGCCGGAGAACGCGTGCTGGCCGCACTGACCTGCGACTACGTCCCGCTGATCATCGAGCGGGAGCCGGTGGCGGTGATCAGCGGCAGGCGCATCGTCACCGCCCCCGGCGAGCCCTCACGCTCGCGCCGGCCGCGCGCGCCCGCGCCCTGCTCTGGGGCGACCTCAACCCGGCCGTCGTCGCCTCCTTGCCGCCGGCCGCCGAGGTGCCCCTGGCGAAGCCGGCCTGACAGCCGATCAAGCGGTTGAAGGTCTGCGGATCAAGGACGGCGCCCTGAAGGACGTGTTCCGAGATGGAGCCTCCTGCACCAAGAACGACAACCATTGTCATAGTGCCATGATCGCCGCAAACCGTCCATCGCTATAGAAATGATTATCGTTCGCATCTATTCTGGCGGGGCACCGATGGACGGACGGCGGGCCTGCCCGCGCGTCGTCCTTCCATGAAGACCGGTTGATCGGAGATGGCATGTCCTTGTCCCACGCCCCGCATGACGACCTCGAAGCCGAGCTGAGCCGGATCTGGGGAGAGTTGCTCGACGTGGACCCCGAGGAGATTCCTGCCGACGCCGCATTCCTGCGGCTGGGCGGCGACTCGGTCCTGGCCGTACGCATGTCGGCCATGGTCCGCAGGCGGATGGCGGTGGAGCTGGCGCTGTCGGACGTGACGGTGGAGATCACCTTGGCCCGGCTCGCGGAAGCGATTCGCCGGCGCAGGGCCCGCGGGAACGGAGCACAACGCGCCCTGCCGGTGGAGATCGAGCGTCGTGCGGACCCGTCGGCGCCGTTCCCGCTGATGCCGCTCCAGCAGGGATACTTCGTCGGGCAGCACGACGGCTGGGAGCTGTCGTACGAGTCGGCGCACTTCTACGCCGACTTCGGGCTCGCCGGCCTGGACGGCGACGAGGCCCCGGAGGCGCTGGAGGACGCGCTGGCGCGGCTGGCCCTGCACCAGCCGATGCTGCGGGCACGGATCACCCCGCAGGGAGAGCAGTACGTCCTCGCGCCCGACGCGCCCGGCGCGATCCCGCGGCCCCGCGTGTACGACCTGCGCGCGGCCGGCCCGCAGGAGGTGCAGGCGCACCTGCTGGCCGTCCGGCACGAGATGCGCACCACCGGGCCGAACCCGCTGCACGGACCGGGCCTGGACATCCGGCTCAGCCTCCTGCCCGGCGATCGAGGGCGGCTGCACACCGGCGAGAGCCTGCTCATCATGGACGGCTGGTCGGCGACCCTCCTCAACCGCGAACTGCTCACCCTGGCCGCCGATTGGAACGCCGTCCTCGCCCCGCTGGACGTCGACTTCGGCGACTACGTGACCTCGCTCGGCCGGCTGCGTGACAGCGAGCCGTACGCCGCGGACCGCGACTGGTGGCACGCACGGCTCGGCGACGTGCCGCGCCCGCCCGCCCTGCCGCTGCGCGCCGACCCCCTGGACGTGCGGGCCAGCACCATGGAGACCCTGGAGAACCACGTGGCGGCGGACCGCTGGGCGGCGCTGCGCGACCAGTGCGCCCGCCGGGAGGTCACGCCGTCCGCCGCGATGCTGACCGCCTTCTCCGTGGTGCTCGCCCGCTGGGCCGGTCACCGGCGGATGCTGCTCAACTCCCTGCAGCTCAACAGGTTGCCGTTGCATCCCGACATCCATCGCGTCATCGGCGCGTTCGCCACCACGATGCTGATCCCGCTGGAGCCGGCGCGGGGCCGTACGTTCGCCGAACTGGCGGCGGAGACCCAGCGGACCTTCACCGAGCACGCGGCGCACAACCTGGTCTCCGGCGTGGAGGTGTCACGGGAGCTGGCCCGGCGGCGTGCCACCACCCGGCCGGTCGCACCCGTGGTCTTCCAGAGCACCCTCGGCATGGACGCGGCGATCGGCGCGCAGGCGGAGTCCGCGGGACCGCTGGGCGATCTGAACTTCGACGACTTCCACCAGCAGCTGCGCACCCCGCAGGTGGCGCTGGAGGCCCGCTTCTACGAGCTGCGCGACGAGCTGGTCCTCGTCTTCTCGCTGGTGAAGGAGCTGTTCGACACCGAGCAGGTGGACGCCGCCTTCGCCGACCTGCTGGCGCTGGTCGAGACGCTGGCCGACGAGGCGGGCTGGGACCAGGTCGTCGGCCTGCCCGCCGCGGCGGCTGCCGAGCCCGTGCCCGGCCTGACGCTGGACCGGCTGCCGGAACCCGATGCCGACCACGGTGACGGTCCGCCGGTCGACGAGCTCGAACAGCGGATCTGCGCGGTCTGGGAGGAGGTTCTCGGCGTCCCCGTGCTCGACCGGGGCGCCGGCTTCTTCTCCCTCGGCGGCGACTCGCTGCTGGTGGTCCGCACCCTGGCCCGGATCGCCAAGGAAACGGGCGGCGCGCCAAGCGTGCGCGAGGTCCTCAACGCCCCCACGGTGGCGGGCGTGGCGGCGGCGGTCCGGGCGCGCCTGGCGGACGCGCGGCCATGACGGTGATCGGCGTCCTCGGCGGCGCGGGAACGGTGGGCCGGGTGGCCGTGGACCGGCTGGCCGGCGAGGGCCTTGGTGAGCTGCGCATCGGCGGGCGGGACATCGACCGGGTGCGCGCCGTCTGCCACGCGACGCCGGGCGCGGCCGTTCCCCGGCGGGTGGACCTGCGCGACCCCGATGAACTGCGCGCCTTCTGCGCGGGCTGCCGGGTCGTGGTCAACTGCGCCGGGCCGTCCTACCAGGTGCTCGACACCGTGGCACGGGCCGCGCTGGCGGCAGGGGCGGACTACGTCGACGCCGGCGGGGACGTGACGGCCATCGGCGCCTTGGAGTCCGCCGCGCCGCCGGAACTCGCCGAGCGGGCGGCGGTGTTCTCGGCCGGGGTGATGCCGGGGCTGTCCGGGCTGCTGCCGCGCCTGCTGGCGACCGGACCCCTGGCCCGGCTGGACGGCTACGTCGGAGGCGCCGCCCGCATCAGCGCCTTGTCGGCGGTGGACGTGCTGCTGACCCGGGGCCCGCGCTTCGGCACCGCCCTCGCGGCCTGGCGGGACGGACGGACCGCACCCGGTGCCCTGGCCCCCCTGCACGAGGTGACGTTGCCCGGCTTCGCCGGGCGGGTGCACGCCTGGCCGTTCCTGTCGGCCGAGGTCGCCGGACTCGCCACCGAGCTGGACGTCGCGGAGGTGCGCAACTACACCGTGTACGTCACCGACGCCATCCCCCGGGCACTGGCGGCGGCATGGGCGGACGACGCGCCCATCGAGGAGCACGTCCCCTCGGTCGTGGCGGCGGCCGAGGCCGACCTCGCCGCCACCGGCCCGTACTACACGCTGCTCTTCCAGGCAGTGCCCGCCCCAGGGCCCGCCCCAGAACCCGCACAGAGCACGGCGCCGCGCCGCCTGATCCTGCGGACGCCGGACTCGTACGCGCTCAGCGGCGTCGTCGCGGCCATCGCCACCGGCGAGGTGCTGGGCGGCCGGGTCAAGCCGGGCGCCTGGTCCGCCGCCGAATGCCTGGACGCGGCCGCCGTCTTCGCCCGGCTGGCCGGAGACCCGCTCGTGACGCAGGCCGAGATCCGCTAGCGCCCCTCCTTTTCCGAGCATGAAGGATGAAGATGATCAACGGTAAGAGCCAGACGAGATACGACGTGATCGTGGCCGGCGGCGGCCCCGCGGGGCTGAGCGCCGCCCTGGTCTTCGGACGGCAGCGACGGCGGGTCCTGGTGATCGACGGGGGCGACGTGCGCAACGCGCCGGCCTCCGAGATGCACATGTATCTGAGCCGTGACGGGTTCCCGCCCGCGCGGCTGCTGGAGCTCGGCAGAGCGGAGCTGGCGGCCTATCCGTCCGTGGAGCTCCGGCGGGGAGCCGTGCGGTCGGCCCGCGGCAAGAAGGACGACTTCGAGGTCGAGCTCGACGATGGAGCGGTCATGCGGGCGCGGCGGCTCGTCCTGGCCACCGGGCAGGTGGACGAGCCGTACCCCATCGAAGGGCTGAAGGAGCGGTTCGGGCGCGGCGTCTACCACTGCCCGTTCTGCCACGGCTGGGAGACGCGCGACCGGTCCCTGGCCGTGATCACGCGCGTCCCCGCGGAGACCTCGCTCGCGCTGTACGTCGCCGACCGGTTCAGCGACGACGTGGTCCTGTGCACGCACGGCCCGCTGGAGCTGCCCCCTGTGCTCGCCACCAAGTTCGGCGAGCAGGGCGTCCGGGTGATCGACACCCCGATCGTCCGGGTGACGGGCGAGCCAGGCGCCCTGGAGCTGCACTTCGCCGACGGCAGCACGCTGGCCCGCCAGGACCTCTACCACCGTGCGCCCACCCGGCAGCACTCGGCGCTCGCCGCCGAGCTGGGCTGCGAGCTCAACGCCGACGGGACCGTCCGGGTGAACGAGCTGCAGGAGACCACGGTGCCGGGCGTAGCGGCGGCGGGTGACACCGCCAAACTTCCCGCCGTCCCGGACGCTCCCACGCTGGTCTCGCTGGGCGCCGCGGACGGGGTGCGCGCGGCGGTGTGGATGGACGGCGACCTGTTCCGCTCCGACCTCGGCCTGACCCCGTCCTGACCCCGTCCTGACCTGGTGTGGTGGCCGGAGCTCCAGGCTCCGGCCACCGTACCGGCTCACCTCCGGCGGGCCACGAACAGGTGCAACCCGGTGGCGGCGAGCGGGTGATCATCGCCCGGCAGCGTGAACATCGGGTCCAGGCCCGCCTCGCGCAGCACCTTGAGCCATTCCTCGCGGGTGAGGAACACCCGGTCCCCGGCGTCGCGCGGATCGCCGGGATAGAGCCGCGGCCCGCCGGTTCGCGGCGACATCAGGAACTGCATCGAGGTCAGGATGGCGGGCATCTCCCGGCAGGTCTCCACGAAGACGAACAGGCCGCCCGGCGCCAGCGACCGGCCGAGTGCGGCGACCGCGTCCGGTGCGTGGCGGGCGTTGTGGAGCACGTTCGCCGACAGCAGCACGTCCTGAGAGCCTGGCGGCACGCCCTGGCCGGCCGGGCCGGCGTTGATGTCGAAGAGCGCGAACCGCACCCCGGGCCGGTCACCGAAACGTTCCTGCCCCAGTGACAGGAAATAGCGCGACACGTCGGTGAACAGGTAGTCGATGTCCTGGCCGGTCAGCGCCCGCAGCGCGTCCACCGTCGTGCCACCGACCCCCGCGCCCAGCTCCAGCACCCGCAGCGGCTCCGCCCGTCGTCCGGCCGCCCAGCGCAACGTCTCTCCGGCGGCGGCGTTGAGGTAGCGGTTGACGGTGTTCTCCCGGTACGCGCCATCGGCCGTGCTCATGTCGTCGCCGGCGAACAGCAGCGCCTGCGCCGGCACCTCGTCGCGCAGCAGTTCCGGCAGCCGGTTCATGGCGGCCAGCAGGAACCGGGTCGTTTCCGCCGGATAGCCGATCGCGGCGCCGTCGGCCTCCAAGCCCCGGCCCGCCGCGACGACCTCGTCCCTGCGCACCTTGCGCAACCCGTGGAAGCGGCCCTGCGCGTCGCGACGCAGCAGCCCTTCGCGCGTGAGCGCCTCCAGCCAGCGGCGCAGGATCCACCCGTGCCGCTCAGCCACCTTCAGCGCGTCCATGATCTCGCCGGCCGTGGCGCCGTCCCTGATCAATCCGGCCGGACGCAGGGTGCACGCCATCGCCAGCAACGCCGCCTCGTCCAGCCGGCGCAGGAAGCCCGGCAGCCGCGCGGCGTCCACGTTCGCGACCGCCTCGGCGGCGCGCGCGGCGGCGCGTCGCCGTATCTCCGCGTCCCCGTCCCCGTCCTGATCCTCGTCCCGGTCCTCGCCGATGCCGGTGGCGGGTGGCTCGACCACGACGGCGATGTCGCGGTGGGAGGGCACCGACCGGCGCAGGACGGAACGCGAGATCTCCTGGAGCCTGCGGCGGGTGAACGCGATGAACGGGTCGTGCGCCGTCCCGCCCACAAGCTCTTGCACCGGCCGGGCCGCCGCGTCGGCCGGGCCGGCCACGCCCAGCGTCGCCGGGTCGCCGGGATCCGCCACCACCGCGGCGCCGGGACCGGCCGCGGCCCGCAGCCGGGACGGCGCCACCGCTCCCGGCCGATCGCGCCCGAGCACGGCGTTGGGGATGCCGCGCACGTGCACCGGCTCACCCGACAGCAGGGCCGTCAGCGCGCCGAGACGGTCGTCGCCGGGCAGCGACGTCCAGTCGACCTCCTTCGGCACGGGAGGCGGGCCGGCGTCCACCCGCAGCACCGCGTCGAAGCGGTAACGGGTCAGCTCCGTGTCGTCGGTCATGGTCTTGGGATGGACCCGCAACCGGGCGGTCCGCCCGCTGTCCCGGGCCAGGTCCGCGGCCAGCCGCGCCAGTAGCGGCGGGTCGAACAGCAATTCCTCGTCGCGGGCGGCACGGTCCGCGGCCCGCCGCGCGATCTCGCCGGCGGCGGTGGACGGGGCGGTGGCTTCCTCCACCCAGCGGGCATAGGCGTGCAGCAGCCGGGAGTCGCGGACGTCACCGACGATCACCGAGCCGCCCGGCGCGACCAGTCCCATCACGTCGCCCAGCACCACCCGCAGGTAGTCCACGCCGGGGAAGCACTGGGTGACGGAGTTCAGCACCACGCAGTCGGGACGGCCTCCGGGCGCGCCGATCTCCTCGAGCGCGGCGCGGACCGCGGGGGTGGTCGCCTCGTGGGCCGCCGCCCGCACGATCGCGGTCCGGGGAAGGCCGCGGGCACGCAGGGCGGCGACGGCGGCGGCCGAGACATCGGTGCCCACGTAGCCCTCGACGCGATCGAGCAGGCGGTGCATCAGCAGCCCCGTGCCGCTGCCGAGTTCCAGGATCCAGCGCGGACCGGTGCCGAGCACCAGGTCGACGGTGTGATCGATCCACTCGCGCATGTGGGCGACGGGCAGCGGGCGGCCCGTGTCGGATGCGCGCCAGCCGGACAGGTCCAGGTCGGGGGAGTGCCGGGCGTCGTCGTGCGTGTAGGTCCAGTCGTAGACCTCGCCCCAGTGTTCCAGGTACTCGGTGACCAGGCCGCCGACGGGCCGGATGGTCAGGGCGGAGTGGTCGGGGCGGACGTGCAGGCGACCGCCGGCGCCCGGCCGGGCTTCGCCGATCCAAGGGTGGGCGAGCAGGGTCAGGGCCGCTTCGGCGAGCGGGGATTCCGGATCAGGGTGCACGGGTGTGGGTCTCCGTTCCGATGGCTTCAGGGGACAGCCGGTGGCCCGCCAGGTACAGCACGCGGTCGGCGCGGGCCGCGACCTCGCGGTCATGCGTGACCAGCAACACGGCCAGGCCGCCGGCGCGCAGGCGTTCCAGCAGGCCCAGCAGCCTGGCGGCGGTCACGCCGTCCAGCGCTGAGGTGATCTCGTCGGCGAGCAGCACGGTGGGGCCGGCGGCGAGCGCGCGGGCGAGCGCCACCCGCTGTCGCTGCCCGCCGGACAGTTCCCCCGGTCTGCGGGCGGCCACGGCCGGGTCGAGCCCGACCTGCCGGAGCAGCCGCGGCACTTCGGCGTAGGCGTGGGCGCGGGGGAGCCGGCGAAGGACGCGCGCGGGCCGGGCGAGCGCCGTCGCCACGCGGTGGGCGGGATTGAGCGCCCCGGCCGGGTCCTGGCCGACGAGCTGCACGGCCCGCAGCGCCGTACGGGGCCGCCGGTCCAGCGGCCAGGCGAGGGGAAGCCCGCCGGACCACAGGCCGCCCGCCTCGGGAGGCAGCAGGCCGGCCAGCGCGCGCAGCAGGGTGCTCTTCCCGGCGCCGGACGGCCCGAGGATCGCGACCAGCTCGCCCGGACACAGGGTCAGCCCGGCGCCGGCCAGCAGCGTCTCGCCGCCTCGCGCCAGCCGCACCCCCTGCGTCCGGAGCAGCGGCTGCTCGCCGCGAGCGGGTCGCGCGGCCAGGAGAGCGGAGCCGGGGGCCGCGATGTCCGGCACGACGATGGACGAGAGAGCGGGGGCGCGCTCCGTGGTGTCCGGAACTCCGGCGATCGAGGGACCCGGGTCGAGGCCCGTCGCGTGCCGCACGCCTACGGGTGCGGGAGCCGGGGCAGAGCCCGTGGTCGACGGGCGGCTCGCGGGCGGTGCGCCGATGGTCAGGACGCGGTCGGCGACGCGGGACACGAACTCCTCGTCGTGGGAGATCACGAGGGTCACCGACCGGCCGTCGGCGCGGCGCCGTCCGATGGCCTGGACGACCAGGTCGAGGGCGGCGGGGTCGAGCCCGCTGGTGGGCTCGTCCAGCACCAGCAGGCCGGGTTCGCCGAGCAGGGCGCGGGCGAGCGCCACCCGCTGAGCCTGGCCGCCGGACAGCTGGTGGGGCCGGCGGTGCCACAGCCGGTCGGCGTCCAGGCCGAGCGCCGTCAGCATGGCCCGCACGTCTGCCGGCCGGCGAGAACGGTCCTCACCGACCAGGGCGCCCACGCCGAGCAGCGGATTCAGGGAGCCGGCCGGGTCCTGGTCGAGCAGGCCGGCGTGCCCCCTGCGCCAGCGTCGCGCGGCCCGCCCGGGGCGTACCGGGCTCCCGCGCCAGGTGACGACGCCGTCCGTCCTGCGCAGCCCGGGACCGAGGACGTCGAGCGCGGCCCGGACGAGCGTGGTCTTCCCGCCGCCGGACGGGCCCGTGATCGCGACGACCTCTCCGGGACCGGCGTGCAGGGCGCCTCGCGTGACGATCGGCCGCCCGCGGCCGTCGGCGACGGTGAGCCCCGCGACCTCCAGCACGGCGTCCCCGGCCGTCCGCCCGGCCCGGGACGCGGAGGGGCCGTCGTGCCTGGCGGGCACGGAGAGGTCGTGCCTGCCGGGCACGGAGGGACTGTCGCGCCCGGCCCGGGGCACGGTGCGCGGGCCGGGCGAGGAGCCGAGCGCGGCCGACAGCAGCAGGGACGCCAGGGCGAGCACGGTGAGCGCGGCGGCCGGGGCCACCAGGGCCGCCGGATTGAGCGTCGCGCCCGGCAGGTTCTCCCGCAGCATCGATCCCCAGTCGGGCGCCGGCGGCTGCGGCCCCAGGCCGAGCATGCCGAAGGCGGCGGCCAGCTGCACCGCCATGACGAAGCGGAGCACCACGTCCGCCGAGGCCAGCCCCGCGACCGACGGCAGGATCTCCCGCGCGACGATCGAGACGGCCGTCTCGCCGCGGCAGCGGGCCGCCTCAACGTAGCCGGTGTGGCGGGCCTGCCGGACCAGGTCGCGCACCATGCGCAGGCCCAGCGGTGCGCCGCCGCACACCGTGCCGGCGACCACGGCGGCCGGCGCCGGCAGGGCGACGGCGAGCACCAGCGCCGTCAGCATGAACGGCGCGGCCAGCAACAGGTCGGCCAGCGCCGTCAGCCACCGCCCGGTCCGCCCGCCCGCCCAGCCGGCGACCAGCCCGCCCGCGACGCCCGCGAGAGCGGCCGTCGTGGCCGCGACCAGCGCCGTCAGCGTGAGGTCGCGGCCCCCCGCCAGCACGCGCGACAGCACGTCACGCCCGGCCGCATCGGTGCCGAGCGGCCAGGCGGCGCCGGGCGGCGCCCACGGCATGCCGATCGACGCGGCCGGATCGTGCGGCGCGAAAGCACCGCCGCACACAGCCGCCAGCACGGTCACCGCCGCCAGTGCCGCGGCCAGTCCCGTGGCCAGTCCCGTGGCCGTCCCGTCACGCCGGCGCACGGACGCCTCCCCGTTCCTGATCCGACCACGCGGCGAGCACGTCCGCGACCGCCGACCCGGTCAGCACCACCACGGCGGCGAGCATCGCCACGGCCTGCACCACGGGGGTGTCACGGGTGCCGATCGAGCTGACCAGCAGCTCTCCCAGGCCGGCGTAGCCGAACATCATCTCGATCACCGCGGTCGCCGCGACCAGCGCGCCCCCCGTCATGGCCAGCACCCGCACGGCCGGAGCCAGCAGGAAGGGCGCCACGTGCCGCAGCGCCACCCGGTGGCGCGGCAGGCCGCGCGCCACCGCGTCCCGTACGTGCGGGCGCCGCACCGTGTCGGCGACCGCGCCGCCGAGCAGTCCCGCGCCGAACGCGGCGGCCGGCACCCCGAGCGAGAGCGCCGGGAGCGTCAGCCGCTCCACGTCGAACACCGGCGCGTCCGCGGCGGGCAGCAGCGACACCGGCGGCAACCAGCCCAGCACCACGGCGAACACGACGATCAGGCCGGTCGCGAACACCACCTGCGGGACCGCCGCCACCGCCGTCACCACGGTCGACAGCGGCTCGCGCCATCGCGGCGCCGCCGTGCCGACCAGCCAGGCCAGCAGCAGCGTCAGCGGAACGGCCACCGCCAGCGCACAGCCCGCCAGGGTGAGCGTGGCGGGCAGCCGCTCGGCGACGATCTGGGCGACCGGCCGGTCGGTGACGAGCGAGGTGCCCGCCACGCCCCGGCACAGCCCCGCCAGCCAGGACAGATAGCGCTGCCAGGCGGGAACGTCCAGCCCGAGCTCGGCCCGCAGCCGTTCGAGCTGCTCGGCGCCGGCCCGGCCCCCGGTACGGCTCTGCGCCGCGTCCGAGGGCAGCAGCTCCGTCGCGCAGAACACCAGCACCGACACCGCGACGAGCAGGACCAGCGCCCGTGCCAGCGCCACACCGGCGACGCGTGTCATCACCCGTCCAGCCGGACCTGCTCGATGAAGGCCAGGTCGAACCCGGGTCCGTCAGGCAGGCCGGAGACGCGCGACGAGGCCAGGTCGAGGCCGTCGCCGAGACCCCACACCACGTATCCGCCCTCCTCACGCAGTTCGCTCTGGAGCTTTCCGAGAGCCTCCCGCCGGCGCGTCTCGTCCTCGATCGCCATCGCCTCGTCGTAGCCGGCGTCCCACTCGGGGCGGTGCCAGGCGGTCTCGTTGGTGGGGGAGTCGCTGAGCAGGGAGACGCGGGCGACGTCGGTGAACGGGATGCCGCCGAAGAAGCCGGTGTAGAAGCCGCTCTGGGCGAACACCTTCGTCCAGTAGGTGTCCGGCGGCTCGGTGGTCACCCGCACGGTGATGCCGGCCTCGCCGAGCTGGCCGGCGAACAGCGTGGCGGCGGTGTCCATCCCCGGGTAGGAGGTGGTGGTGGCCAGCTCCAGGACCAGGCCGTCGGCGTGTCCGGCCTCCTTGAGCAGTTCCTTGGCGCGGGCGACGTCCCTCGCCCGCTGCGGCACGCCGGTCGGGCTGGAGGGATCGGCCGGGGTCAGCAGGTCGTTGCCGAGCTTCCCGTACCCCAGGAAGACCTTGTCCAGCAGTTCCTGGCGGTCGGTCGCGAGTTTGATCGCCTCACGCACGCGGGGATCGTCGAACGGCTTGCGATCCAGCCGCATCACGAACGGGTACATGGTGACGGCCGGGCGGTGCACGACCTTCAGGTTCGGGTTCCCCGAAACCTGGCGGACGGCGGCGGGGCTGACGCTGCTCGCCACGTCCGCCTGACCGGAGATCACCGCCTGGGCGCGGGCCTGCGGGTCCGGTACGGCCATGAGCTCGATCCGCGGCGTCGGCGGCGGGTCGCCCCACCACCGGTCGTTGCGTTCGAGCATGGCCCGCTGCGCGTTCCCGCCGGTCATCCGGTACGGGCCGGAGCCGGTCACGGGGCGGTCGAACGCGGTGGTGCCCTTGGGGACCACGAACGTGAACGACGCCAGCGCCCGCGGCACCTCGGCGTACGGCTTGACGGTGACGAGTTCGAGGGTGTGCTCGTCCACGACCCGGGAGGCGTCCATGTCGAACATCGCCATCCGGCCGAAGTTCTCGGCGGCCTTGTCCGCGATGCGGCGCAGCGAGAACAGCACGTCCGCCGCCCGCACGGGCCGGCCGTCGGTGAAGGTCACGCCTTGGCGCAGCCGGATCGTCCACGTCGTGAGCTTGTCGTCGGCCTCGAAGGAGGTGGCCAGCCGCGGCTCCAGGGTGCCGTCCGGCTGGAGGGTCGCCAGGACGTCATACATCAGGGCGAAGCGGGTCAGGTCGGACTGGTTGCCGACTCCGCCGTGCGGATCGTAGATCGCGGTGGCGGGGGCGCCGACCGCGACGTACCGCAGCGTCTGGACGGTCTGACCCGCCGGGGCGGCGGAGCCGCCGGCATCGCCGCCGCATCCGGCCGTCACCATGGCCAGACCGAGCGCGAGAGCGCCGAGGCGTGCGGGCAGGGAGATCATCAAAGGGTTTCCGTTTCTCGTGCGGTTCGGTCAGTGCCGGGCGAGCACCCGGTTGATCAGCTCGGCGAGCCGGGTGACGGCGGGCGGGCGCAGCACGCCGTAGTGGTCGGTGTCCAGCCCGTGGATCTCCAGCGGGCCGGCCAGGTGGCGGCCCCAGCCGAGGTCGGGCAGGTCCGGCGGGGTGTCGTCCACGCCCATGCCGATGCCGGAGTTGCGCGACGCCCGCCGCTCCGCCCGGACCAGCAGGGTGGTCGCGGCCGGGTCGGCGAGCCGCCGGGGCGTGTGGGCGCCCAGGCCGCGCAGGTGGCGGGCGAAGACGGCGACCCGTTCCCGGGGGTCCTCGCCGCGGCCCAGGAGCCGGTGCGCCCGCAGCCGCGCCGCGACCGTCTCCCACCGCTCATCGGCAGGTGCCGCGAGCAGCGCCGCACGCTCCTCCGGCGTGCCGACGCCCAGGTCGAGCCCGAGGTACGCCTCGAACGCGCCGAGCTGCCGTGCGGTCGCCTCGGCCATCTCGTCGCCGGGCAGCGGCGTGATGTAGGTCGGGTCGTTGGAGTCGACCATCAGCAGCAGCCCGACGGCGGCGCCGTCCTCGTGCAGCTGACAGGCCACCTCCTGGCCGAGGCTGCCGCCCATCGACCACCCGCCGAGCAGATAGGGCCCGTGCGGGCGGTGCCGCCGGATCGCCTCCCGGTAGCGGCGGGCCAGTCCGGGCAGGTCGTCCGGGGCGGGCGTCCCGGCCAGCGCGGGGTCGGTGAGCGCGACGATCGCGAACCGCTCGTCGAGCAGCCGCGACAGCTCGGCGTAGCACAGCACGTCGCCGCCGGACGGGTGGAGGAGGAACAGGGTCCGCTCGCCCGTGCCCTCCCGCATCGGCACCATGATGTCGTCGTGGCCACCGGACACGGCGGCCGGCTCGCCCCGCGCCGGAGGAACGACGGTCTCGTCCCATGCCGAGTGCTCGGTGGCCAGGCGGCGCACCCGGGCCGCGTACCGGGCGAACATCTCGTCCACCTCCCCGTCCGGCAGCAGCCCGGCGACGGCATCCCACTGCAGCAGCAGTTCCTCGCGCTGCACCAGCACCTGGTGGTCCAGCCACGTCTGCGGGGTCTGGCTGAGGGCGTGCACCTGCTCGCCCACCCACTGCAGGTCGGGCCGGCCGCCGACGAGGTCCTCCAGGCCCAGGGCGCTGGTGAACACCACGGGCACGGAACCGGCGCGGCCCTGCCCGGAGGCGCGTTCGGCGAGGAAGTCCAGCGCCGAGTAGGCGCGGTGGTCGAGGTCGGAGAAGAGCCGGTGCTGGGTCCGCTCCGCCTGCTCGGCGAACGTCCCGGCGGCCCGCCGGTCCACTTCGTGCAGCAGCAGCGAGGTGAAGTCGCCGACGACCCTCTCGACGTCGGGGTGGATCGGCGGGCGGTCGAACAACGTGAGCGTGAGGGCGAAGTGCTCGCTCCCCGACCACGTCGCCAGCGTCTCGGCGTAAGCGGTCAGCAGGACGGCGGCGGGGGTCAGCCTGCGCCGGGCCGCCTCCCGAGTGAACTCCGTCCACTGCCCGGCCGTCAGCCGCGCGGTGCGGCGGACGAACCGCGGAGCACCGTCGGGCACGGTGACGGGCAGCGGTGCGGGGCCGGGCAGCGTGTCCAGCCGGGCCCGCCAGTAACCGGCGGCGCGCCGCCAGTCGTCGCCCGCGCGGGCCCGTTCCAGGGCGCGCACGCAGGCGGCGAAGTCGATGCCCGGCTCGGGCAGCGGGGTGCCCGGGTGCTCGTAGAAGTGGCGGACCTCCCGATCGATGATCCAATAGCTGCCGGCGTCGCAGACCAGCACGTCCACGCCGACGAACAGCCGTACCCGTCCCTCCGGCAGCAGGGCGGCCTGGATCTGCACCAGCGGCCAGCGATCGGCCGGCCCCGGGTCACGGGAGATCCGCTCACGCAGCCGGGCCAGCCGCTCGGCCGCGGCCGTCGCGCCGGCGTCCCTCAGGTCGTGCACCCGGATCCGGTACGGAGGCACGTGGTCGAGGACCTTCAGCCGCCCCTGGCGGGTGACGATCGCGCGCAGCATCGCGTGCCTGGCGATCACCTCCCGCCAGGCGCGCTCATAGCGGGCAAGGTCCAGGTCGGGACAGTCGTACTCGAGGTAGAACTGGCAGGCTATGTCGCCCAGCGCGTAGCCGCCCTCGCGGCCCACCCAGTAGGCGTGCTGGACGCGGGTCATGGGGAAGGTGCCGTCCGTGTCCTCCTCGCGTGCCGCCGTGACCTCGGGCTCGGCAGGCCGGACCGGCTCGCGGACGGTCAGCAGCCTGGCGAGCGCGCCGACCGTGGGGTGGGCGATCAGGTCCCGCAGCCGCAGCCGCACCCCGTGCGATTCCCGCAGCAGGGCGAGAATCCGGGTGGCCAGCAGGGAGTGCCCGCCGAGGGCGAAGAAGTCGGCGTCCGCCGAGGTCACCGGCACGCCCAGCAGCTCCGTCCACAGCTCGGCCACCGTCCGCTCGGCGGGGTTGAGCGCGCTCTCCTGCCCGGGGCCGGCGCCCTGCCGCGGTGGCGGGGTGTAGGCGGCCTGAGCGGCGCGTTCGCGCAGGCCGGTGGTGGAGACCGCGACCACGGGCGGGCGGGTGCGGCGGCGGGTCACGATCCGGTCCAGCGCCGCCATCCCGGTCCGGGCCCCGAGCGCGAACGCCAGCCGCACCGTCCGCTCCGTCCCGGCGGGGCCGACCTTCCAGGCGTCCCACACCACGCTGACCCATCGGGTCGCACCGGTGCCGGTCTCGGCTTCGGCCAGGGCGTCCAGGTAGCGGTTGGCCGCGCAGTACGGTCCCATGCCGATGCCGCCGACGAGGGTGCCCGCCGAGGACATCAGCACGACGTCGCGGGGCCTGCGCTCGGCCGCGAGCCGCTCGACCGCCTCGCGCAGCGCGAGCGCTCCGGCGATCTTGGCGTGCACGTGCTCCGTGACCTGGCCGGGGCCGGCCGCGCGCAGCGGGCGCAGGTCGGCGGTCGCCACCACGCCGGCCGCGTGCACGACCAGGTCGATCGGCCCTTCGGCCGACAGCTCCGCGAGCAGCGCGGCCGTGCCCTCGGTGTCGGCGGCGTCCAGCCGCCGGACGTCGACGGGCAGTCCTTCCTCGGCCAGCGCGCGCAGGGACGAAGCGCGGCTTCGGGCGGCGGGATCGGCGTCGTCGGGGGAGGGCCGCCCGCTCCGGGAGGTGACCACCACGCGCATCCCCTTTCGGGCCAGATGAGCGGCGGTGGTGAGTCCGACGTCGCCGAGCCCTCCGATGATCAGCGCCGTGCCGCCCGCGGAGGCGTCCGGGGCCGGTGCGGGCCGCCAGGGGCTGATCGCCCGCAGCCAGCGTGCGCCGCCGCGCAGGGCCGGCTCGGCTCCCGAGTGCTCGGTGGCGAGGAGGTCGGCGAGTTCCGCGGGCACCGCCTCGGCCAGGTCGGTGTGCTCGTCCACGTCCAGCACACGCCAGCGCACACCCGGCTGCTCCTGGGCGATGACCCTGGGCAGCGCGTGCAGCGCCGCGGTCGCGGGATCGGGCCGGTCGGCGCCGGTGACCCGCTGCGCTCCCCGGGTGACCTGCAGGAGCACCTGGGCTGACCGCTCTCCGGTGAAGAACCTCTCGGCCAGCCGGGCATGCGTCAGCACACCGCCGGTCACCGCCTCGGGATCGGCGCGGTGCGTGGTCCGCCGGCCGGCGAGCACCACCACGCCCGTCCACTCGGTGCCGGGACACTCGTCCGCGCGTGCCGCGGGGATCGCCTGAGCACCGGCCGCGGACAATGACTCGACCACGGCGGTGACCTCGGCTTCGTCGTCGCCGGCCACCGCCCACCGGCCGTCCGGCGCGGCCACCGGATCGAGGGGGGCGACCTGCGTCCAGACCGGGATCTGCAGCGGCTCGTCCTCGTCCGGCTCCTGCGCCGCGGTGACGGATCGGGCGGGCTGCTCGGGAGGATCGATCCACAGCCGCCGCCGCAGGAACGCCTGCCCCGGCAGCGCGACCCGCCGGCGCCGGTGGTGCATCGCCGCGAAGTCGGGCTGCACGCCGTGCGTCCACAGCCGGCCGGCCGTTTCGCGCAGGGCCGCCAGATCGCTGTCGTCCCGGTCGGCCGCGAGAGTGGTCAGCGCCGCCCGCAGCCGCGGCAGGCGGTGGGCCCGGGTCAGGGCCGCCAGCGCCCCGCCGGGCCCGACGTGAAGGAGCACGACCGGCGGCCCTGCGGCCGGGTCCAGGGCCGTGCGCAGTGCCTGGGAGAACCGCACCGGCTCACGGAGCTGCCGCACCCAGTGGCCTGCCGTGCCCAGCTCCGTGGAGACCGCTTCCCCCGTCAGCGTGCTGACCACCGGCACCGCCGGTCTGGCGGCGACCAGCCCCGTCGCGGCCGCCTCCAGCCGGGGCAGGGCCGGTTCGACGAGCCGCGAGTGCGCCGCCCCGTCGAACCGCAGCCGAGCCGGCTCGTGTCCGGCGTCCCTCAGCGTCTTCTCCAGCGCCGCCACGGCCGGCTCCGGGCCGGAGACCACGCACGCGCCGGGGGCGTTCAGCGCCGCCAGGTCGATGTCTGGATGGCGGCGCAGCAGGTCGCGGGCCTCGTCCTCACCGAGCGGCACGGAGAGCATGGCGCCGTCGCCGGCGGCTTCGGCCATGGCCAGGGAACGGACGGCGACGAGCCGTACCGCGTCCGGCAACGGCAGCGCTCCGGCGACCACGGCCGCGGTGTACTCGCCGAGGCTGTGCCCGAGGACCACGTCGGGGCGTACCCCCCAGGTCTCCAGCAGCCGGGCCGTCGCCAGGCTGACCGCGAACAGAGCCGGCAACCCCGGCACCGGCCCGCGTACGTCGTCCTCCGCGCCGCGGATGACCCCGCGGATGTCACGGCCCAGGTGGGCGGAGAACAGCTCGGCGCACTCGTCCACGCACGCGGCGAACGCCGGCTCGGCGTCGTACAGGGTGGCGCCCATGCCGGCACGGGCGCTGCCGCCACCGGGAAAGGCGAACACGAGCCGCGGCGGCACGCCGGGCACGGCGACCGGCGCCGCATCGCGCAGCGCGGCCACGAGGCTCCCGTCCTCGGCGACCACGCTGACCCGATGACGCTGGTGGCGACGGCCCTGCTGCAGCGTGTACGCCAGGTCCGCCGGCGACAGGGCGGGCGTGCTCTGCGCCCAGGCGGCCAGATCGGCGACCGTCTGCTCCAGCGCCTCGGGGGTGTGCGCCGACAGCACCACGGGGTGCGGCCGGTGATCGGCGGGCGGCTGGGGCCGCTCGGGCGCGGGCCCGACGACGACGTGCGCGTTGGTGCCGCCGATGCCGAACGAGCTGACCCCGGCCAGCTCGGGACCGTCCCACCGGCGCGTACGGCTCACCACCTCGAACGGCGACCCCGCCAGGCCGAGCAGCTCGTTGACGGGCTCCGCATGCAGCGAGGCGGGCAGCACGCCTTGCCGGATCGCCAGCACCGTCTTGATGAACGACGCGATCCCGGCCGCGGAGTTGGCGTGCCCGAGATTGCTCTTGACCGAGCCCAGCCCGCACCAGGCGGGGCCGGCGTCCCCGAACACCTGGCGCAGCGCGGCGACCTCGATCGGATCGCCCAGCCGGGTGCCGGTGCCGTGTGCCTCGACGTAGCCGATCTGACGGGGGTCGACGCGGGCGACCCCCAGGGCCTCGGCGACGGCGCGGGCCTGGCCACGTACCGAGGGCGCGGTCAGCCCCGTCTTGTCCGCTCCGTCGTTGTTGACGGCCGATCCGTGCACGACCGCGAGCACCGGGTCGCCGTCGTCCAGCGCGTCACGCAGCCGCCGCAGCACGACCGCGCCCACGCCCTGGCTGTAGACGATGCCGGTGCCCTCAGCGGAGAACGGGCGCACCTTGCCGTCCTCGGAGTAGATGCCGTCGGGAGTGGCCAGGTATCCCCGGCCCTGCGGGACGATCAGGGAGACGCCGCCCGCCAGCGCCGTGTCACACTCACCCGACAGCAGAGACTGCACGGCGAAGTGCACCGCGACCAGCGACGTCGAGCAGGCGGTGTTGACCGAGACCGCCGGGCCGGTCAGGTCAAGCCGGTAGGCGACCTGCGCGGGCAGGTAGTCGGTCTGCGTGGAGATGGCCGTCTGCAGGCTGCCGCCCGGATCCTCGCCGCCGCCGGTGGGGTCCCAGCGTCCGGACAGGTTGGCCGCCAGGTAAGCGCTCTGCGCGGCCCCGGCGAAGACCCCCACCGCTCCGGCGCCGCGGCCGCCTCCGTGCCCGGCCTGCTCGAGCGCCCGCCAGCAGATCTCCAGGAACAGCCGCTGCTGCGGGTCCATCAGCGCGGCCTCGCCGTCGGTGAGACCGAACGGCTCGGGATCGAACAGGTCCTGGCCCTCGATCAGCCCGGCCACCGGCACGTACGCGGGGTCGCGGCGCAGCCTGCCGGGCACCCCGCGCGCGGCCAGCTCGTCGTCGGTGAGCCACGTCAGACCTTCACGCTCTTCGACCAGCAGCCGCCACAGTGCGTCCGCGTCGGGCGCGCCGGGGAAACGACAGGCCAGGCCGGTCACGGCGACCAGGTCGTCATGGGCGTTCATCGGGTGCCCTCCTCGGCCTTGAGCCGGGCCAGTCGCCTGGCCTTGGCCCGCCGCGTGGCGTCGCCGTTCCCGGCCGGCGCCGGAGGCGGGACCGCCGCGCGGCGTTCGGTGATGTGCAGCGCGAGCGCCCGGACCGTGGGGTGGTCGAACAGGTCCACGACGGTCAGGCGCGGATCGAGCTGCTCGGTCAGCCGCACGTGGGCGCGGACCAGCGTCAGCGACGTGGCCCCGAGCCGGAAGAAGGGCACGCTCGGATCGACGTCCGCGCCGTCGAGCAGCTCGCTCAGCACCCGGCTCACCACCCGCTCCACCTCGGCGTCCGGCCGCGCCGCCGCCGGCCTGCCGGGCGGCGCCGCGAGCCCTGCTCCAGCGTCCGGCGCCGGCGTGCCGGACGGGGGCGCAGCCCCGGCCTGCGGTCCTGCCGGATGGGGCCGGCCGGGCGGCGTGCCGGGGCCCTCCGTGTCCGGCGTGCCGGGCAGGACCGGCAGCTCGATCAGCGCGCCGCCGGCGGCCAGCCGCTCGCCGAGCGTCAGGCCGCCGGACGCCGCCGTGCGCAGGCGTTCCGCCCAGCCTCCGGCCGCGGCCATGGCGCGCGCCGGGGACAGCGTTCCGGCGGCGATCCGCACGGTGATCTCCAAGCCGTCCTCGACCGCCTCCCGGATCAGCGCCACGAAATCCGGCTCAGGAGCCGCCGGCGCGGGCGCGGGCGGAGCGGCCGCCTGGCGCCGGTAAGGGTTCGGCAGCGCCTTGTAGTCGATCTTGCCGTTGTCGGTGAGGGGGAACTCGTCCACCAGCACGAACCGGCTGGGCACCATGTAGTCGGGCAGGCGCTCCCGAAGCCGGGCGGCGATCTCCTCGTCGGCGGGCGGCCGTGCGGGATCGGCCGCGGCCACGTACGCCACCAGCCGTGGCCGGTCGTCCGGGCCGCGCACCGACAGCGCCACCGCGTGCTGAACGCCCTGGACGCGGCGCAGCACCGACTCCACCTCGCCCAGCTCGATCCGATGCCCGCGGATCTTGACCTGGCGGTCCATCCGGCCCAGGAACTCGATGGTGCCGTCGAAGCGCCAGCGTCCCAGGTCACCCGTGCGGTACAGGCGCCGGCGCAGGATCGCGTCGGTGATGAAGCGCTCGTCGGTCTGCCGCGGGTCACCGACGTAGCCGCGCGCCAGCCCGTCCCCGCCGATGTGCAGCTCACCGGCTCGTCCCACCGGGCACGGGCGCCCTTGGTCGTCCAGGATGTGGAAACTCTGGCCGGGCAGCGCGCGGCCGTACGGGATGCTCGCCCAGGACGGAGACACCTCGCCGATCGGGTGGCAGATCGACCAGATCGACGCCTCCGTGGCACCGCCCAGGCTGATCACCTGGGCGTCCGGCGCCAGGGCGCGGATGCGGCCCGGCAGGGTGACCGGGATCCAGTCCCCCGACAGCAGGACCAGCCGGAGCGACGCGAGCGCCGGCCGGGCCCGGTCCGGGTCGATCTCGGCGTACTCGACCAGCATCTCCATCAGCGCCGGGGCGGTGTTCCACACCGTCACCCGATGGCGTTCCATGAGGTCGAGCCAGTGGCCGGGGTCGCGCCCGCGGGCGGCGTCCGGCAGGACGAGCGCGGCGCCGGCGCCCATCATCCCGAAGAAGTCGTGGACGGACAGGTCGAAGCTGAAGGCCGACAGCGCCAGCACGCGGTCCTCGGGGCCGACGGGGAACCTCTCGCTCATCGCGTCGATCGTCGTGCGCGCGGCCCTGTGCTGGATGCCCACGCCCTTGGGCCGCCCGGTCGAACCGGACGTGAAGATCACGTAAGCGAGGTCGTCCGGGCTCGGCCGGCGGACCGGTGCCGACGGCTCCTCCTTCTCCAGGTCGGGCAGCCGGTGCACGCTCACCGTGCCGGGCCAGGCGGCAGGCCCGCCATCCGGGGGCACCAGCGCGTGGCGGATGCCGGCCTGCTCGCAGACGGAGGCGATCCGCTCCCGCGGCCAGGCCGGTTCGACCGGCACGTATCCCGCGCCGCTCGCGCAGACACCGAGCAGGGCGGTCACCTGGTCGACGCTCTGGGGGAAGGCGACCGCGACGAGATCGCCGGGGCCGGCGCCCAGGGAGGCAAGGACGGCGCCGATGCGTTCCGCCCGCCCGGCCAGCTCCCCATGGGTGAGGTCGCCGCCCGCGGCGAGCAGCGCGTGCCGGTCGGGCATGGCGCCGGCCACGGCGCGCAGGGGATCGGTCAGGAGGGGACCCACGTCCGAGCGGCCGTTCAGCGGCTCGTCGGCCAGGAACGACGGATCCCAGCCGAGGGCGGCGTCGCGCCAGGCGCCGGGCTCGGCGGCCAGCCGGCGCAGCAGCCGGTGGTGCGCGTCGCGCATGCCTTCGACGAACCCGTCGGCGAACAGCCCCTCGACCGCGTCCCAGCAGATGCGCAGCCTTCCGTCCTCGTCGTGGACGATGTGGTCCAGAGCCACCTGAGGAGTCTGGGAGACACCGAAGACCTCCTCGCCCAGCCAGCTCGCCGGCGAGTCCTCCGGCGCCAGGCCGATGCCACTGGTGAAGACCACTGGATGGTCGGGGGTGAGCCGGGCCGGCGTCGCGGCCGCACGCATCACCTCGACGGCCGAGACGGCACGGTGCTCCAGATCGGTCCAGAAACGCCGGTTGACCTGAGCCGCGAAGTCCTCGAACCCCTTCCAGTGCCGCAGGTCCGCCCGCGGGAGCTCGACGAGGACCGTGGTGGTGAAGTCGCCGACGACGTGTGCCAGCTCGGGGTCGTCGGGGCGGTCGAACAGCGTGGTGTTCAGGCAGAACGCCTCGTCGGCGCCCCAGCGGGCCAGCACCAGCCCGAACGCGGCGAGCAGCACCCCGGTGGGGCTCAGCCCGCGCCGTGCCGCCTGTTCCTTCAGCGCCTGCCATTCACCGCTGTCCAGCTCGGCGTACGTGCGATGGAACCGGTGAGCGTGCACGTGCGCCAGGTCCTTGGCCCACGGCAGGCGCGGGCCGGGCGGCAGCGACGCGGCCCGGTCCCTCCAATACTCCAGGTCGCGTTCCCGTCGTCGCGCCTCACCGGGATCGGCCTGCCGGTGGCGGACGACCTCGGCGAAGGTCGTCGGTATGGAGGGCAGTTCGGTGCCGGGATCGGCGACGAGCCGTCCCCATTCGGACATGATCTGCATCCACCCGCTCATGTCCAAGGCGAGGATGTCGGTACCGAAGAAGATCCGGGTGCGGCCGCCGGGCAGGAAGGCCGCCCGGACGTCGAACAGGGGCCACCGGTCGGCGGGGCGCAGCTGGTGGGAACATTCGTGGCGCAGCCGGCGCACGCGCTCGCGCACCTCGTCCGTCCCTGCCCCGCGCAGGTCCTCGACGGCGATCTCGTACGGGCCGGCGTCCGGCAGGATGTGCTGGCGGCCCTGCCGGTCGACGATCATCCGCAACATGGGATGGCGTCGCACCAGCCGGTTCCATGCCCGCGTCAGGTTCGCCAGATCGGCCTCGGGATCGCCTGTCTCGCGCTCGTACTCCCGGTAGTAGTACGTGGCGACGCCACCCAGCGGGAAGGCCGGATCCCTGCCGATCCAGTAGGCGGTCTGCAAGGGGGTGAGGGGGAAGCCCTCCTCTCCGGTCGTTCCTTCCGGGTCGGCCGTGCCGGCCGCGACGGTGCGGACCGTCGCGGCGCCGAGAAAGGCCGTCATCGGCAGGTCGAGGCCGAGATCGCGGAGCCGTCGACGCAGCCGGACGGCTGTGAACGACTCCAATCCCAACGTGGTCAGCGCGGTGTCGGCGGCCACTTCCGCGGCAGGGAGCCCAAGGACCTCTGCGACGAGATCCGTGACGTCCTCAACGGATACGGGGGAGGGGGGCGCTTCCGGCATGGGTCTCCTCCAGATATACGCACGACGGCCAAGAGCAGCACAGTCTCACTCAGATGTGCAGTGATAATCATTATCATGTTCTTTTGTCCGCCTCTAGAGCCTGTGCTCGCTATCGGCCTGTTTGGAGGAGAAATGTCGGCTTCGGGGCCGCTGCGCAGCGTGAGCGGCACCTCCTCGACCGGAGCGCCGTCGCGGCCTCGCGCAGGTGAGCGCCTCGCACCTCCTGGCCGCCGAGGGCGCGAGCGCGGCTGGGACCGCCGTACCTGAGTCAACACATCCTCAACGAGTCCTCCACATGCCCCGCCTTACCGTCGGTTCCGCAAGGTCAGACAAGGTGTTCATCCATCTCAGGAGAGGAAGCGATCGTCATGCGGGTTCGTATGACCATGGCCGCACTCGCCGCAGCCGCGGCGGTCTCGCTGGCGCCGGGCGTGGCGGGCATCTCGGCGGCCTCCGCCCAGGCAAGCCCTGCCGTCACGAGCAGCGCCTCCGCCTCCCTCGCCGCTGCTTCGACCGCAGCGGCGAAGTGGCACTTCATGGGAGTGTTCGCCGTCAAGCAGGCGTGCCAGGTCGCGGGGCGCTACTACAAGGCCGTCGGCTACGCGAAGGACTACAAGTGCAACAAGATCCTGGTGGGGCCGCTCCACCGCCTCTACATCCGGAGGTGAGCCGGCGCGGCGGGCCTCCCGACCGGGAGGCCCGCCGGGCATCAAAAACGCCTCACTGACGGACCATTTCTTTTCCGGACCATGAACCAATCCCCCTGCGGCCGGCCCGTAAAAATGCCCGCAAAACCCGATGCCATTCCCTATGGCCATCCGTCAATGCCGTGGCTATCATCAAGCGGTGCTGATCGACACCGCAGGAGGTAGTTGATGGGTCGCATCAAGAAATTCGCCGTTTCGGCGGCCGCCGCGGCCGGGATCGCCGCCGCGACGACTCTCCTTTCGCCGGCTTCCCCCGCTCAGGCGGCGACCTGCAGCACGGACGCGCAGATCGGCACTCCCGGCGGCACCGGCTGGGCGCTGTGCAGCGGCACTGGAGTGACGCAGACACGGGTCGTGCTCTTCTGCCAGAACAGCAGCGGTGGCTACACCACGCTGTACGGCCCATGGGTCGCCAATTCCGTCAAATCAAACGCTAAATGCAGCAGCACTTCGTGGCCGATCTCGGTCGGATATCAAACGCTTTGATCCGCCACCGGCTCATGGACGCGATAAATAGCTTTCATCGCGTCCATGAGCGCAACGCTGAAATGCGCCGGAAATAGGCCGCACACCCGGCCGGGCGGGGCCGGGCGCGCTCAAATCCAGGGATGTACCTGTCCCGGTCCGCGGGGGACAGCGGGCCCGTTTCGGCGCACAGGCGCTTCTTGATCTGCGCTGCTCCGATGGGGCGGGCGTCCCGGACGCCATCGCCGCCGAGGTGTGGCCCGCGGCGGCGTGATCACCACGCTTCTCGCCGTGATCCTCTCTGCGGGCCGTCACCCGCATCCAGCCCGCGCTGACGGACCTCCTGCGTGCGCTCGTCCCCGTACGCCGAGGACTCCTCCACGGGCCGCCCCCGGCGAAGGCGTACCTGACGCTCCGCCTGGCCGATGACGCGGGGCCTACTTCGATTAGACGCGTCCGATGGGCGGGATGCCGGCGGCGAGCGCCGCGGTGGCCCGCGTCCACGCCGGGTCTTCGGGGTGGAGCCCGCTGCGCAGGTAGGCCCAGATGAGCGCGTACGGCGGCGACCCGGTCGGGGTTCTCGTCGGTGCTCTTGAGTGAGACCTTGGTCCGGACGGTTTCCAGTGGAGTCGTTCAGGTCTTCGTGTCGTCGAGCGGAGTCATCGGCCTGCTGGGGGATACACGGTGTCGATGAGGTCGGTCAGGAACGCGTCGAGGTCGTCGAGGCCGTACGCCGTGAGCGTTTCGGGCGGTTGGGTGAGCAGGGTACGTCAGCGCGCTGTTCACGCACATCGTGACCATGGCGGCGCTCCGCCGGGTCGCCGGCAGGCCGGCCGCTCTGTGCGCTTCCAGGTGCAGCGCCTGGGCGGCGCGGGTGAGCTCAGCCATCGTCTCCTGCAGGCGCGGAGGCCTTGGCGATCAACGCCAGCCACACCAGGTACCCACCTGGAACACTCGTCGCCCAAAGGGCGCCAAGGCCGTGACGACCGTCGGCACGATCACCGCCGCCCGTCCAGGCCGCCAGGTGCCGGAGACGGGCTTCGCCTTGTCCATGCTCCAGACATAGAGATGGCCCAGTTGGGGCCTATGTGCCCTTCAGATCGCGGCTGCGGAAGCCGTACAGGCCGATGAGAAGCAGGCCCGCCGCGAGCGCGGTGAGCATCACCAGCGGGGCGAGGCGGAAGTCCTCGACCGGCAACCGGGGGATGTGGTCGAACGGGGACAGCCCTCGAGCCCAGCCCGGCAGGTCCGCGCCCCAGAAGCGTACGACGACGCCGAGGGCGAGCACGGCCCATGTCAGGGGGACGGCCCTGGGCGCGAGCCCGAACAGTGTGGCGGCGACCCCCAGAAGGAAGAGGATCTCCGGGGTGCGGGCGATCACGGCGGCGGCCGCCGCCCCCGCACGGGCGGCGTCACCGAGCGCCAGGGCGGTGCCGGCGGCCATCGACAGGCCGGACACCATGAGCAGCGATGATCGCGGTCACGAACTTCTCTCCGCTCAGGTGCCGGGACAGGCTCGACTTCAGTCGCTCGCTCACGTCGTCGAGCGCGGGTTCATCGTAGGCGGCCTCGCGGAAGGCGCCGAGCACCCAGGTGGCGGTCTCGACCGCGTCGAGCCCCTTGCCCTGGACGTCCCCGACGAGCAGTCGCACCCCGTGGGGCGTGATGACGACCTCGTACAGGTCGCCGCCGATCCTCGCCCCGGCTCACCGGTCCGGGGCCGTGGCGCCGCTCACGTCGTCGTCCTGTCGCCGGGTGATCTCGTCCAGCCGGTCGCGCACCTCCCGCAGTTCGGCCAGGACGAGTCGGAGGTCGGCCTCGTTGCGCGTCTCCGCGGCCGAGGTCTGCTGGAAGCGTTCGACGAACCAGGCGGCGATCGAGGCGGTGACGACGCCGAGCAGCGCGATGCCTGAAAGCATCAACGTCGCCGCGATCAGCCGGCCCTCCAGCGTCGTCGGATACAGATCTCCGTAGCCCACCGTCGTCATCGTCGTCAGTGACCACCACAGGGCGTCGGACAGGGTGACGATCGTCGGCTCGGCGGAGCGGCGTTCGGCGTCCAGCACCGCGATGGCGCCGACCAGGGCCAGGAAGCAGGCCCAGCCGCTGACGTACACGGTCACCCGCATGCGTAGCGGCAGCGTGACCCGGCGCATCAGCGCGGTGAGCAGCAGCAGCGAGCGCAGCACGGCCAGCGGCCGTAGCAGCGGCAGCAGGACGACCAGCAACGCGGGGATGTGGGTGGCGATGAAGTGCCCGCGCCGGTCGGACAGCCACACCCTGATGGCGTAGTCGGCGGCGAACAGCGCCCAGGCCGTCTGCTGGGCGCGTTCCATCCATCGGTCGGCGTTCTCCGGCAGCTCGGGCAGCACGATGGGAAGTGCCCAGCTGGCCAGGAACAGCAGGCCGACGCCGAGCAGCACGGGATCGGTCCGGCGTTCCCAGGCGTGCAGGCGCCGTGATGGCGGGGGTGCTGGTGCTGTGCGGGGCTGTTCCATCCTCGTCCTCAGGGTGCGGGCAGGCGGGCTGTCAGGCGGCGGACGAGCTCAGGAAGCCCTCCTTGCTCAGCCACTCCTCGCTGACCTTGTCCGGCTCCTTGCCCTCGACGTCCACCTGTGCGTTGAGCTGCTGCATGGTGGCGTCGTCGAGCTTGTCGATGACGGGCTGGAGCACCTTCTCCAGTGCCGGGTGCTTCTCGAAGGTCTCCTGCCGCACGGTCACCGCGGCGTTGTAGATCGGGAAGAACTTCTTGTCGTCCTCCAGCACGGTGAGCCCGAGCGCGGCGATCCGGCCGTCGGTGGTGAACACCTCACCGAAGTTGCAGGTCTGCCCCTTGTCGGTCTCGGTGTAGACGACGCCGGTGTCGAGCAGCTTGGGGACGGAAACGCATGTCAGAAACACCTCGTGTGGGGGTTGCGTGGGGGAACTGCCTGACGAAACGGGGGGGATGTGCGGGGGCGGGATCACATGCCGCGTGGTTTGAGCGCGTGCTCGGCCAGACCGCCGAGCCAGTCGATGAGGAACGCGATGCACGCGGTGAGCACGCCGCCGACGATGGTGACGGGCATGCGGTTGAGTTTGAGTGACCACCCTCGCCTCCGCTTGCATGGATTCGCAAACGTATGCGACCTGTTGCGATGAGCGCAAAACTGAGTGCAGCTAGCGCAACATGAGTGCAACGCTTTCGTTATGAACGGACAGGGGAAGAGCGAGAATGCGCCGGTGTCGCCGGCGGGTCCGGTGTCAGCTGGATCGCCGAGCGGCTCGGCAGGGAGAAGAGTCAGGTGTCGCGGGCGCTGCGGCGCTCGAACTCGAGGGCATGGCGCAACGCGACCCGCTCACCCGCCGGTACCGGCTGGGCTGGCGGCTGTTCGCGCTGGCTGAGCCGCTCCATGGTGGTGTGCCTGCAGTCGGTTCCGTCCTCACGGGCTCGTCGCCCCAGCAGGTGTGCAGGTTCGGATGTCGCTGGTGAGCGGGCGGCCTCATCGCATCACGGATTCGTTGCAGTATGCAACATTTTCTTGGCATATCGGCACATATCCGGATCGAATGGTCATTCGGCGTGCCCCCAGCCGCTGTGGGCGCGCGGCAGGAACGGGTGCGATGAGGAAGGGACGCTGTCGTGTCGTGGAGGCTCCGCGCACTGTGGATCGCCGCGGTCGGCCTCGTCGCGGCCACCCTCGGCCTCACCTTCGCGCGCCTGCTCGAGATGCCCGTCGGGCTGGCCTTCGACACCACGCTTCGCGTACACCTGAACGACCGCCTGTACCCGCGTCTCACGTATGCGAGCGGGTTGGTGGAGGCGCTAGCCGTGATCGCGGCCACCGCGCTGGCCATCGCGGAGCGGGGCATGAACCGGTTCTGCCCGACCGTCCTCGCCGCCGCGCTGGTGATCGCCGCATTCGTGCTGTGGCTCGTGGTGGTGCATCCCGTGAACGGGGTGTTCGCCAGCTGGACGCCGCAGTCCGTCCCCGGGGACTGGCGGCATTGGCGGCTGCGCTGGGCGCAGGGGCAGGTCGGCGGCTCCGTGCTGCTGAGCAGTGCCCTGATCCTCTTGCTCGTCGCTCTGGCGGGCCCGCGGCGAAGCGCGGTCTCTTGCGGGGCGCGACAGCCGTGCGGGAGATGAGGCGGACGAAGTGCTCATCATGAAACCCTTGCCCAACGCAACGAACAAGACGAGGTCATGGACGGTCGCCGCACTCTTGCCTGGCCGCGTTCGCCGCTGTGCCGGCTGCCGGTTGCGCTTGCCGACGGGTGCAGGACGCATTTCACCTCCACCCCCGATCGGAGAGGCGGGCAGGAAGGGATGACCGTCAGGTCGCCCTTCCGCCCGTCCGGGCTGCTTGGAAGCCATAAGGAACAGCCCATCTGGGTGAGGCGACGGTGCTTCCGATGCGGTGGCGCGGCAAACGCTCTGGTGTGCGGGCTTCGGCGGTGCTAACGTCCGGGACGGAGCGCCGGGAAGCCTGGTCGGCATCGTTGTGAATGATGCCGACCGTGGGAGAAGGCACGATGAAACTGGTGCAGCTGCCTGACATCGATGGCTCCATGCTCGGCCTGGTGGGCGGTAAGGCCGCCGGGCTCGGGGAGCTGATCAGGGCGGGGGAGCGCGTTCCCGGCGGCTTCTGCCTGACCGTCGAGTCCCACCGGTCGGGGCAGCTGCCAGAAAGAGAGCTGGTCGAGGCGTACGAGCGGCTCGGCGGCGGGCGGGTGGCGGTCCGCTCCAGCGCCACCGCCGAGGACCTGCCGGACGCCAGCTTCGCCGGTCAGCACGACACCTACCTCAACGTCAAGGGGACGGCGGAGCTGGTTGACGCGATCCGCCGCTGCTGGGACTCCCTGCTCACCGAGCGGGCCGTCGCCTACCGGGACGCCGCCGGCATCGACGAGGCGGCCATGGCGGTGGTGGTGCAGCGGATGATCGACCCGGTCGCGGCCGGGGTGCTGTTCACCGCCAACCCCATCACCGGCTGCCGCACCGAGATGGTCATCGACGCCGCGCCGGCCCTGGGCACCGCCGTCGTGGACGGCACCGTCGTGCCCGACCACTACGTGCTCGACCGGCGGACGCCGGCCGTACCGAAACCCGGGGGTTGTCTGAGCGCGGAGCAGTTAGGCGAGCTGCGCGCAGCCGGGGAGCGGCTGGAGGAGCGTTTCGGCTCGCCGCAGGACGTCGAATGGGCGATCGACGCCGAGGGCGCGCTGTGGCTGCTGCAGTCCCGGCCGATCACCACGCTCTTCCCGCAGCCGCCCGACACCGGCGACACCCGGCTGTACCTGGAGTTCGGCCACGTTCAGGGCATGCTCCGCCCGTGCACTCCGATGGGCGTGTCGCTGCTCAAGACCGGCGGAAGCATGTGGTTCCAGGCAGCGGGCGCCAAGATCGACCGGCGTGACCCGTTGCCCCGATTGGTGTCGATCGGCGGCCGGCTCTACTTCGACGTGACCGACTTCCTGCGCAGCAGGACCATGCGCGAACGCATCGGAACCTCCCTGGAGGTCTACGGGCCGAGGGTGCAGGGCGCCGTGCTGCGCATGCTCGACGACCCGCGGTTCGCGCCGCGTCCCGGCCTGCCCTTCCACCTCGGCAGCGCGCTCAAGGGCGCCTTGCGGATGGTGCCCGGGGGGCTGGCCGGAATAGTGTCGAGCCTGTCCAGCCCGGCTCTCGCGCGAGCCCGCGCCTACCGCGGCGTCGCGGAGATCAAGCGGATGATCGTTCCGCCGGGCGAATCCGCCACGGCCGCCGAACGGCTGCGCTGGGTCGCCGAGGACTCCCACAAGGCGGTCATGAGCATCGACATGCGCGGGATCATGTGGCCGCTGGCGACCGGCATGATCGTCGGGACGCTCCCCGCCGCGTTGCTCAAGGGCATCGCCACGGACGAGGAGCTCGACACCGTCCTCGGCGGCATGCCCCACAACGTGACCACGCAGATGGACCTCAAACTGTGGGACCTGGCGGTGACGGCGCGCGAGCACCGCGACCTCTTCCTCCTCACCCCGCCGGAGGACCTCGCCGCGAAATACTTCGCCGGTGAGCTTCCCGACATCGGGCTGGCCGGCTTCCTGGCCTCGTACGGCATGCGTGCGGCGGCCGAGATCGACGTCGGCGTACCGCGCTGGGACGAGGACCCGGCGCCGCTGTTCGCCACGATCGCCAACTACCTGCGCGTCGCTGATCCTGCGCAGGCGCCTGATGTGCGGTTCGAAGCGGCGGCGGCCAAGGCGGAACGGATGATCGAGACGCTGGCACGGCGGGCACGGCACAGGCGTCCGCTCCGGGGCCGGCTGGCGGTGTTCTTCATGCGCCGCTCGCGGCAGCTCACCGGACTGCGGGAGCTCGCGAAGTTCGCCTGGCTGCCTGCCATCCAGGCATGCCGGCGACAGCTCCTCCTGGCCGGCGCGGACCTGGCCGGCCGCGGCCGGCTTGAGCGCGCCGACGACATCATGTTCCTGACCCTGGACGAGGCGCGGGCCGCCGCCGCCCACGATCAGGCCGGCCGGCGGGAGCTGGCCGCGATGCGGCGTGCGGAGTACGAGCGGGAACTGCGCCGGCGCATCGTCCCCGGCGCCTTGCTGTCCGACGGGACCGACGTGGAGATGCTCGCACCCGCCGAGCCGGCACAGGACGGCGTGCTGACCGGTATGTCCGGGGCGGCCGGGCAGGCGACCGGCAGGGCGCGGGTGATCCTCGATCCGGCCGGCGCCCGCATCGAACCAGGGGAGATCCTGGTCGCACCCACCACGGATCCTGGGTGGACCCCGCTGTTCCTGACCGCGGCCGGCCTGGTGACCGAGACCGGTTCCCCTGTGGCGCACGGTCCCACAGTGGCCCGCGAGTACGGGATCCCCGCCGTCATCTGCGTCCGTGACGCGACGAAGGAGATCAAGACCGGACAGCTGATCACCATCGACGGCGCATCGGGGACAGTCCGTGTGGAACCCGAATAACGTCGGCGAGGTTGTGGTGCGGGACTTCAGCATGCGGGAGACGCCGAGTACCGGTGGCGACCACAGCCGCGCGACAGACACCTGAGCGCTGCGAAAGCCCGTCGATGCCGTTTCACCACTGCGCGATGAGCGGTGTTCCCCGTGCATGCCGCCGCCAGGTCTCGGCGAGGCGAGCCAGCCGGGCGGGCGCGGCGATCCCTCGCACGGTTGCGATCCGGCCGTCGGCCAGGTCGAACGTCACGACACCGGCGACCCGGTCGCTGACCACGAAGAGAAGGGCGGGAGCCCCGTTGACGAGCGCGTAGTGGACGTCCGACGCGCCGCCGGCAAGACGCCGTTTGGCGGGTGTGGGCTTGAACCCGGCCCGTACCACCGCGGCGATGCGCTGCTGCTGGAGCGCGAGTTTCTCGTCGCCGCGGACATCATCCGGACGGTCGCGATCTCCCCGACGTTCGCGAGCGTCGGCGTCCTCGCGGTGATCGTCCTGGTGCGCACGTTTCACAGCTTCTCACTGGAAGTGGAGCTGGAGGGCCGCTGGCCCTGGCAGCAGGGGCCGCCGGGCGCGCGGACGAGGCAGACATGAGGTGGCGATCCTGGCGCCGTGCTCACCGGCCGGCCGTCCGGGACGATGAGCAGCGCGAGGAGATCGAACGCCAGGTGGGCCACATCGTCGCCGAGATCCTGTCGTCCACTCCTGACCACGACGTCGAGCCGATCCACGACATGGCCGAACGTGTCCGGCTGGTCCTGGCCGGACGGATACGGCGCGGCCTACTCCTCCTTCCACCTCCTGCGCCGTGCTGATCGGGTCCTCGCGATGGGTTGAGCTCCTGCCCGTGCACGATCACACGGCAGGCGCTTCGCAGCGGTTTCGCAGGAGAAGGAGGGCGGTGTCGTCCGTACGCTGCTCGTTCGCCGTCGAGTCGACGAGCGAATCCGCCAGCGTGTCCGCGGACTGGCCAGGTGCGGGGGTGAAACGGGCGGCCAGGGCGGCGATGGAGTCACCCAGGTCGCTTCCGGGCTTCTCGATGAGGCCGTCGGTGTAGAGGGTCAGCATCGAGCCGGGCGGAAGCTGCAGGTCCGTGGTGGCGTACTGTGCATCGGGGTCGATGCCGAGGAGCAGGGCGGGTGCCGTGTCGATGGCCTGGGTGGGAATGCCCGGGTGGCTGAGCAGGGGCGGAGGGTGTCCGGCGCTGGCCAGGCACGCGGTGTGCTCTTTGAGGTCGAGCGTGAGGTAGAGGCAGCTCGTGAAGCGTGCTGGGGCGAGCTCGGTCATCAGGCGGTTGGTGTGCGTGAGCACCTCTCCGCAGTCGGCTCCGGCGGCGGCGTGCGCGTGGATGATGGTGCGCACCTGGCCCATGAGCGCGGCGGCGGTCATGTCATGACCTTCCACATCCCCGATGACGGCCGCGACCTCGGTGTCGCTGAGGCGGATCAGGTCGTAGAAGTCGCCGCCGATGTCCATGCCGGGGGTGGCGGGCACATACCGCGCGGCCACGTCCAGACCGGGGATCTCGGGGAGATGCTGCGGCAGCAGGCTTGCCTGCAGGCTCTGGGCGAGCTGGTGCCTGGTGTCATAGAGCCAGGCACGTTCGAACGCCTGGGTGATCAGTCCGCCGAGCGAGGTGAGCATGGCCCGCTCGCCGTCGCTGAACTGATGGGGACGGTCGTAGGCCAGGACGCACGTGCCGATGGACCGCCCCTGGGCGACCAGCGGCAGCAGCGCCCAAGCGCCCATGTCGTCGATCCGGATGGCGTCGGGGTAGGTGCGACGGAACTCCTCCCAGTTCGGGTAGAACGCGACTCTGCCCTCGTCGTAGCCGCGTGTCCAGCGGACCGGCCGGACTACTGGGCGGCCGTGGAACCCCTCCAGGCCCCGGCGGCTGTAGCCGCGTGAGGCGAGCACGCGCATACGGCCGCCGTCCCAGGTGAGGATGGCCATCGCCCGGGCGTCGCTCACCGGCATGACGTGGTCGGCCACCAGGTCGACCACGTCCTGCGGGGTCATGGCCCGTGCCAGGCAGGTCGCCAGGTGCAGCATGTCGTGCAGCCCGATCACTCGCGCACGCCGCTCGGCATCGACCACGGGAGGACCGGACGTGGCGGGCGTGATCCGGAGGGTTATGCCAGGTACGCTCGGATAGCAGTGAAACGACAGCTGCCGCCCGTCGGGGTGCCGGGCGCTGAAGTGCGTGGCCTGGTGGCTGACGACGGCGGCACGGTAGCAGTCTTCATAGACGGGGTCGTCCAGCCAGGGCAGTGCCTGGCACAGGCGTTGCCCGACCATCTCCGACGGTTGCACGGCCAGTATTTCCGCGGCGGGCGTGGTGACCAGCGTCACCCGCCCATGCGCGTCCAGGTGACAGTAGCCCTCGGGCAGGCCGTTGAGACAAGCCAGCGCCGTCCGGCCGGCGTGCGGCGGCGGCCTGTGAGCGCGAACCGGGTCCAGGATCCGGGGCCGGGGGCCTGCGATGATCGGCCTGCCACGCTCGCTCGCCCGGCGGAGCAGGTCGCCCATTCTGGCGCCGATGCCGTCGATGACGTCGCGCCGGCGCTGGGTGAGCTCGGATTCGCCTGTCGCGGGCCACCCCAGGACGAACCCTCCCCAGACGGCTCCTCCGGAGCTGACCGGTGAGCAGGCCACCGCGAAGTGGTACGGCAGTTGCAGAGCCACCGCCGGGAAGCTGCGGGCCATGGCCACGTGGTCGCTGAGCCAGATCAGCCGCCGCTCCCGCACCGCGACCGCGACCATCACACAATCGTTCGTCTTGATTCTGGACCATGTCCGGGCGAGCGCGGCGGGAACACCTAGCGCCGCCTCCAGCTGCAGGGTCCGGCGGTCGGCGTCAAGGATGTATAGGACGCCGAAATGGGCCCCGGCGCTGAACACGGCCTCGGTCAGCAGATCGTCCAGGCGAGACGATTCCATGGCGCTCCCTGGTTTGAGGACTCACCTCGCGATCCCGGCACAGCGCGCCCGGTCACCGCAGGAGCAGCTCGACAGCCGTTTCGTCCACTCCATGCGCCCCACGCTACACCTGCCTATGTCGAGAAATCCCTAAGAACCTGCTGGCGAGGGACTTGGGTGGCGGGGCTCGGGTCAGGAGAGGGTTGGCGTGCGGTCATCCTTGCGCCGTCGACCGGTGAAGGGGAGGGGGTGACCTTCATGGCATCAGACATGTCCCGGTGAACCGGGTCGACAACGTTTTCAAGCCGTACGCCGGTGCCGCGCGGGCGGCTCTCGGTGGTGTACTGGCCGCCGCGCACGGAACCCGAAGGTCCGTTCGAACTGCTCGGCACCCTCGTTGACCAGGTGATCGGCACTCCGTGCGACGACACCGAGCAGCCGCGACCGGCCGGACGGCTCGCCGAGGCGGGCGCGGTGGTCGAGCGCGACGAGGACGTCTCGCCCCCGATCAGCCATCCCGACGCCGAGACGTTCTGGACCGCCATGACCGACGGCGGCCCCCTCCGCGATCTTTGCCAGGGTGGCGGGACGTCACGGGCACGCCGCCGGCGAGCGGTCCCGCGTGGCCGGTGAGCCGGGGAAGCCTGGTCGGCGATCTGACTCCCCGCTGGAAAGGCAGTCCCGTTGGCTTCCCCAGCCATCTACACCTCATCCGCCGGGCGGCGCTCGTCCGCGACTGGTGCCAGGACCGGCTGGACTCCTGGACGACGGAGCACCATCTGCGCACGCTGGAGACCAGCCTGGTGCCCACGCCGCTGCCCGGCCCCGTCGTCCGCCGCTGAGCAGGCACCCGGTGGTCGTGGCCACCGGAACCGAGGATCACTTGCACCCGCCGTCCCGCATCGCCAGGCCGGCCCGGGCTCTGCTGGGCACCGACGTCGTCGCCGTGCCGGGCCTGGGGCATCTCGGCCCGCATGAGGGCCCCACCCTGCTGTCCGCCCTCCTCAGCCGCCTGCGGTCATAGCCCGGCACGTCCGCGTGCGGGCACGGCGATCGCGCGACCCCCCTTCGCCGGTGCGGCGAAGGGGGGTGACCACTGGCCGGTGATCGTTGATAAGTTGATCGAAGGTGTGCCGGGAAGCCTGGTCGGCGATGTCATGTCGTCGAACCCGAAAGAGGCTTGTGGATGCGTGCGCGCCTTCTGGCTTCCGACTTTCCCACCGTCACCCTGGACACCTCCGTCGTCGACGCTGCCCGGCTGCTGGCCGAACAGGATCTGCCGGGCCTGATCGTGGTCGATGAGCGGGGGCTGCCCTTGAGCGTCCTGCCGGGCACGCAGGTGCTGTGGCTGGCCGTACCGGACTATTGCCGGGACGATCCCGCGCTGGCGCGGGTCGTGGACGAGCCGCACGCCGACCTGTTCTTGCGGTCGCTGGCCGAGCGGACCGTACGCGAGGCGTTGCCGAGGGAGTCACGCGAGTTGCCGGTCACCGATGCCGACGCCACGGTGCTGGAGCTGGCGGCCTTAATGGCCCGCACGCGCAGCCCCCTGGTGGCGGTCGTCGAGGACGGGCGGCTGATCGGCGCGGTCACCCTGCAGGCGCTGATGGACTGGGCGGTGTCCGCATGACGGTCACCGCATGGCTGGCGGTGGCGGTCTTCCTGGGCGCGTACGCGCTGATCGCCACCGAGAAGATCCACCGCGTCGCGGCGGCGCTCGGCGGAGCGGGGATCATGCTGCTGATCCACGCCACCGACGCCGGGGCGGCGTTCTACGACGAGCACACCGGCATCGACTGGAACGTCGTCTTCCTGCTGCTCGGCATGATGATCATCGTCGGTGTGCTGAAACAGACCGGGGTCTTCGAATACCTGGCCATCTGGGCCGCCAAACGCGCCAAGGGGTATCCGTACCGGCTGATGGTGCTGCTGGTGGTCATCACCGCCGTCGCCTCTGCCCTGCTGGACAACGTCACCACCGTGCTGCTGATCGCGCCGGTGACGTTCCTGGTGTGCGAGCGGCTGGCGCTGCCGGCGGCGCCGTTCCTGATCGCCGAGGCGATGGCCTCCAACATCGGTGGTGCCGCGACGCTGGTCGGCGACCCGCCGAACATCATCATCGCCAGCCGTGCCGGGCTGAGCTTCAACGACTTCCTCATCCACATGGCGCCGTTGGTCGTCGTCCTGATGATCGTCTTCGTCGGGTTGTGCCGGGTCCTGTTCCGGAAGTACTTCCGCTACGACCCCGAGCGGGCGGCCGAGATCATGGCGCTGAACGAGCGGGAGGCGATCACCGACCGGCGGCTGCTGTGGCAGTCGCTCGTCGTGCTGGCCCTGGTCATGGTCGCGTTCGTGCTGCACCCGGTGTTGCACTACGAGCCGTCCGTGGTGGCGATCCTGGGCGCGGGCATCCTGGTGGCCGTCACCAAGGTCACCACCCAGGACGCGATCGCCGAGGTGGAGTGGCCGACACTGGTGTTCTTCGCCGGGCTGTTCGTGATGGTCGGCGCTCTGGTGGAGACCGGCGTGATCGGCCAGATCTCGCAGGCCGCGGCCGAGGTGACCCAAGGGCAGCTCGGGCTGACCGCCATGGGCCTGCTGTGGGCCTCGGCCGGACTGTCGGCGATCGTGGACAACATTCCCTACGTCGCCACCATGAGCCCGATCGTCGCCGACCTGGTCCAGGCGGCCGGCGGCAACGGCCCGGCCCAGGTGCTGTGGTGGGCGCTGGCGTTCGGCGCCGACCTCGGCGGTAACGCCACCGCCGTCGGCGCCGCCGCCAACGTGGTCGTCCTCGGCATCGCCGCCCGCAACGGCACGCCCATCAGCTTCTGGCAGTTCACCAAGTACGGCCTGATCGTCACGCTGGTCACCATCGCGCTGTGCGTGCCGTACCTGTGGCTGCGCTACCTGTGAGCCACCGCGGCCGAGGTCCGGCACGCCGCGCGAAGCCGCGTGGGGTTGCGCCCCAGGGGTGCCGGACCCGGGCTCCGGCTCATGGGTGCGTGGTCGGCGACGGCAGATGCGGCGGCCGCCACCGCCAGGTGGCGTTGCCGTCGGCGGCGATGCCCTTGCGCCACAACGACGCGGGCATCAGCCGGATCATGGTCACCATCGCCCGGTAGGCGGCAGCCGAGGTGGTGCGCTGCCCGTCGGCGCGAGCGCCGCGAGCGGTGGCCTGGGTGCGGGGGCGGCGTTCGGCGTCGTAGCGGCGCAGCGCGGCCTCGATCGCGGGTTCGCCGGCGAGGGCGGCGGCGAGCACGACGGCGTCTTCGAGGGACTGCCCGGCACCCTGGCCACGATCGGGGCTCATCGCGTGCGCGGCATCACCGAGCAGCGCCACCCGGCCGCGGACGTAGGTGGGCAGCGGTGCCAGGTCGCGGATGTCGACATGGATCACCGCCTGCTCCGGGGTGGCCTCGATCAGTGCCGGGATCGGCTCGTGCCAGGTGGCGAGGCGGCGGGCCGCCTCGGTCTTCTCCTCCTCGTAGCGGATGCCCGGTTGGCCGGCGGTGGTGACGTAGGCCCAATACGCGCGGCCGCGGCTGATCGGATGGATGAGGACGTAGCCGCCGGGGCCGAGCGTGATGCTGCCCGGCAGGTCGGCCATCTCGGCGATGCCCAGCCAGGCGGTCCGGCCCAGGAAACGCGGCGGCGGCGCGTCCGGCCACAGCAGCCGGCGCACCGTGCTGTGGACGCCGTCGGCGGCGACGACCAACTCGCCGCCGAGCTCGATGTCGCCGTAGGTCACCGTGACACCGCTGTCCTCCTGCCGGACCGCGGTGACCTCCGCCCCGGTGCGCACCCAGCCGTCCGGCAGCGCATCGAGCAGCACCTCGTGCAGGTCGGCGCGGTGGAAGGCGAGCATGGCGGTCGCATCGTCCGGCCGGGCGCGCTGCAGGTAGCGGCCATCGGGCAGGCGCAGGTTACCGGACGCGTGGGTGGGCGTGCCGACGAGTCGGGCCTGGGCGCCGACGCCGAGCTCGTCCAGCGCGCGCATGGCGTTCGGGGCCTGGGACATGCCGGCGCCGATCTCGCGCAGCTCGGCCGCTCGCTCCAGCACGACGGCGTGCCACCCGATCCGGTGCAGGGCCAGGGCCGCGGCCAGCCCGCCGATGCCGCCGCCGATCACGATCGCCTGTCCGCTCACGAGGTCACCTCATCGTCGAGATCGTTGGCAGGGTCGTCCTTGGCCGGATCGGGGCGCAAGGGTGGCGCGTTGTCGAAGATCGTGGCCATCCATGCGAAGGTGGCGTGCGCCTGGCGGATGCGCGCGGCCCGCGCATCGCCGGAGCCGACCAGGTCGAGGCCGTCACGGGTGATGTCGAGGAAGGAGGTGATGCCGGCGATCTGCTTGCGGACCACCACCGCCCAGGCGTCGTCGGCCATCCGGTAGTAGACGGTCCGCTCGCCCGGCCGGGTGCGCCAGGTGAGGAACCCCATGCTGGTCAGCAGCCGCAGATTGGAGGTGAGCGAGGCGCGGCTGGCACCGATGGCCTGGCTGATGTCCCCGGCGGACTGCTCCGGCGGATCGCACACCATCAGCCAGCCCAGCACCCGCCCGGCGATCGGCGGCACTCCATCACGCGCCAAGTACATGGCTACCCGCTCCACCCATTCCAGCAGCGGATCCTGTTGCGTCATGCCGGCGCCATCCTCTCTTCCAGTTATTTCAGTATAAACTAAAATAGCTATATCGCGTGAGGAGGGCCGGGATGGTGACGAGAATGCCTGGCTCGCCGCGGAGGGCCGCGTGTCAGCCGATGATCACCTTTTCCTCCGGCAGTTCGTAGCGGCGGGTGCGCTGTTTCAGCGCGAGCGCCGAGCCGAGGGTGAGCGGGCCGATGCGGCCGATGAACATCAGCACGCTGAGCAGGACATGCCCGGCCAGTGAGGTGTGGGCGGTGATGCCGGTGGACAGCCCGTTGGTGGCGAAGGCTGAGATGGCCTCGAACAGCACCTGGTCGAGGCTGTGCGGAGTGATGATGAGCAACAGCCAGGTGGAGATCGTGACCAGGATGACGCCGAGCAGGCCGATGGACAGCGCCTGCCGTTGCGTCGCGGAGGGCAGGCGCCGATGGCCGATGTTGACCTGGTGCTCACCCCGCATCTCGGACCAGATGATGAAGAGCAGGAAACCGAACGTGGTGACCTTGATGCCGCCGGCGGTGCCCGCGCTGCCGCCGCCGATGAACATCAGTACATCGGTGACGAGCCAGGAGGAGGGGTACATCTGGCCGATGTCCAGGGTGTTGAAGCCGCCGGAGCGCGGCATGACGGCGGCGAAGAAGGCGGCCAGCAGCTTGCCGGAGTCGTCGAGGGGGCCCATCGTGGCTGGATTGCGCCACTCGGTCATCAGGAACGCGAGGGTGCCGACGCCGAGGAGGAGGACGCTCGCACCGACGGTGACGCGGGTCAGTACGGACCAGCGCCGCGGGTGTCGCCAGGTGCGCAGCAGTTCGAAGACCACCGGATAGCCGAGACCGCCGACGATGACCGCCAGGGCGATGGTCAGGCAGATCCACGGGTCGGTGACGAACCGCATCAGGTTGTCCGGCCAGAGCGCGAAGCCGGCGTTGTTGAACGCCGACACCCCATGGAAGATGCCGAGGTAGACGGCCCGGCCCAGCGGTTCACCATATCCCGTGACGAAACGTACGGCGAGAACGGCGGCGACGGCCGTCTCGCAGATCAAGCTGAACATCACCACCTTGCGCAGCACGTGACGCAGATCGGCCGCGACCACCGCCTTGGTCTCTAACTGGGCGGACAACCTGGCCCGCAGGCCGACGCGGCCGGAGACGATGACCATGATCAGCGTGGCGAGCGTCATGATGCCCAGGCCACCGGCCTGAATGAGCAGGACGATCACTATCTCACCGAAGACCGACCAGTGCGTCTCGGTGTCGACCACGATCAGGCCGGTCACGCAGACGGCGGAGGTGGCGGTGAACAGGGCCGTGAGCCAGTGCGGGCTTTCCCCTTCTGTCGTGGCCAGCGGGGTGCCGAGCAGGAGTGTCCCGATCAACACTGCCGAGCCGAACCCGGCCGCGATGACCACGGCTGGATGCCGGCCGCGGCCCGGCGCGGCCGTGTGGCGCCGCATCATGAGATCACCCGCGCCGCGGGTCGCCGGACAAGCTGTCAACGCCGTCATTCATCGCGGAGGCTCCGTTCGGTCGCGCGGCCATAGACGTCGCCGACCAGACTTCCCGGCACTCCGGGCCATACCGTAGCGCAGCGAGGCGCGCGGGCAGTACAGGCCGGCCAGTGGGCTGCGCGACCGTGACCCGCTGCGACCCGCATGATCACGACTGACAGCTCTGGCTTCCCTTTCTGCTGACCATATGGTTAGCATGCTGTCCATGCGATCAGCCGAGGATGATTTGACGGCGCGAGCTCGGATCAGGAACGCGGCGCTGGAGTTGTTCGGCGCCGAAGGAGTAGGCCGGGTGAGTCTTCGCGCGGTGGCCCAGCGGGCCGGCGTCTCGCACGCCCTGGTCCTGCATCACTTCGGCACCAAGGAGGGCCTGCGCCAGGCGTGTGACGACTACGTGATCTCGCTGGTGCGCGATACTCCGGACGCCGACCTGGGCGACACGGCAGGACTGGCCGCCATGCTGGAGGCGGGCACGGAGGTACGCCGCTACCTGGGACGAGCGTTCCTGGACGGCGCCCCAGAGGCGGCGGCGCTGTTCGACGAGCTCGTGGCCTCCACGGGTCAATGGCTGGAGCAGGGCGTGAGCGAAGGGTGGGTGCAGCCCAGCGACGACCCGCCGGCGCGGGCCGCGATGTACGTCACCTGGCTGCTGGCACCGCTGGCGTTCGGCGAACATCTGGCGCGCTCACTGCGCGTGACGGACGTGCACGACATGCGGACCATGCTGCGCGTCTCGCGCGCCGGCATCGAGATCTTCACCCGCGGCGTGTTCGCCGACGACCGCGCCCTGGACGCGTGGGACGCCATGCGTGACGAACGCGGCTCGCGCTGAGCCGCCGCGCCTACTGTCAGGAAAGGAACATCCGTCATGAGCATCGCCGCCAAGATGCTGGCCGGCAGAGCCAAACTGGCCCCGGCCGAGACCCAGAACGTGACCATCGAGAAGGACCTGCGTGTCCCGATGCCGGACGGCGTCGTGCTGCTGGCCGACCACTACGCTCCCCAAGGGCTCGGCGACCGGCCGACGGTGCTGATCCGCTCGGTCTACACCGACAGGACCAAGGGCGCCATGGTGAGCCGCCTGGTCGCCGAACGCGGCTTCCACGTCGTGGTCGTCAGCGGCCGGGGGAGCTGCGGATCGGAGGGCACGCTCACCCCGTTCGTCTCCGAGCGCGACGACGGCCTGGCCGTCCTGGAGTGGCTGCGCCGGCAGCCGTGGTTCACCGGCGAGCTGGGCACCCTGGGACAGAGCTACAACGGCTACACGCAGTGGGCGATCGCCGCCGGCGCCGGGCCGGAGCTGCGCGCGATGAGCACCTCGCTGATCGGGTCCAACGCCTACGACCTGGTCTATCCGGGCGGCGCACTGGCTCTCGAGCTCTTCCTCGGCTGGATCAGCATGGTCGCCCACCAGGAGAAGCCGTTACCCGTCTATCTGTCCACCGTGGCGCTGGGCGGTAAGAGGCGGGCGCGGGCCGCTCGCGTCCTCCCGCTCGCCGAGGCCGACACCATCGCCATCGGCGCCGTGGCGCCACACTGGCGGGACTGGCTCGCACATCCCGACGCCGGGGACCCGTGGTGGTCCGCTGGTGACCACAGCCGGGAGATCTCGGCGGTGTCCGTCCCCAACCACCTGGTCAGCGGCTGGGACGACTTCGCGCTGCCCGGCCTGGTCCGCGACTACCAGGCGCTGCGCAAGGCGGGGCGCGAGCCGTACCTCACCATCGGGCCATGGCAGCACTGGGACGCCGAGCTGTCGATGACGGCCCTGCGGGAGAGCATCGTCTGGCTGCGCGCCCACCTGCTGAAAGACCGGGACGGGCTGCGCACGGCGCCGGTGCGCGTCTACGTCAGGGGCGCCGAGGAGTGGCGCGACCTGCCGGCCTACCCGCCCGCCGAGGTACGACCGCAGCGCTTCCACCTGCACCCGAACGGCGGTCTGGGAGGCGATCTGCCTGCTGACTCCGCCCCCGACCGCTACCGTTTCGACCCCGCCGACCCGACCCCGGCGGTGACCGGGATGTCCCGCATGATCGGCATCTCGCGCAGGACCGGGGAGAGCGTGCTGGCCGGACGTGCCGACGTCCTGACCTACACCGGCGAGCCGTTGCCCGCCGATCTGGAAGTCATCGGCGTCCCCGCCGCCGAGCTGCACGTGACCTCCAGCCTGGCGCACACCGACTTCTACGTGCGCGTCAGCGACGTGGCGCCCTCGGGCGCGATCACGCATGTGTCCGACGCGCTGCGCCGGTGCGCCGCCGACCGGCCGATCGACGGGATGGTCGAGATCGAGCTGGCGCCGGTGGCCCACCGGTTCAAGCGCGGCCACCGCATCCGGGTGCAGGTCGCCAGCGCCGCCTACCCGCGCTGGGACCGTAACCTCGGCACCGGTGAGCCGCCCGCCACCGCGAGCGCGATGCGCGCAGCCGACCAGCAGGTTCATCACGACCCCCGCCGGCCCTCCGCCCTCATCCTGCCGGCCTGCTGACGAGAAGGCATGGCTTTTCGCCTGGCGGCCGCTGCCACGGTGCTGGTCACCCCTTCGTAACCCATGACCGGTCCGCGTGGCATGCGTCATGGGGTCGCCGATGTCCATGACGGTGCGACACCCGCATGAAGCGTGCCGGCCGGAACACAGGTCAGGGCCGGGGGGAGGGAGGGCGCAAGCGGACGGTCGCCGAGCCGAAACGCAGGTCGTGCTGGCGTTGCAGCCACGCCCGCCGCGCCCAGTCGTAGCGGCCCAGCAGGCGGGCGCCGCGCTTGGCCAGGGCATAGCGCCAGCTCGCGGCGCGGGCGTCCCCCTGCCCCCGCGCTTCGCGCCGCTGCAGCCGCTGGGCGCGTGACACCTCGGGCTCGCGCTCGGCCTGGATGGCCCGGCATGCCCGGTCGACGCTTCCGGTGGTGGGTTCCGAAGCAAGTGCGAGGAGGTGATTGGCCGCCACGACGACGTCCCGCAGCGCCAGGTTGATGCCCTGCGCGCGGACCGGTGACATCGGATGGGCGGCGTCGCCGAGCAGCAGCACGCCGGGTGCCGACCAGGACGGGGCGTGACCGACCATCACGTTGAGCCTTATCGGGCCGACGACGTCGGTGTGGTGCCGCATGACGTGCTTGGCCAGCCACTCCGGCGCCGACGCGAGGGCGGCGGACAGCCAGTCGTCGCCACGGAACTCCGCCATGCCACCCTTGGGCATGATCAGCCCGCATTGCAGCAGATCGTCCCAGGAGGTGTAGGCGATCAGCGGATGGCGGCCCCGCCGGACCATGATGTGAAAATCGCAGCGCGCGCGCAGCGGCTCCGGAGCCGGCAGTTTGAACCACAGCACGTCGTACGCTTCGCGTTCCTGAGTCAGTGTGAGTCCCGATCGGGTCCGCACCGACGAGCCCCGCCCGTCACATCCGATGACCAGATCCGCCGGCCACGTGGTCTCGGCCCCGCCATGCACCACCCGCACCCCGCTCACCCGGCCCGCGGTATCGCGTACGACGTCGGTGAAGCGGGTCTCGGGGTGGTAGCTGAACGTGCGATGGCTCCGGGCTTCGTCAACCACCCCTTGCAGCAGTGCGGCGGGAGAGACGACGCGGAAGCCGCGCTCCCCGAGCTCGGCGACGGGCTCGGGGACGGTCAGCACGTCCTCTCCGTCGATGAGGATGCGCCAGGCGTCGATGGGACGGCCTGGCAGCTCGGCCAGCATCCGGGCCAGCCCCATCTCCTGGAGCGCGTCCACGCCCAAGGGCATGAGGCCCTCGCCCCGGAACACCGCCGCGCTCGACGCCTCCCGCTCCGCCAGCCGCACCTGAACGCCATGCCGCGCCAGCAGCAGAGCAAGGGTCGCTCCCGCAGGACCGGCACCTACCACCACGACCTTCATCGGGCACCTCCTCGCGCCACGGCCACTTTAAAGCAACTTACCGTTGCATGCAACGGTAAGTTGCTTTAAGATCGGTTCATGGAGGAATCGTCACCACGGCGCCGCACCGGTGGCCGCAGCCTGCGGGTCACGCGGGCTGTACACCAGGCGACGCTCGCGATTCTCGGCGAGAAGGGCATCAACGGGGTGTCCATCGAAGGTGTCGCGGCCAGGGCCGGAGTGAACAAGACGACGATCTACCGGCGCTGGGGCACGCGGGCCGGCCTGCTCGCCGATGCCCTGGTCGAGGGGACCGGCCGCCAGATCCCGCTGCCTGACACCGGCACCCTGCGCGGCGATCTGGTGGCGTTCGCGCTACGCGTCCGTGACGCGCTCGTCGCTCCCGGCAGCGGCGGCCTTATGACGGCTCTCTCGGCGGGTGGCGTGCACGAGGAACTGGCCGAGGTGGGCCGCCGCTACTGGGAAGGGCGGTTGGCGGCGGTGCGGCCGCTGCTTGAGCGGGCGGTCGAGCGGAAGGAACTGGCTCCTCACACTGATCTCGACGCTCTGATCATCCGCGTCGTCGGCCCCGTCTGGTTCAGTCTGTTCGGCCCCGGCCGCGAGGCGGACGACGCGTTCGTGGCGCAGTGCGTCGACATCGCCCTGGTCGGCACGACCACGCTCGTGACGGGCGTCTCGGAGCCGGCACAAGGGTCTTCTGCGGCCCCGAAGCCAACGCGCCGCCTTGACCGTTGACTGCAACGGCTGGGGTCTGTTGGCTTCCATGCAGCGTGTCCGTCGACGGACACGCTGCTGATGGGCAGCCTGGTGCAAGGCGCGTACCGTCAAGCTGACAGCGCCTTGACCGCGTGTTCTGTGATCTGGCTCGACGGCATGGCTGATGCTGAGCCGTCGCATCCGGTGACCGGCTCCTTTCTCTCGAGAGAAGAGGGCACTGTCCCTTTCTCGCGTCCTTGGTCCGCCCCTCTACCTCGCCTGGGTGAGGCCAGTGGCGACGATGTCGATGAGCCGGTCCAGGACCTTCGGGTACAGGTCCGGACGGGCCAGCCGGTCGCGGTGCAGCGGCATCATGAGGACGGCCTGCAGGACGCCGACGATCACCTCCGGGTCGTCGCCGGCGAGGTCGTCGCTGTGCTCGGTGAGGTAGGCCGCCAGCGCGGTGACCGGGTTGTCCGGTGCGGAGGTCACCCGTTCCTGGTCCAGCTTCCTGACCACCGCCTCCATCTCCTCGGGGTGCGTCATCAGCCTGCCGTAGAGGGGGTTGCCGTCAAGCTCCGCCAGCGTGGCGTGCAGGAAGGCGCGCAGCCCGGCGCGGGTGTCGCTCTCCTCGCGCAGCGCTCCGTCGATGACCCTGCTCTTGACCTCGGCCATCTGGGCGAGCATCAGCTCCAGGTAGAGCGCCTCCTTGGAGTCGAAGAAGACGTAGAAGGTGCTCTTGGCGATGCCGGTCCCGGAGACCAGGTCCTCCAGGGAGGTCTTGCGCAGGCCCTGCGTGGTGAACAACTTCAGGCCGTTGTCCAGGAGCAGCCGCGTGATGCGCGCCTTTTCCGCGGCCGAGAAGGCGGGAGGCATGAGGTGCACCTTCCGATGGGTCCAAACAGATCAATCGCATGTTTTCACGTGGAGCGGGGAGATCGGACCAGGTCCAGGACGCGCTGCTCCTGGGCCGGGTCGAACCACTGGGCCGGGGACGGGGTGTCAGGGCGGGGCACGGGATCACCTTCGCGCTGCAGCCAGGCCCAGGTGTCGGCCAGGGTCTCGCGCAGGGGCCGGATGGTGAGCCCGGCCGCCAGGGCGGCGCGGACGTCGGCGTCGTGCAGGCCCGTGGGGTGGGGGTTGCCGGGGTAGCGCAGCCCGAACTCCATGCCGAGCGGGAAGTTCTCCCGCTCCAGCAGCTCCGGGGACGCCCACACCAGCTCGGAGTCTGAGCCGATCACCTGCGCGGCCGTGGTGAGCAGGTCACCGATCGTGGTGTGCCCGGCCGGTCCGGCGACGTTGAACACCCCGCCGGTGCCGCGTTCGGCCGCCGCCAGCATCCAGGCCGCCAGGTCGATCGCGTCGATGTACTGCAGGGCCGCGTCGTCCGGTCCCGGGGCGAGCACGGGGCCGCCCCTTTCGAGCCGCCGCAGCCACCAGGGAATCCGCCCGACGTCCTCGTACGGGCCGAGGATCATGCCCGCCCTGGCCAGCAGGGCACGCTTTCCGAACGCCTCCAGCACGGCCAGCTCGCCGCCACGCTTGGCCGCGGCGTAGTCGGTGCCGTCCTGTACGTCGGGATCACCGGCCACGAGCGGCGCGCTCTCGTCGGCTCCGGCCGGCCAGGGCCAGGCGTAGACGGCGCGGCTGGAAACGTAACCGTAGTGCCCCGTCCGTCCGGCCAGCAGCCGGGCGCTGTCCCGGACCACGCTCGGCGCCCACGCCCAGGTGTCGATCACCGCGTCCCAGGAACGCTCGCCGAGCGCCTGTCGTACCGCGTCGGGGTCGGTCCGATCGGCGACCAGCGCTTCCACCCCCGGTGCGGGCGGGCGCGACAGGCCGCGATTGAGCGTGGTGACAGTGTCGCCGCGCCGCAGCGCGACCTCCACCACCGCGCGGCCGACGTGGTGGGTGCCGCCCATGACCAGTACACGCATCGCCATCCCCTCAACCCGCCAGCTGGAAGCCGCGCTCGATCAGGCGGCGTACCGGCCCCCACGACGACAGCCGCAAGGGAAGCTGGGTCAGCTCCAGCAGCAGCGGGTTGCGCGGGGCGTACACCCCCTTGACCCGGCGGCCGAGCTTCTGCTTCTTCTCCGCCTCCGGCCGCAGCTCGGCCTCCCAGTCCGCCAGCGCGGCCGGGACGTCGTGGCCGTGGCGCTCCAGGGCGGCGCCGAGCCGGTCGGCGCCGCCGACGGCCAGCGAGGAGCCGTAGCCGGCGAACAGGGTCACGCACCAAGCGGCGTCGCCGAGCAGCGCGATCCTGCCTCTGCTCCAGCGGTCGACCACGATCTGGCTGATGCTGTCGAAGTAGACCGAATCTGCCGTCTTCAGCCCTTCCAGGGCGTGGGGGACGAGCCATCCCATGTCGCTGTAGAGCTCGTGCAGCTCCTCCAGCGACGCCCCCGCCCGGCCGCCGTCGGTGCGGTAGCCGAAGAAGGCGGCGGTACGGCCGTCGCCGACGCTCATCATCGCGAACGTGCGTCCGTCCGCGCTGATCGAGCCGGTCGTCTGGGCGGGCAGTTCGGCCGGCGGCTCCTTCAGCATGTAGACCGCGACCCGGTGTTCCAGGTCGAGCCGGTAGTCCTCTTCCGGGCCGAATACCAGCGTGCGCGTCGCCGAGTGCAGCCCGTCGGCGCCGATCAGCAGGTCGGCGTGCTCGGTGCTCCCGTCGCTGAGGGTGACGCGCACCGCGTCCGCGTCCTGCTCGACGGCGGTGATCGTGGTGCCGAACCGGATCGTCGTGTGATCGGCGACGGCCTCGTACAGCACGGCCTCGATGTCGCCGCGCAGGATGGTGAACGACCTGTTGCCCATGGTGGCCGCGATCGTCGTAGCGTCGAGGGAGAAGCGGCGTGCCCCGTCGGGCTTGCGGTAGACCAGCTCGCGCGTCACGAACGCGCGCCGCTGCAACTCCGGCAGGACGCCCATCCGCTCGGCCCCGTCATAGCCGATGCCGCCGAACGTCACCCCGTAGCCGCCACCGCGACGCTGTGGCGCGCGCTCGATGACCAGCGTCTCCCAACCCGCTTGATGCAGTCGCAGCGTCGCCGCCAGCCCGGCGATCCCCGCCCCGATGATGATGGCTCGCATATCCGAGCTCCCCTTGTGTCTATAAAAACAAATCGGGAATATGTTCTCACAGTATCGTGCGCACGTCGAGACCCGTTGGTCGCGGCCCACGCGCCATGCCCGTGGCAAGGCCGCCGTGAGCGTCGTGCCAGATCAGCGTGGACGCTGTGCCTTCCGGGCAGGGGCGCGGAGGACGGCGGCGTCGCGGGCGGCGATCGCATCCAGCAGGCTGGTGCCGCGCCGATGGAGCAGCCGTACGGTGAGCGCCGGGGTGGCGTACAGGACGGTGCCGGCCAGGAGGATCCCGGCCAGGACGGTCACCCACGGCAGGCCACCGGACACCGCGCCGATCACACCTGGCAGGAAGGCGGCCGGCAGGACCAGACAGAAGATCGTCATCTGCGCTCCGGTCGGATCACCCGCCTGCTGCCCGGGATAGACGCGGTCGCGGGCATCGGTGCCCACGGCCGGCATCACGAGCGCGAGCAGCGGCGCCAGGGCGCAGGCGGTCGCCGCCGCGGCGATGGCGCCGCCGACGGCGGCACCACCCGCGGGCGAGCCGGTCGCGGCCCACAGCACGGCCGCGAGCACCACGGACGGGACCCCGAACAGCAACGCCCACGCGACCATGCGCCCTCGCACGTCAGCCCTGGCAGCGCCTGGTGTGGTGACAAGCTGCCACAAGGCCGTGCCGTCCAGGGCATACGTGTTGATCGCGACCATCCCCCCGAACACCGCCGCCGCCGCTCCCACGAAGGGCAACGCCCAACTCCAGCCGGTGAGCGCGATGATGCCCGCCATCAGCAGCGGCGTCAGCCAGGCGCTGCGCAGTTCCACTCCCCGCGCCGGGTCGCGCACCCAGGTGGCCAGCTCTCGCGACACGACCGCCGACACCTGCGGGCTGGTGAACGGCAACGACAGCGGACGTCCCGGTACGGCCGGCCGCTGAGGCGCCGCCCGGCGAGGTGGGCGGCGCAGGGCGCGAGCCGTCAGCGCGATCCAGCCCAGATGCAGCAGGGCCCCCGCGGTCAGCAGCGCCGCCAAGGGCAGAACCGCCGTGCCGAACCCGGCACCGTCGCGGGCGGCGAGCGCGGCGCGGTAACCCCAGCCCGTGGGCAGGGCGGCGAGCACGTCGATGACCTCAGCGGGCAGCCGGCCGAGGGTGATGGTGGTGTCTCCCTCGCCGAGACGCGGCGCCAGCCAGGCGGCGATCGGCACCCAACCGGCGAACGACACCGCGAGCATGATCGCGGTCTGCGTCGCCGCCATGGTCATCCCGGCCCGGGTCTGCAACAACCAGGCCATCAGCGCCGCCACCGTCTTCCCCGCCCAGACCAGCAGATACAGCTGCGCCACGAGAGCCCCGACGGCGATCGCCACCGCCGCGGGGTCCCTCGGCGCGGCCAGCACGACCAGGGACGACAGGCACGCCAGCGTGATCAGCGGGCCGACGCCGAGCAGTTCGGTCCACGACAGCGCCCGCGCCAGCCGCCACGGCGGCAGCGGATAGCCGCGCAACCACTCGCGCGAGATGACCGATGGCTCGTGGCGCGGCTGGGCCAGAGGCCCGAACACCCACATACCTCCCCACACGGTGAGCGCCACGGCGATCCAGCCCTCGTCGATCACGCCGCGCGAGGCCGCCACCGAGCCCGCGGCCACCAAGGCGGCCAGGACAAGGCCGGCCACCAGGCTGAAGGCGCGCTCGTTGTGCGGGCCGTTGCGGAACAGGCGCAGTTTGAGGGCGAACAGGGTGCCCGTCATCGCAGCCACTCCAGCGGACGTACCGGGTCGGCGCCCACCAGCTCGACGAACCGCTCGTTCAGCGTCGAGCCCGCGGCCACCTCCTCCACCGGTCCCTCGGCCAGCACCCGTCCGCCGGCCACCACCGCCACCCGGCTGCAGTTGCGTTCGACGAAGTCCATGATGTGGCTGGACAGGAGCACGGTGCCGCCCGCGCCGACGTATTGCTTGAGCACCTGCTCGATGGCGTGGGCGGAGACCGGGTCGATGGCCTCGAACGGCTCGTCCAGCACCAGGACGCGGGGCCGGTGCAGCAGCGCCAGCGCGAGGTTGATCTTCTTGCGCATGCCGGTGGAGTACTCCACGATCAGCGTGCGCGGGGCCGCGTCCAGCCGGAGGATCTCCAGGAGATCGCGCGCCCGTGCCTGCCAGCCGTCGTCCAGGCCGCGCAGCCCGGCGCTGTAGCGCAGAACCTCGGTGGCGGTCAGCCGCTCGGGCAGGGACAGCCCGTCCATCATCATGCCGAGCTGGGCGAGGGCGGCCTCCCGGTCGGTTCGCAGATCATGGCCGGCGATCCTGATCGTGCCGGAGGTCGGCTCCCGCAGCCCGCATACGGCCGTCAGGGTCGTGGTCTTACCGGCGCCATTGGGGCCCACGATGCCGTAGAACATCCCCGGCGGGATGCTGAGGCTGAGCCGGTCGACGGCGAGCACGGTGCCGAAGCGCTGCGTCAGGTCCGTCACTTCGATGGCGGGGGTGCAGAGATCTGACATCGAACGTCTTCACCTGGCCGTGTGCGCGAGGATGGCGTCGGCCAGGGTCTCGTGCACCTCGGGCGGCAGGGTGTGGCCCATACCCTGGACGATCATCAGCCTCGCGTCAGGGATCTGGTCGGCGATGAGCGCGCTGTGGCCCGGCTTGACCGGTTCGTGGCTGCCCTCGATGACCAGTGTGGGGGCCTTGACCTGGTGGAGCACGCCCACCGGCTCGAAGTCGGGTTCGGCGGCGGCGGCCAGCCGGTGGTTGGCCACGGCGGACAGGTCGCGGGCCCGGTCGTGGACGCGTTCCTGCAGGCGGCGTGCGGCGTCCTCGTCGAACGGCAGTCCGGTGCCGTGCAGCAGGCGCTGTTCGGCGATCATGGCGTCGATCTGTGCTCGGCGACCGGCCGGGGGAGGGGTGGACATCAGTGTGCGGTAGAAGGCGACGAACTCCGGTGCCGGTTCGGGCAGGCTGTCCTCGGGCTGGGGCTCGCCCATGAGCGCTCGCATGATCACCGCGCCTTCGCCGCCGCCCAGCGGTGAGGAGCCGATGACGGTCAACGAGCGCACCCGCTCCGGCGTCTCGACCGCGATGTACTGCCCCAGCAGGCCGCCCGCCGAATGGCACACCAGGTGGGCGCTGTCCAGGCCGTGGGCGTCCATCACGCGGTAGACGTCATTCTTGATGTCGTCCCAGGTGTACGGCATCTTCTCGAAGTCCACGGTGTCGGACATGCCGGTGTCGCGGTGGTCGTACCGGATCACCCGGCGGCCTCCGGCGGTCAGCAGGCCGACGAACTCGTCCGGCCACAGCACGCCCTGCGACATCGAACCCATGATCAACAGAATCGGCTCGTCCGTGGCGGCGCCGAACTCTTCACTCCACATGTTCACGTTCTGCATGGCCCAAAGCATGCCGTAACCCGCTATGGGCGCCTTCCGTAGGACTACTGGCCGCGCCCGTACTGGTCGCGCCCGTACTGGCCCCGGCTACCACCCGGGACCGGCGTGAGGTGAGGCGCCCCGGGTGCTGACGCACGCATCCGCCCGCGAAGACCGGCATCCAGACTCTCGTGCGGGCGAGATCGCTCCGGGCCAGGCTCCAGCCGGGGACGTTGGCGTCCATCGCGGTGCGGTAACGGTCGGCGGGCGGGTCGTCGGTGAGGCACGGCGGCCGCAGGTCCGTCCAGTCGCTGGCCGTGAGGATGCGCTCCATACGCTCCAGATCGCGGTAGACGTGGCGGTAGACCGCCCGCAGTAGCGGCCGGCCGCCCGCGCCTGCGCTCGACCGGGTCAGCGGCGCGCTTCCGTGATCACGCAAGGCGGGCGCTGTCGTCTCTCACCAGCATTCCGCCCTGCATTGATCATCAGCCGCTGTCGAAACTCCTGCAGGCGCTGCCCGTTCAGGCCAACGAAATCAATTCCTGACCTCCTGTAGGTCACGGTGCGTGAGGGCCGCCGTGACGGGTAGGCGCATATGACTATCACCAGTACGACAAGGGAGGCGCCATGAGCGGCGTTCTTTCCTCCGCCACCAAGACGCCCGTCCAGATGGCGGCGCTCATCGTCGGCGCCGTGTTCCTGCTGATCGGCATTCTCGGGTTCATCCCCGGCATCACCACCAATTACGGTCAGATGCAGTTCGCCGGCCACGAGTCAGGTGCGATGCTGCTGGGCCTGTTCCAGGTGTCGGTCCTGCACAACATCGTCCATCTGGGGTTCGGGGTCGCCGGTGTCCTGCTGGCCAGGACGTGGGCGGCGGCACGCGGGTTCCTGCTCATCGGCGGCATCATCTACCTGGTGCTCTGGCTCTACGGGCTGTTCGTCCCGCATGGCGGCGGGGCCAACTTCGTCCCGTTCAACACGGCCGACAACTGGCTGCACCTGGTGCTGGGGGTCGTGATGATCGTGCTCGGGGCGGTAGCGACGCGTGCCCGGCTCCAGCACCGCCTGGACACTCACTAGCCGAGCGCGGCGCGTGGGCCCGCGCGCTCCCTTCATCGGCATCCTCAACCTGTGCCCTGCGCGGCCCGGCACGCCCGATCCACAGCACCCCGCCGAGCTCAGCGACTCGCCGCCTTCCGGGGCCGGCGGGCGGCCAGCTCGACCCGGGCGAACAGGACGGCCAGCACGGCCAGCACCGCAGAGGGGGCCAGGAGCCACAGCCAGCGCTGCGCCCACCAGCCGGCGGTTGGCTGCGCGAGCAGGGTGCCGCCCAGCCCTTCATAGGCCCAGAGCACCCCCAGGTACGCGGTCATGTGCCAGAGGAAGATGGTCAACGCGACCACGTTGAGGGCCACCACCGGCTTCCAGACGGCCGGCCGGCGTAGCAGCCGCTCGGCGGCCGGCGTGATGAGGACGAGCAGCCCGAGCTGGAAGACGGCCAGGGCGGCGATGGTGGCGTTGGTCGGGAAGATGTTGGATTCGGGCTCGCCGGCGGTGGACACCATCGAGAGGGGATAGCCCGCTCCCACGGTGAGTCCGGCCAGCGCGACCAGACCTGCCGCGGCGATCGCGAGCCGCTGCGGCAACGGCCGGTGCCCCAGCTGCCAGGTGCGCCAGGCGTAGCCGAGCTGGTGGCAGAACACCCACACCAGGGCGGCGGTCGCCCAGCCCGCCCAGTCCAGGCCGGCGCCGCGGTGCGCCACGCTGCCGAGGGCGATCAGCAGCACGAGCGCTGCCAGGACCCGGGCTCCGTAGCGGGCGTGCAGGCTCGTGGTGATCGGCACCGCGGCGATCAGCAGGCCGTACACGCCCAGGAACCACAACGGCGTCAGGTAGCCGGGGAACCACTCCCACATCCATCGGTGCGGGCCGGGAAGGGCAGCCGCGATCAGCTCGCCGGCGAGCCAGAGCAGGGCCCAGGCGGCCGTCGGCCAGAGCAGCCGGCGCAGCCGGTCCAGGACGAACTGGCCGGCGGTGGTCCCGCGCGCCCGGGCCCGCTGCCAGCCGACCAGGTTGGCGTACCCGCCGACGAGGAAGAACACCGGCATGATCTGCAGCACCCACGTGGCCAGCCAGCCGCCGGGCACGGTGTGGATCGGATTGGGCATGGACAGGCTGCCGTCGGCGGTGCGGTGGGTGACCGACAACGTCCAGTGCCAGAGGGTGACGACCACGATGCACAGCGCCCGAGCGGCGTCGACCACGCGGTCACGGGACGCAGGCGTGGCCGAGACCAGCCGGTCAAGTGCCGATGGTGCGCCGCTCAGCGGTACAGCTCCTCGATGTCGGCCGCGAAGTCCTTGTGGACCAAGGCACGCTTGACCTTCAGGGTCGGGGTCAGATATCCGTTCTGCTCGGTCAGGTCCACCGGAAGGATCCGGATCCTGCGGATCGACTCGGCCCGGCTCACCGTCGTGTTGGCCTCGTCCACGGCCGTCTGCAGCCTGGCCAGCAGATCCGGGTCGTCGCGGAGGTCGCCCGGGCCGGCCTGCTCGGGCTTGCCGGTGGCCCGCTTCCACGACGCCAGCGCCGCGGCGTCCAGAGCGATCAGCGCGGCCGTGTACGGCCGCCGGTCGCCGACGACCACCGCCTGGCTGATGAGCGGATGGGTGCGCAGGCGGTCCTCCAGCGGCTCCGGGGCGAGGTTCTTGCCGCCGGCGGTCACGATGATCTCCTTCTTGCGGCCCGAGATCGTCAGGAACCCGTCCTCGTCCAGGGCGCCGACGTCACCGGTGCGCAGGAAACCGTCGGCGGTCAGGCTCTGCCTGGTCGCCTGCTCGTTGCGCCAGTAGCCCTGGAACACCATCGGGCCCTTGATCAGGATCTCGCCGTCGTCGTCGATCCGGAGGTCGACCCCGGGCAGGGGCGGCCCCACCGTGCCGATCCTCAGCGCGTGGGGCAGGTTCACGGTCGCGGCGGCACTGGTCTCGGTCAGCCCGTACCCTTCCAGCACGGTGAGGCCGATCCCCCGGAAGAAGTGGCCCAGCCGGGCGCCCAGCGGCGCTCCGCCGGAGATGGCGTAGCCGACCCGGCCGCCGAGCGCGGCCCGCAGCCGCCGGTACACCAGCCGGTCGGCCAGGCGATGTGCCAGGCGCAGACGCCGGCCCGGCCGCCCATCGTCCAGCGCCTGGCTGTAGGTCACGGCGGTCCGCTCGGCCCAGGCGAAGATCCTTTCCTTGCCCTGAGCCCGGGCCCGCTGCTGAGCGGCGTTGAAGACCCGCTCGAAAACCCTGGGCACCGCCAGCAAGAACGTCGGCTGCAGGGCGGCCAGGTCCTCGGTCAGCCTGGCACGGTCGGCGTTGTGCGCCAGGCACACACCCCGCTCCACGCAGGCCACCTGGATCACCCTGGCGAAGACGTGCGCCAGCGGGAGGAACAGCAGGGTCGAGGCGTGCCGGCCGAAGATGCCCTCCAGGCTGTCGATCGCGGCGCGGGCCTCGTACAGCAGGTTGCCGTGACTCAGCATGCAGCCCTTCGGGCGGCCGGTGGTGCCCGAGGTGTAGATGATCGTCGCCAGGTCGTCGGCCGACACCATCCGGCGCCGCTCGCGCAGCTGAGCGTCGCTCACGCCGTGCCCGCCCTCGCGGAGCCGGTCCAGCCCGCCGCCGTCGATCTGCCACACCCGCGGCGGTCCGGACGAGAGGCCCTCGGCCGCCTCATCGACCAGGCGGCGCTGCGTCTCGTTCCCGACCACCACGGCGACCGGGCCGGCGTCCTCCAGCACCCAGCGGACCTGCTCGGCCGAGGACGTCTCATAGATCGGAACCGGCAGCGCCGCCACCGCCCACAGGGCGTAGTCCACCACCGTCCACTCGTAGCTGGTGGCGGCCAGCAGCGCGACCCGGTCTCCCGGCTGGATCCCGGCGGCGAGGAAGCCGGCCGCCAGGCCGCGGACGTCGGCCGCGAACCGCCTGGCCGTCACCGGACTCCAGCCTCCGGCCGACCGGCGCTGGAACAGGACCATGTCACCGTTCACCCTGTCGTCGCTGAACACCATGTCGGCGAGCTGGGTGTCAGGGGCAATGGTCACCGGGGCCGGGGCCTCGTGGACACGCATCGTCCATCTCCCTGTGACGAAAAGGCCGAATGAGGCGGAATGTGGCGCCGGGCGCCGCGTGAATGGCGGCGATAAGCAGCCGAATGTGATGTTTCCCCAGGTCAGCGAGCACAAACGCGGAAGGTCGTACGACGGCGCGACCTGAATGGGTTGTTCGTGATGGGATCCCCAACAGTGTCCTGGATGTGGGGGAGTGGGCTGAGCACGGCTGAGGGCGCTCGCGAAGGCCGGAGCCCGGCACGCAGGCCGGGCGGACCCGGTTGCGCAACGAGATCGCCGCGTTGCGGCAGGAGCTGGCCGCAGGGCCCGACCAGGAGCGGGCCAGGCTCGTGGGTCTCCGTCTGGACCTGCTGGAGCCGCGGATCGACGAGCTGCTCGACCCGGCCGGTCCCGGTCTGGGGCGTGCCCTGTTCGCGCAGGTGGCCGGTGACGAGGTGCGCACCGAGTGGCTTCAGCTCCCGGTGGGTGACCTCGCCACGGTCAGGGAGCACGCTGCACCTGGCCAAGTACCTGCGCGAGGCGGCCCAGCACGTGGCGGGCCAGGCCCGGCGGCTGGGCTGGGAGACGCTGCTGCTGGTGGGCGACCCCCGCGACACCGCGGTTCTGGGCGAGGCGCTGCCGGCAGGCCCGGAGATCGTCCACATGGACGCCGTGCTCGATCCCGCTCTGTCGCCGTCGGAGGTGCTGGAGTTCGTCCGCCCCGCTCGCGAGGAGGCGCGGGCCAGGCATGACGCCGCCCTGGCCGCGCGCGCCCGGGGCCTTGCCCTGTCGGGCGGCAACGGTGCGGTCGGCCTGGACGACATCCTCTCCCTGCTGCGGCAGGGCCGGGTCGAGCACCTGCTGCTCGACGAGGCGGGCCCGCGCAACACCGAGCCCGTGGGCGTCACCCCGGAGGAGCTGGAGGAGGAGATGATCGAGCTCACCTTCGAGCACGGAGGCGAGGTCACCGTGCTGGAGACCGGAGCGGCGGAGGAACTCGCCGAGGCGGGGCGGAGTGGCCGCGATGCTGCGCTGGTGAGACCCACCCAGGTCGACGCCGGTTCCGCGGTGCTCCGCCGCGCTCAGGGGCCGGCGTCCGGCCGGACGGACCGGTCCCGCGTGACGCGCAGAACGGCGGCGCCGCACAGGTACGCGAGCACCCCGCCCCACGGGAGGCCGGTGGGGCCGTGGTAGCCGGGGCCGGCCACGGCGACGATCAGCAGCCCGGCCAGCACGGCGGCCGACCCGAGCACGGTCGCGCCGTCACGCCACGGACCGCGCTCGACGGAATGCGTCAGCGGCCGGCGCAGTTCGATGCGCGCGAACAGCGCGATCAGGACGATGAGGACGACAGCGCAAGCCGCCAGCCACGGCACCCGCCACAGCAGCCACGCCGTCGAGTGCAGCGGGGGCTGCGGCAGGATCCCGGTCGGAACCAGCACAGCGGCCGCGATCACCGCCGCCGCCATGTGCCACAGGAACACGGTCAGGATGACGGCGTTGGTCGCGATGACCGCGCTCCATGGGCCGATCCGGCGAAGCCACCGGTTGGCCGCGGGCCGCAGGGCGAGGAGCAATCCGATCTGCGTGGTGGCCAGCGCCATCAGCGCCAGGCTCGGCGGCGCCGTGTTGTAACCGACCATGCCGACGGGGTAGGGGCCCACCACGGTCAGCCCGATCAGGGCGGCCAGGCCGCCGGCCGCGACCGCGAGCGCCTGCCCGCGGCTCAGCCGCAGGAGCCCGTCCCGCCAGCAGAAGCCGAGCTGGTAGATCGCCAGCCAGGCGAACAGGTAAGTGCTCAGACCGACGACCGGCACGTGCAGACCCCGCCCCAGCAGGTCGGCGACGGCGACGATGACCACCATCGCCACCGGGGCGGCGAGCCCCGCGCGGCGGTGCAGCGCGTACAGCCACGGTGTGAGCACCACCAGGACGAGGTACGCCAGCAGGAACCACAGCGGGATGGAGGCAAGCCACGCCCCATGGCCGAGCAGCTCGGTGCTCACCCCGGCCGCTATGAGGATCAGCGAGGTCAGCGGCAGCACCAGGAACAGCGCGGTCGTCGGCCGGAGCAGCCGGCCCGTCCGCCTCAGCACCCAGCCGATGCCGTCGCCGCCGGAAGCTCGGTGCGAGGCCATTGAGGCGCCGCCGGCGTAGCCGCCGACCAGGAAGAAGATCGGCATCACCTGGAACAGCCAGGTCACCGGGTCGAGCCAGCTGAGAACGTCCAGCGCGTTGTACCCGGACAGCCGGCCGTCCCGGTAGGTCACGGCGACGACGAACCAGTGCCCGACCACCACCAGGCAGATGGCCAGCGCGCGCCACATGTCGGCGCTGCGCTCGCGGCTGTCGGGCGTACGCGCCGCCAGGTCACGCACCATCCCCGTCAACCCGCGCATGACGTCAGCCCTCGCTCACCGTGGATCGTCCCCGTGCCCCGTCCGCCCCCAGGCCGGAGGCCACGCTGAGGGCTGTCCCCCACCCGCGGTGACGTGAAACGGCCGCCGGTCCGCCCCTCGTCCGGTCATGACCACACAGGCCGGCTGGGTGGCGGGCTTGCCGGCGGGCGTGACTCTGGGGGCCCGCGCGAACGCGGCGTGATCGCGGTCGCGCCGGTCAGGGGGAGGGATCGATCGGGTGGTTGGCCCTGATCACGTCGCCCGGGTCGTACGCCTGCTTGACCTGCCGCAGCCTGCGCCGTACGTGGTCGGGTTCGAAGGCGAGCCCGATGTCCGGCCGTTCCCTGAAGTTGCGGTAGGACAGCGGTGCCCGCCAGGGAGCCAGGGCGGCGGCGAGCGCGTCGAGGGCGGCGTGCACGGCCGCGCTGGAGGCCGCGTCGGCGGCGATGCCGCCGGAGAACATGGTGAAGGCCGCGTCCAGCGAGGACACCGCGCCGCCGGGGAGGGCGCCCGGGGCGAGGGCGCCACCGAGATGGCGCGCCTCGACCGTGAGCAGCGGTACGTCGGCGTCGGGTCCGGCCACGGCGAGCAGGGCCGCCAGCGTCTCGTCGGTGAGGGCGGACAGCTGGAGGCCGTCGCCGACGGCCGGCGTGGGGCCGGGCGGGTCCAGGTGCAGCAGGTCGAGCCGGGACGGCGGGATGGGCGCGATGGTGTCGAGTTCGGGACCCAGTTCGCGTAGCGGCGCGAGCAGCGTGCCGGCCGCTTCGTGGCCGAGCTGGGCGACCGCTTCGATCGCGACCAGTGAGCGGCCGCGGAAGGTCGGCGGGATGTTCTCCAGCGGGGGGAAGCGCAGCAGCCGGCCGAGGGAGGTGACCGTGTCCGGCACGGTGGCGGTCCAGTCGCGCCACCGGGTCAGCACTTGCCCGGCCCGCTCGATGGGCCAGTACAGCGCGCCCGCGTGCACCTCGGTGACGGGGAACAGGGCGAACTCCAGCTCGGTGACGATCGCGTGCGCGCCGCCGCCGCCCCGGATCGCCCAGAACAGGTCGGGCTCGTGGTCGGCGTCCACGCGCAGCACGCGTCCGTCGGCGGTCACCACCGTGGCGCCGGTCACGTGGTTGGCGGCCAGGCCGTGGGAGCGGGCGAACCAGGACAGGCCGCCGCCCAGGGTGTAGCCGACCACGCCGACGTCGGAGGCCGTACCGGCGAGCCCGGCCAGGCCGTGCTTGGCGGCGGCCGCGCTCACCTCGCCCCACACCGCCCCCGCGCCCACCCGCGCCAGCCGCCGCACGGGGTCGATGTGCACGTGCGCCATCTCGACGGTGCGCAGCAGGATGGTGCCGTCCAGCGGTCCGAGCGGGGCGGCGTTGTGGCCGCTGGACTGCGGCGCCACGCGCAGCCCGCAGGCGCGCGCCGTCTCCAGGGTGGCGGCGACGTCGGCGGCCGAGCGGACCAGCACCACGGCGGCCGGGCGCTGGTCCACGGCCAGCTGCCAGGCCGCGCGGGCGGCGTCCCAGCCCGGGTCGCCGGGCAGGACCATCGTCCCCTCGAGCCGCGAGCCCAGCGCCCGTAAACCGCCGCCGGGTCCGGGAAAGGGAGTGACGCTCATCGGGTCTTCCTCTTCGATCGTGACTCGTCGTTGTCGCGATCGACGATGCCGGGCCGCGGACGCCTAACCCATCCCGCCCGCCAGGGGTATCCAGGGCCGTCATCCCCCGCAGGTGCGGGAGGCGGGAGGAGGCCGCGGCCCCACCCCCCAAACGGGGGATAGGTGAGGAGGAGCCGGCGTGCGAGCATGACGTCATGGGGACCATCGGGGGGCCGGCCGGCGCTGATCCGCGCGCCGCCGGACGGACGGATGTGTCGGGCAAAGGAACGGAGATCTTCGCGGCGGCCGCGCGCCGCCTGCGCCGGGTCGTCCCGTACGACGCGGCGGCCTGGATCGGCACCGACCCGGCGACCGTGCTGCCCACCTCGCCCCTGCGGGCGGAGAACCTCGGGCAGGAGCACTGCGACACCTACTGGCAGCGCGAATACGGCGCGCACGACGTGCTGACCTTCCGCGACGTCGCTCGCTCGGCCGCCGCCGCGGGGACGCTGCGGCAGGCCACCGTCGGCAACCCGGGCCGTAGCGTGCGCTTCCGCGAGTTCATGCGGCCGCTCGGGTACGCCGACAACCTGCGTGCCGCCTTCCGCCTCGGCGCGGGCGCGTGGGGAGTGGTGGACCTGTTCCGTCTCGACGGCCGTCCCCCCTTCGACGAGCGCGACCTGCGGCACGTGGCCGCCCTGGGGCCGGAGATCGCGCTGAGCCTGGCCGGGCTGGCCGTCGCCACCGGGCCGGGCGCCGCCTCGGGCGAGGCGAACGTGCCGGGCACGGCGTTGTTCGACGCCGGTGACCGGGTCGTCTTCGCCGACGCGCAGGCCGAGCGCTGGTTCGCCGAGCTGGGCGGCTCCCCATGGGCCCCTCTGTCGATCAGCCTGCGGGCGGGAGCCGTCGCCTCGGTGGTGGCCCGCGCCAGGGCCGTGGCCGCCGAGCGGGAGTCCGGCCCGGCCGTGGTTCGGGTGCGCGGTGAGAGCGGGCGCTGGTTGAGCATCCACGCCTCGGTGCTGCAGGACGGGCGCGGTCAGGCGGGGCCGGTCTCGGTGGTGTTCGAACCGGCGACGGCGACGCAGATCGTCCCGATCATCGTGGAGGCGTACGCGCTGACGCCGCGTGAGCGGGAGGTCACCGAGTGCGTGGCGCGCGGGCACACCACGGCGGAGATCGCCGCGCGGCTACGGCTGTCGGCGCACACGGTCCGCGACCATCTCAAGGCGATCTTCACCAAGGTGGACGTCAGCAGCCGAGGCGAGTTGGTGGCGAAACTCTTCGGCGAGCACGCGGGTCCCCTCCTGTACGAGCCCGACGCGGACATCGTGCACGTCAACACCTGATCCGGCGATTGGCGTTTGCTGGGGGAGATGGTGGTGAGGGTGGGGGTGCTGTAGCGGCCTTCGTCGATGTCGTCGAGTTCCACTGCGGGTGGCGAAGGCGGCAGACGTCCCAGTAGGGGCGCAGGTCGTAGGCGTTGAAGGGCAGCATGCCGACGCGCAGCGTGCCGGTGATGCCCTGGCCGGCGAGCTGGCTGCAGGTGGCGGCCACGCGCAGGCGTTCGCCTCCTACGAGCGGGAGACGCGCGGCTTCGTCGCCGAGCACCAGCACCTGGGGCGCGAAGGCACCGACCACTTCTTTCTCGGCACGCCTGCGCAGGAGGAATGCGACCGCTCGGCGGCGGCTCGCCCGCATCTGGTGCGTCTCAAGGACTACGCTGCCGGCTTCGCCGCGGAGCGGCCGTCGCCCGGCCGGGCTGCCCGCTGACCTGGTGCCGCCGTTGGCACGGCGGCGCTCGTACCGGTCTGCGCGCTGGTCACCATCCTCGCGCTCGGCCTCGGCCAGGCCGGCCCCGCCGGCATCGCGGGCACCCTGCTCGTCGCGGCCGGCGTCGTCACCGGCCTGCGACGACCCAGCCGTGACAGCCGCCGATCACGCCATCGCCGAAGGCGCAACCCGCGAGTCGACGGCTGATGCGCCACAGCCGACACCGCAGCATGCGTTGATGCGAGCAGCGTCCTGATGAGTGTTGGGAGTAAGCCATCCGGCAGACTCCCGGGTGGACAGTGGCCGGCAGGGCGTCCAGGTGCGCGCGGGCGGGCCTGGCCTGGCCGTCCAGCCAGTGGTGGGACTCCTCGCCTCCGGCCTCCGTCCACCGGTAGGGGTCCACGAGCGCGATGCCGTGGAGGATCTCGCGCGCGACGTCCACCCAGGCGATCGGGGGGTCGGTGAGGTCGCTCATAGGCGCATGATCAGACGCTCAGGCGTTGACCAGCAGCGTGGTCAGCAAGTCGTCGAGGGCGATGAGGCCCGCCACGCGACCGTCGCCGTCGCGGACCAGGGCGATCTGGCTGTGGGCGGCGCGGAGCCGGCTGACCGCTTCGGAGACGGAGACGTCGGGGGCCAGAGCCGGCAGGCGGTAGGCGAGCCTTCCGGCGGTGGCCGGGTCGGCGCGGCGGCGGGCGAGGTAGGCGTCACGGAGGTGGACGACGCCGACGGGATCCGTGGCCGGCCCGACGAGCAGCCGGGAGCGGCCGGCGCGTACCGCGGCGTCGATGACCTGCTGCGGGGTGGCATGGGCGGGTACGGTCACGATCCGCTCGGGCGGCGTGATCAGCCCGGTGACGGGAGCGTTCGGCGCGTGCAGAGCCTGGCTGAGCACCGCGTGGTCCTCGGCCTCGATGAGGCCGAGCCGCCTCGACTCCGCCACCAGGTGCTGGAGCTGGGCGGGGGTGCGGGGGTTGGCGCCCTCCTCGCGCGGACGCACCTTGACCAGGCGCAGGAGCCGGTTGGTGATGGCGTTCAGGGCGCTGATGAGCGGCCGGACCAGCAGCGTGAAGGCGCGGAACGGCAGCGCCAGGATGGTGGCCGACCGCTCCGGGTGGGCGATGGCCCACGACTTGGGCGCCATCTCGCCGAGCACCATGTGCAGGAACGTCACCAGCGCCAGCGCGATCACGAACGCCACGCTGTGCGCGGCGGCCTCCGGCAGGCCCACAGTGTGGAAGAGGGGAGTGAGGGTGCCGGCGATCAGCGGTTCGGAGACCACGCCGAGCCCGAGCGAGCACAGGGTGATGCCGAGCTGGGCGCCGGCCAGCATGAGCGACAGCTCCTTGATGCCCGAGAGCGCGGCGGAGGCGGCTCGGCTGCCCTGGGCGGCGGCCTTCTCCAGGCGATGGCGCTTGGCGGCCACCAGGGCGAACTCGGCGGCGACGAAGAAGCCGTTGCCGATCAGCAGGAAGAGCGTCAGGGCCAGGCCGGTGGTCAGGCTCACGGCTGCTCCTCGCGGTAGGGGGTCAGGCGGACGCGTTCGGGGACGTGGCGGTGGAGGGTGAGCACCTCGACGCGGGCGTGGGTCGGCGCGTGGGGATCGAGGGTGGCGGGCAGTTCGACGTCGAGGGTGTCGCCCGGCACGGCGAAACGGCCGAGGCGGTGCAGGATGAGTCCGGCCAGGGTGTCGTACTCGTCCTCGTCCGGGAGATTGAGATCGATCTCCAGAGCGATCTCGTCGATGCGCAGGCCGGCGTCCAGCTCCCAGGCGTCGTCGCGGCGTACCGCCGGCGGCGCTTCGACGTCGTTCTCGTCGGCGATCTCGCCGACGAGCTCCTCGGCGACGTCCTCCCAGGTGAGCAGCCCGGCCAGGCCGCCGTGCTCGTCGACCACGCACGCCACCTCCTCGCCGCGCTCGTGCAGCTGCCGGACCAGGTCCGGCAAGGTGAGCGAGAACGGCACGATGAGCACGTCCCGGGCGATGTCGGCGACCCGCGTGCCGCCGGCCTCGTCCGGCGGGACGGCGGCGGCGTCACGCAGGCTGACCAGGCCGACCACGTCGTCCACGGTGGCGCCGAGCACCGGGTAGTGGGTGTGGCCGTGGGCGGCGATGAGCTCGTCGAGATCGGCCACGGTGGCGTAGCCGGGGACGGTGACGACCTCGACGCGCGGGACCATGACCTCCTCGGCGGTGTGGTCGGAGAAGGCCAGTGCCCGTTCCAGCACGTCGGCCTGGCTGCCGGGCAGGTGGCCGTGGGCCTCGGACTCGCCGATGATGTGCCCGAGCTCCTCCAGGGTGGCGCCGTGGTGCAGCTCCTCGACCGGTTCGATGCCGGCCGCGCGCAGCAGCCTGTTGGCCGCCGCGTCGAACAGCTTGATGATCGGGCCGGCGACGGTGAGGTAGACGAGGGTGGAGCCGGCCAGGGCGCGGGCGAGCGGCTCGGGCCTGGCCAGTGCGAGGTTCTTGGGGGCGAGCTCGCCCAGCACCATCTGGATGACGGTGGCCAGGGCGAACCCGATGGCCAGCGCCACCGCGCCCACCATGCCCGCGGGCAGGCCGAACGAGGTCAGCGCGGGGGCGATCAGCTCGGCCAGCGCCGGGCGCGCGATGAACCCCACCACCAGGGCCGTCACGGTGATGCCGAGCTGCGCGCCGGACAGCATGAACGACAGCCGCTCCATGACCTTGACCGCCTTGGCGGCCTTCCTGTCACCCGCCGAGGACTGGGCCGAAAGGGTCAGCCGGTCGGCGCTGACGTAGGCGAACTCCTGCGCCACGAAGTAGCCGGTGGCCGCGGTGAGCAGGAGGACGGCCAGCAGGCCGAGAGCCACGCTCATCCGGCACGCCCCTTCCTGCTCGACGGATGAGTCAGGTTCGCCGACACCTCTGTTTCCCCTCCGCCTCGCCGGATCGAGCAGGTCATGGAAGCGCATGCGGGCAGGCCCCGCCCGCATGCGCTGCAACGAACGCTATCGGAGCAGTGCACACAGGCGATGACTGGGACGTATCCGCCGACCGTGCGCATCTACCCAGTGCGGGCCGACGCTCCCACTACCATGATCAACCGTTGTGGTGCTCGTCCGAGGGGATGGTCGGGAGTGTCCGGGCAAGAACGCGTTCGTGTGGCCCTGGAGAGCAGGCTCGTGCAACGGGCCGTCATCGCCGTGATCGTCATCAACGCGATCACCATCGGCATGGAAACCAGCTCCCATCTGATGGATCAGGTGGGCGGCCTGCTGCACGCCGTCGACCGGACGGCACTCACCGTCTTCACCGTCGAGATCGCCGCCCGCCTGTATGCCTACCGCACGGCGTTCTTCAAGGATCCATGGAACTGGTTCGACACGATCATCGTGGCCGTCGCGCTCATCCCCGCGTCCGGTCCCACGTCCGTGCTGCGCGCCCTGCGGATCCTGCGGGCCCTGCGGCTGGTCTCGGCGGTGCCGAGCATGCGCCGGGTGGTCGGCGCGCTGCTGACCGCTCTGCCGGGGATGGCGTCGATCATCGGGCTGCTGGTGCTGATGATCTATGTCGCGGCGGTCATCGCGACGAAGCTCTTCGGTGAGATCGTGCCGGAGCGCTTCGATGAGCTGCCGCGTTCGCTGTTCACGTTGTTCCAGATCATGACGGGCGACGACTGGGGGAACGTCGCCCAGGAGGTGATGGAGCACAAGCCGTGGGCGTGGGTGTTCTTCATCGTCTACATCCTGATGTCCACGTTCGTGGCGCTGAACCTGTTCATCGCGGTCGTGGTCAACGCCATGCACGAGCCGGAGCCGTCCGCGGCGGACGCGGGGGCGCAGTCCGAGCTGGAGGCGGTCCGGCAGGAACTGGCCGCGGTGAACGCCAAGCTGGATCAGCTGCTCCTGCGTCACCAGCCGTCAGCGGCGTCATCGAAGGACACGTCATCGACGGGTACCGATCAGGCCGGCCCTTCCGTCCAGTGACCGGAGGGAGCTCCCGGCGTGCTCCGCTCCGTCCGGAACGCAGGTCGTTCTCCGGCTCGCCGGGATGACCCCCGTTACGGTCAATCCGACATTGCGCACGAATGCCTTGCAATGTGATCAATCGCGCTACCTGCGAGGACATCTTCTTGTGGCCTCCGGAACCAGGCCGCCAGGATGATCGTTAAGGGCTGTGGCTGATACATGCCACCAACCTTCGACAGGGAGAACAACGTCGTGGTCTTCAAGCGGATGCTGGGCGCCTTCGGTGTGGGCGGCCCCTCGGTGGACACCGTCCTGACCACCCCCCGGATCCAGCCGGGCGGCACGCTGAGCGGCGAGGTACGCCTGGCCGGCGGCGACTTCGACGCCGACATCGAGCACATCACCCTGGGGCTGGTCGCCCGGGTCGAGATCGAGCACGGCGACGGCGAGGGCTCCGGGGTAGGGGAGTTCTTCCGCGCACAGGTCACCGGGCCGTTCGTCCTCAAGCAGGGCGAGAACCGCAGCATCCCCTTCACGGTCCCGGTGCCCTGGGAGGCGCCGATCAGCGAGATCGCCGGCCAGCAGCTGACCGGCATGGCCCTGGGTGTCCGCACCGAGCTGGCCATCGCCAAGGCCGTCGACAAGGGCGACCTGGACATGGTCGCGGTCGAGCCGCTGCCGTCCCAGCTGCGCATTCTGCAGGCCTTCATCCAGCTCGGCTTCCACTTCAAGTCCGCCGACCTGGAAGTCGGCCACCTGTACGGGGTGCACCAGGACCTGCCGTTCTACCAGGAGATCGAGTTCTACCCGCCCGCCCAGCACCACGGCGTCCTGGGCGAGGTGGAGCTGACCTTCGTGGCGAGCCCGCACGGGCTGGAGGTCATCCTGGAGGCGGACAAGCGCGCCGGCCGCTACTCCGGCGACGCCATCGGCCGCTTCACCGTCAGCCACGACGACGCCATGCGCACCGACTGGCCCAGCGAGATCGACCGCTGGCTGGCCGGGCTCACCCAATACGGGCACGGCGGCTTCGGTCACCCCGGGCCGTATGACCACGGCGACCACCACGGGGGCTACGGTCAGCCCGCGCACTACGGTGACCCGCACGGTCATCCGGGGCACTACGGCGATCACCATGGCCACTCCGAGCACCACCGCAGCGGGCCCGGCTGGGGCACGGTCGCCGCCGCCGGCGCGGCGGGCCTGGTCGGCGGGATCGTGGCCGGCGAGATCGCCGAAGAGATCTTCGAAGGCGACGGCGAGGAAGAAGGCGACGGCGACTGGTGACAGGCGCGTGCCGGGCCCGCCGACCGAGCCGCAGCACTCGGCCGGCGGGCAGCCCCGTGGTCAGCGACGATCCACTCGCCGCTGACCGGCACGGCGCACAAATCCTCCCATAGCGGCATCACCACTCGGCGAACGGTCGCGTGGCGGCGGTGTCGCCGATGATCGTCAGTACGGCGACCGTCACGAGGGTGACGGAGCTCGACACGCCGTGGATGTGGATGCACGTGAAGGCGTTCTTCGCCATGGTGGCGACGTTACGGACGGTACGGGTGCGTCCGGTATGAGGCTGTCCGTACGGCCGGGTGGGCTGAACCCACTCGCTAGAGGCCGTGGATGCGGCGGCCGGTGATCTGGTGGGGGACGACGCGGATGTAAAGGTGGCGGTCGCCGCCCGCCCACGGGGTGACGTCGGCGCCGATCGGGGCCTCGTCGTCGCCGACGTGGTGGGCGGGGCCCTGGACGAGGACGCTCCAGCCCTCGCGGCGCGCCTCGTCGATCCTGTCCACCTCGAAACCGATCTTGATCTCCACGCCTTTCACACCGGTGCGCAGGTCCTGGTCCATGGGGCCGCCGTGCTGGGTGCGGAAGACGATCGCGCCGTCGTGCACCGTGTAGTTGACCGGCAGCACCGTCGGGCCGTGCGAGCCGTTGAACGCCACCCGCCCGATGCCGCCCGGCTCGATCAGGCGCAGGCACTCCCCGGGCTCCAGCCGTTCCAGCTCGGGCTGCTCGGCGGCGGCTCCCCGGCCGGGCGGGCGGTCGTGGCCGCCGCCCAGCAGGTCCTCGGGCGTGGTCTCCAGCGCCTTGGCCAGCCGCGCCACCGTGTCCCTGTCGGGCGTGCCCAAGTGGTCCTCCAGGTACTGGACGTATCCGGGCGACATGTCCGCGCGGCCGGCCACCTCTTCCAGTGTGAAGGCCAGCTTGGCGCGGTGATGGGTGATGCGACGCCCGAAGTCGCCGGGATTGTTCATGCGGCTCTCCATGCGTCAGAAGCTACCGATCCGTACGGCGGTGCCGACAGGGCCTTTGGTCCCTGATCGCCGGCCGGACCGTCGGGACTTCCGGCCCTATTCGCCGACCCCGCGCTGGGGTCGGATGGCGGTGAACCCGGGCACCCCACGGAGAAGAGGCAGGTGCCGCTGGCCGGAGTACGCGACGACCCCCACACGTTCCGGCTGTTCTGCCCGGACGAGAACCACCAGCAACCGGCTCGGAGCCGTGTTCGAGGTGCCGAAGCGCGCCTTCGCCGAACGCGTCACCGAGGACGACGTGGCGATCGGCCCCGACGGGCGGGTCATGGAGCTGCTGTTCTGCGCTGGAGACGTGGTCACCGTGGAGACGGTCGCGGCGGCGCGGATACTCTAGGGGCGGCTGCCCGACGCTGCGGGGCTGAGATCACCCGCCCACGCGCGCCGTGCCCGCTCGCCGTGGTCAGGGTCCCGCGATGACCCCGCGCGGTGCCTGGACGAGCGGGACGGGCCCTCGGAGACTGATGGTCACCGAACGGATGCGGATGGTGATGGCGAGATGGCGGAGACCGGCGGACGGCGGGCGATGCTCATGCTGGCCCTCGCGACCGTGGGGTTCGCGGCGAACTTCTGGGCCTGGGCCCTGCTCAGCCCCCTGGGCCCGCGCTTCAAGGAGCTGCTCGGCCTCTCGGCGCCCCAGCAGGCGCTCCTGGTGGCGGTGCCGGTGATCGTGGGCTCGATCGGGCGGATCCCGGTGGGCGCGCTGACCGACCGGTACGGCGGCCGGGTGATGTTCCCCCTGGTGTCGGCCGTCACCATCGTCCCGGTGCTGTTCATCGGCCTGGCGGGACAGACGTCTTTCCCGGCGCTGCTGGCCGGCGGGTTCTTCCTCGGCATCGCGGGCACCGCGTTCGCGGTCGGGGTGCCGTTCGTCAACGCGTGGTTCCCGCCGCACCGGCGCGGCCTCGCGGTGGGGATCTTCGGCGCGGGCATGGGCGGCACCGCCGTCAGCGCGCTGACCACGGTCGGGCTGGTCGAGTGGGGCGGCGCGGCGGCGCCGTTCGTCATCACGGCGGTCGTGCTGGCGGTCTACGCGGTCGTGTCGTGGCTGGTGCTGCGGGACGCGCCGGGCCGCAGCATCCCCGGGGAGCCGCTGATGACGCGCCTGACGGCCACAGCGCGGCTGCCGATCACGTGGCAGGCGTGCCTGCTGTACGCGGTCGCGTTCGGCGGCTACGTCGCCTTCTCCGTCTACCTGCCCGCCTACCTGCAGACCGGGTACGGCCTGGGGCAGGCGGACGCCGCGTACCGGATGGCCGGGTTCGTCGTGCTGGCGGTGCTGATGCGGCCGATCGGCGGCTGGCTGTCGGACCGGATCGGCCCCGTGCGCGTGCTGGCCGGGGTGTTCGCCGTGGTCACCGTCATGGCCGCGATCCAGGCGCTGACGCCACCGCTGCTGCCGGTGGGCACGGTCGCGTTCCTGTCGATGGCGGCGGCGCTCGGCGCGGGCAGCGGCGCCACGTTCGCGCTCGTCGCCCAGGTCGCCCCGGCCGACAAGGTCGGCTCGGTCACCGGGCTCGTGGGGGCGGCCGGCGGGCTGGGCGGGTTCGTGCCGCCGCTGGTCATGGGCTTCATCTACGGCCGGCTCGGCTCGTACGGGCTCGGCCTGGCCCTGCTGGCCGTGACCGCCGCGCTCGCCGTCGTGCTGACCCTGACCGCGGTACGGGCCCACGCCTGACGTCAGCGCGACGGCTCCCAGCCGCGCCGGGGACGGCCCTCGTCCCTGCTGCGATAAACGATGTACGGCCGGGTCAGGTAGCCGACCGGCGCGGTGAGCATGTGCACCAGCCGGGTGAACGGCCAGATCCCGAACAGCACCAGCGCGCTCAGCGCGTGCAGCTGGAACAGCAGGGGCGCGCCCGCCATCAGCTCAGGCCGCGGCTGGAAGAGGAAGATCGACCGGAACCAGGGCGAGACGGTGGTGCGGTAGTCGTAGCCGCCGCCGGTGATGTTGGCCAGCACCGTGGCGGCCAGGCCCAGGGCGATGGTGAGGGCGAGGACGGCGTACATGAGCTTGTCGTTGCGGGTGGTGGCGGTGAAGACGGGGCCGACCGTGCGGCGGCGGTAGATGAGGATGGCCAGGCCGCCCACGGTCGCGACGCCCGCGATAGCGCCCACGACGACGGCGAGCAGGTGGTAGAGCCCTTCGCTGATCCCCACCGCCTCGGTCCAGCTCTTGGGGATCACCAGGCCGCCGACGTGGCCGAGCGCCACCACCAGGATGCCGAAGTGGAACAGCGGGCTGCCGACGCGCAGCAGCCGCGACTCGTACAGCTGGGACGAGCGCGTCGTCCAGCCGAACGTGTCGTAGCGGTAGCGCCACACGTGCCCGAGCACGAACACGGTCAGCGCCACGTACGGCAGCACCACCCACAGCAGCACGCTCACCGGCCCGCCTCCATGATCGCGTAGGGTTCCAGGCCGACCGCCTCGGCGGGCGGGCCCTCGGCGGCCAGCCGCAGCGCGGCCTCCCGCTCGCGCCGCCCCGCCGGGGGCAGCGTGGCCAGCACGGCGGCCACCACGTCCGCGTACGGCGAGCCCTCCTCGCGCAGCGCCGCGTGCAGCACCTCCACGCCCGCCCGGTGCTCCAGCAGCAGCCTGCGCGCCTCGCGGACGGCGCCGCGGGCCGACAGCTCGCACACCACGGCCAGGTGGTCGGGCAGCTCGCCGCCGGCGAGCTCGAAGCCCGCCGCCTTCAGCGCGTGCTGGAAGCGCAGCAGCGCGGCCCCTCGCTTGCGCGTGTCGCCGTAGGCGTAATAGGTGAGGTACGGGCAGCAGCGCCGCTTGAGGTCGAACGTGGCCACGTAGTGCGCGGCCAGCGCGGCCCGGCCGGTGGCGGCCACGTGGGCGAGGAACGCCGACAGCCGCTCGCGCGCCGCACCCGCCGGCAGCCCGTCGACCGCTTCGCCCAGCACGCCGAGCCCGTCGTGCAGCCGCTCGTCGGGGTAGCCGAGCAGCACAGAGGCGACCATGTGGACGGTCCGCACGCTCACTTCTTCCTCCTCGGGAACAGGCCGTCCGGGACGCCCTTGCCGTCCCAGTTGAGCAGGTTGACCCGGCCGCGCAGCTCGTCGGCGTCGTCCAGGTCGTCGCCGGTCTGGCGCTCGCGCAGGGCGTGGAAGTTCTCCACGGCGACCGGGGCGGGCCGCCCGGACGCCTCGCCGAAGGGGCCGTTCATGCCGGGGCCGCCCTCGTAGTCGAGGCTGCAGCCCAGCTCCTCCAGCTGGGCGGCCTGCTCGGCGTGGGCCGTGGGGATGACGTACCGCTCGCCGTAGGGGGCGAGCGCCAGCAGCCGGTGCATGGCCTCGACCTGCGCGCCATTCATCCCGACAGCCCGCGCGATCGACTCGCCGGGCTCCTGGCCGAGGTTGAGCCGGCGCATGTACGACCGCATCGCGGCCAGCCGGCGCAGCACCGCCCGCACGGGCTCCGGGTCGCCGGCCGTGAACAGCTCGGCGAGGTAGCCGATCGGGATGCGCAGCGCGTCGATCGCGCCGAACAGGTTGCCCGCGTCCTCACCGTCGTGCCCCGTGTGGGCGAGCACGTCCACGACGGGGGACAGGGGCGGGATGTACCAGACCATGGGCATCGTCCGGTACTCCGGGTGCAGCGGCAGCGCGACGCCGTACTCGAAGATCAGCCGGTGGATCGGGGAGTCGCGGGCGGCGTCCAGCCAGTCGTCGGGGATGCCCTCGGCGCGGGCGGCGGCGATCACGCCGGAGTCGTGCGGGTCGAGCAGCACGCCCTTCTGCGCCGCGAACAGGTCCCGCTCGTCCGGCGCCGAGGCGGCCTCGGCGACGCGGTCGGCGTCGTACAGCACGAGGCCGATGTAGCGCAGCCGGCCCACGCAGGTCTCCGAGCAGACCGTCGGGATGCCCACCTCGACGCGCGGGAAGCAGAACGTGCACTTCTCCGCCTTGCCGGTGCGGTGGTTGAAGTACACCTTCTTGTACGGGCATCCCGTCACGCACATCCGCCACCCCCGGCAGCGGTCCTGGTCCACCAGCACGATGCCGTCCTCCGACCGCTTGTACAGCGCGCCGGACGGGCAGGAGGCCACGCAGGAGGGGTTGAGGCAGTGCTCGCAGATGCGCGGCAGGTAGAACATGAACGCCCGCTCGAAGTCCAGCCTGACCTGCTCCGACAGCTTCCGCAGCACCGGGTCGGGCGAGGGGTCGCCGGCCAGGTCGTCGTCCCAGTTCGCGCTCCAGCCGATCTTCATCGGGCGGCCGGTGATGAGCGAGCGGGGCCGCGCCACCGGGGTGTCGGCCTGCATGGGGGCGGAGAAGAGCCGGTCGTAGTCGTACGTCCAGGGCTCGTAGTAGTCCTGGATGGACGGCATGAGCGGGTTGGCGAAGATCGTGAGGAGTTTCCTGAGCCGGCCGCCGGCCTTCAGCGTCAGCTTGCCGCGCCGGTTCAGCTCCCAGCCGCCCCGCCACTTCTCCTGGTCCTGGTAGCCGCGGGGGTAGCCCTGGCCCGGGCGGGTCTCGACGTTGTTGAACCAGACGTACTCGGTGCCCGCCCGGTTGGTCCACGCCTGCTTGCAGGTGACGGAACAGGTGTGGCAGCCGATGCACTTGTCCAGGTTCATCACCATGGCGAGCTGTGCCATCACGCGCATCAGTAGTCGACCTCCTGGCTGCGGCGGCGGATCACGGTGACCTCGTCGCGCTGGTTCCCGGTGGGGCCCAGGTAGTTGAAGGCGAAGCTGAGCTGGGCGTAGCCGCCGATCAGATGGGTGGGTTTGACCAGGAGGCGGGTGAGCGAGTTGTGGATGCCGCCGCGCAGGCCGGAAGTCTCGCTCTTGGGCACGTCCACCACGCGTTCCTGGGCGTGGTACATGAACACCGTGCCCTCCGGCATGCGGTGCGAGACGACCGCGCGGGCCACCACGACGCCGTTGCGGTTGACCGCCTCCACCCAGTCGTTGTCGCCGACGCCGGCCTTCGCGGCGTCCGCCGGGCTCATCCAGATCGTCGGCCCGCCCCGCGACAGGGTCAGCATGAGCAGGTTGTCCTGGTATTCGGAGTGGATGGACCACTTGGAGTGCGGGGTGAGGTAGCGCACGACCACGCCCTGCTCGCTCTCACCGAAGGCCGGTTCGCCGAACATCGCGGTCATGTTCAGCGGTGGCCGGTAGACGGGCAGCGCCTCGCCCGCCTCGTGGATCCAGTCGTGGTCGAGGTAGAAGTGCTGGCGGCCGGTGAGCGTGTGCCAGGGCTTGCGGTGCTCGACGTTGATCGTGAACGGCGCGTAGCGCCGGCCGCCGCTCTCGCTGCCCGACCATTCCGGCGAGGTGATCACCGGCACCGGCCTGGCCTGGGTGTCGGCGAAGGTGATCTGCCGGTGCTCGTCGGCCAGCCCGTCGAACGACGTGCCGGTCCGCCGGCCCAGCGTGGCGAACCCCTGCGCGGCCAGGCGCCCGTTCGTGGTGCCCGACAGCGCCAGGATGGCCTCGCACAGGTCGCGGTCGCGGGCCAGCGACGGGCGGCCGTTCCGCGTGCCGTTCAGCCGGGACAGCCGGTCGATCTCGCCCGACACGTCGTACGTCAGGCCCTTGGTCGTCGCGCCGAGCCGCTCCAGCAGCGGGCCGAGCGCCGCCATCTTCTCCGCCACCGCCGCGTAGCCGCGCTCCACGACGACCACCTTCGGAAAGTCCCGGCCCGGCGTGGGCGGCCGTCCCATCGCGCGCCAGTCGTGCACGCGGCCGTGCGGGGTGGCCAGCTCGTCGGGGGTGTCGTGCAGCAGCGGCACCGCCACCAGGTCCTTGCGTGTGCCGAGGTGGGTGCGTGCCAGGCCGCTGAACGCGCGGGCGATGGCGTGGAAGGCGGCGAAGTCCGTACGGGTCTGCCACGGCGGGTCGATGGCCGGGGTGAAGGCGTGCACGAACGGGTGCATGTCGGTCGAGGACAGGTCGTGCTTCTCGTACCAGGTGGCGGCCGGCAGCACGATGTCGGAGAACAGCGTCGTGGACGTCATCCGGAAGTCCAGCGACAGCAGCAGGTCGAGCTTGCCGCGCGGCGCCTCCTCCGGCCAGGCCACCCCCTCGGGACGCCTTTCCTGCGGGGCCTCCTGGGCGCGGACGGCCGAGTCGGCGCCCAGCAGGTGGCGCAGGAAGTACTCGTTGCCCTTGGCCGAGGAGCCCAGCAGGTTCGCCCGCCACACGGTCAGCACGCGCGGCCAGTTCCCGGGGGCGTCGGGGTCCTCGCAGGCGAAGCCGAGCCGCCCGCCGGCGACCTGCCCCGCCACGTACGCCGCCGGGTCGTCGCCCGCCTCGTCGGCCAGGTCGAGCGGGTTGCGGTCGAACGTCGGATACGACGGCATCCACCCCAGCCGTGCCGACTGCGCCAGCAGGTCAGCGGTCGCCTTCCCGGCGAAGGCACCCTCGCCGAGCGGCGAGGAGACGACGTCGGCGCTGTAGGTGTCGTAGCGCCACTGGTCGGTGTGCAGATACCAGTACGCGGTGCCGATCATCTGCCGGGGCGGCCGCACCCAGTCCAGCCCGAACGCCAGCTGCGCCCACCCGGTGATCGGCCGGCACTTCTCCTGCCCGACGTAGTGGGCCCAGCCGCCGCCGTTGACGCCCTGGCAGCCGGTCAGCGTGGTCAGCGCCAGCATCGCCCGGTAGATGGTGTCGGAGTGGAACCAGTGGTTCGTCCCCGCCCCCATGATGATCATCGAGCGGCCGCCCGACTCCTCGGCGCTGGCGGCGAACTCCCTGGCGATCCTCGCCACCGCCTGCGCCGGAACCCCGGTGATCGCCTCCTGCCAGGCCGGCGTGCACGGCTCGTTCTCCGATGCTCCCGGCAGCCCGTCGCGCGCCACCCCGTACTGGGCGAGCATCAGGTCGTACACCGTGGTGACCAGGTGGCCGCCGATCCGCCGCACCGGCACGCCGCGCTCCAGCACGCCCTCGCTGTCGAAGCGGGGCAGCGCCACCGTCACCGCCTCCGCTCCCATGCAGGTCAGCAGGGGGTCCACGCCGTCCAGGCCGAGGTTCCAGCGGCCCTGCCCCTGCTCGCCGTAGCGGAAGGCGAGCGAGCCGTTCGGCACCACCGGCTCGCCGGTGCGCGCGTCCAGCAGCACCGTCGCGAACGCCCCCTCCGGCCTGCCGAGATCGGCCGCCGTGAGGAACTTGTCCGGCACGTACGGCCCGCCGCGCTCCCGCAGCCGCACCAGGAACGGCAGATCGGTGAAGCGCTTGACGTAAGAGGTGAAGGCGGGCGTCTCGCGATCGACGAAGAACTCCTTGAGGATCACATGCCCCATCGCCATCGCCAGCGCGCCGTCCGTGCCCGGGTGCGGGGCCAGCCACTCGTCGGCGAACTTGGCGGCGTCGTTGTAGTCGGGCGCCAGCACCACCACCTTCTGCCCGCGGTAGCGCGCCTCGGCCATGTAGTGGGCGTCCGGCGTGCGGGTGACCGGCACGTTGGAGCCCCACAACATCAGGTACGCCGCGTCCCACCAGTCCGCCGACTCCGGCACGTCCGTCTGGTCGCCGAACACCTGCGGCGAGGCCACCGGCAGGTCGGCGTACCAGTCGTAGAACGACAGCATCGCGCCGCCGATCAGCGAGACGAACCGGGCGCCGACCGCGTGCGAGGCCATCGACATGGCCGGGATCGGCGAGAACCCGGCCACCCGGTCGGGGCCGTAGGTCTTGATGGTGTGCACGTGCGCGGCCGCGATGATCTCGCACGCCTCGTCCCAGCTGATGCGGACGAGCCCGCCCTTGCCCCGCGCCGACTGGTACCTGGCCCGTTTGTCCGGGTCCGAGGTGACCTCCGCCCACGCCGCCACCGGATCACCCAGCCGCGCCTTCGCCTCCCGGTACAGCTCCACCAGGACGCCGCGCGCGTACGGGTAGCGGACACGGGTGGGGGAGTAGGTGTACCAGGAGAAGGCCGCGCCACGGGGGCAGCCGCGCGGCTCGTACTCCGGCCGGTCGCCGCCGACGCTCGGATAGTCGGTCTGCTGCGCCTCCCAGGTGATGATGCCGTCCTTGACGTACACCTTCCACGAGCACGAGCCGGTGCAGTTCACGCCGTGCGTGGAGCGGACCACCTTGTCGTGGCTCCACCGGTCCCGGTAGAACGCGTCCGCCCGCCGGCCGCCCACCTGATAGAGCGCCCTGAGGTCCGGTGAGACCGTGCCGGGCCGCAGGTGCCGTCCCAGCTTCAGCAGCGCGTCGCTGACCGCTCCGTCCATGTCACTCGCCCCTGCCGTCGTCGGTGGTGGGGGAGAAACGGTGCCCGCCCCCGCCGCCCGCCCTTCCTGAACAGGGCGGCGGGAACGGGGGCCGAAAGGCACCTGCGCGAAGGACCAAGGTCCTTCCGCGAAGTCAGTCGTTGCGGCCGGCGCGCAGCCGTGCCGACAGCGCCGCGGCCTGCGTGCGGCGCTGCATGTCGAGCTTCGACAGCAGATTGGAGACGTAGTTCTTGACCGTCTTCTCGGCCAGGAACATGCGCTCGCCGATCTGCCGGTTCGTCAGCCCCTCGCCGATGAGGTCGAGGATGTGACGCTCCTGCTCGGTCAGCGCCGCGAGCGGGTCCTTCCTGGCGGCCTGGTCGCGCAGCCGCTGCAGCATGGCCGCCGTGGTCTGCGGGTCGAGCAGCGACTGCCCCGAGGCCACCGTACGGACCGCGCCGACCAGGTCGGAGCCGTGGATCTGCTTGAGCACGTAACCCGCCGCGCCCGCCATCACCGCGTCGAACAGCGCGTCGTCGTCGGCGAACGACGTCAGCATCAGGCACGCCAGCCCAGGCACCCGGGAGCGCACCTCGCGGCAGACGTCCACGCCGTTGCCGTCGGGCAGCCGGACGTCGAGCACCGCAACGTCAGGGGCCAGCGCCGGGATGCGTGCGATCGCCGACTCGGCGGTGCCCGCCTCGCCGATCACCTCGATGTCGTCCTCCGAGTCGAGCAATGCGGCGACACCTCGGCGCACGACCTCGTGGTCGTCGAGGAGGAACACACGAATCATGTCTGTGACGCTACCCAAGCGGCGACCCCGCCGAAAGGACGAAAGTCCCTTGCCGGACCGCCGAAGGTCCACCGCCGCGCGGTTTCCCGCACGCTCGGGCGGGCGTGCCGCTCGGCGTGTCAGCCGAAGGGGACCGAGGTCCTGTCACGACGGTGACGGACGGCCCTGGGAGACCGGCCTGGCGTTCAGCCTCAGCCGCAGTGGACCCCGAACGCGGCATCGCGTGGTGCGCCTTGCCGCCCACGCGGCCTCGGCCCCGGCGATGCGGGGGGCCTTTCGCGGCAAATGATGACAAGCTCGCGCGATCTTACTCCATGACCTTCTCAGCGCGGCCGACGCCCTCGGCGGCTTCCTGCCGGCGACCGGCGAAGGCACGATCAGGCGCTGTGGGTTTCTTGAGCGTTCGCTTGCCCTGATCGAAGACGGACACGGGCATGACCGCCGCATGGCAGACCTTCCCTTGCACGACCGCGCGGACTTCGACGCCGCCGAGCGCGGCTTCATCGCGAGCTTGTCACCCGCCCTGATCACGGCGGCCGACGGCAGGGTCGTCTGGGACAACGACGCGTACGCCTTCCTCGACGGCGACTGCCCGGGCAGCGCGCACCCCAGCCTGTGGCGGCAGGCTCAACTGTGCGCCAAGCAGGGCCTGTTCGAGGTCACCGAGGGCATCTACCAGGTACGCGGCCTCGACCTGTCGAACATGACCCTCGTCGAGGGCGAGCGCGGCGTCATCGTCATCGACCCGCTCGTCTCCACCGAATGCGCCGCCGCCGCGCTCGAGCTCTACCGCGCCCACCGCGGCGACCGGCCGGTCACCGGCCTGATCTACACCCACTCCCACGTGGACCACTTCGGCGGCGCCCGCGGCGTCACCGGCGGCGACGCCATCCCCGTGATCGCGCCCGCCCACTTCATGGAGCACGCCGTCTCCGAGAACGTCCACGCCGGCACCGCCATGAACCGCCGCGCCGCCTACATGTACGGCCAGCACCTGCCCCGCACCCCGGACGGCCAGCTCGGCTGCGGCCTCGGCATGGGCACGTCCGCCGGCACGGTCTCGCTCATCCCGCCCACCCTGCACGTCACCCGCACCGGCCAGGAGGAGACGGTGGACGGCGTACGCATCGTCTTCCAGCTCACCCCCGGCACCGAGGCGCCCGCCGAGATGAACTTCCTCTTCCCCGGCCGGCGTGCCCTGTGCATGGCCGAGAACGCCACGCACAACCTGCACAACGTCCTGACCCTGCGCGGCGCGCCGGTCCGCGACGCCCGCGTCTGGTCCCGCTACCTGACCGAGGCCATCGCGCTGTTCGCCGGCCAGGCGGACGTCGCCTTCGCCTCCCACCACTGGCCCACCTGGGGCCGCGAGCACATCGTCACCTTCCTGTCCCAGCAGCGCGACCTGTACGCCTACCTGCACGACCAGACGCTGCGGATGCTGAACCAGGGCATGACGGGCAGCGAGATCGCCGAGGCCATGCGGCTGCCGCCGGCCCTTGAGCAGGCCTGGCACACCCACGGCTACTACGGCTCGGTCAGCCACAACGTCAAGGCGATCTATCAGCGCTACCTGGGCTGGTTCGACGGCAACCCCGCCAACCTGTGGGAGCATCCGCCGGCCGAGCTGGCCAGGCGTTACGTCGAGCTGCTCGGCGGCGCCTCCGCCGTGGTCGCCCTGGCCGGCCGTTACGTGCAGGAGAACGACCTGCGCTTCGCCGCGACCCTGCTCAACCACGCCGTCTTCGCCGACCCTGGCGACTCCGCCGCCCGCCGCCTGCTGGCGCAGGTCTACACCCGCCTGGGCCACGGCGCCGAGAACGCCACCTGGCGCAACTTCTACCTGACCGGAGCCCAGGAGCTGACCGGCTCGCCGTCGAAGCCCGCGACCGACACCGTCTCACCGGACCTGCTCAGCGCCCTGACCGCCGAGCAGGTCTTCGACTCGCTGGCCAGCCGCGTCAACGGCCCCGGCGCCTGGAACGAGCGCTTCGCCATCGACTGGCACCTCACCGACACCGGAGAGCACCACCGCACCACGATGTCGAACGGCGCCCTGATCCACGAGCGCAACCCGTCCGGGAACGGCGCCGACCTGACGCTGCGGCTGGCCAAGGAGCGCCTGATGAGCCTGCTCACCGGCGACACCGACGCCGACACCGACACCGACACCGACGGCCTCGACCACGACGGAGACCTGACCGTCCTGCGACGGCTGACCGCGGTCCTGGAGCAGCCCACCCCGGACTTCGCCATCGTCACACCCTGAACAGGTGCGAGGCCGGAGACCGATGGGCACGGCAACGGCAGCGCCGTCTCGCTGCCCAGGCAGGACATCGAACGCCGGCTGCCCGGCCTGCTCGACCTCCTGGCCAAGGAAGCGAAGGCCGGCGGTGCCGCGTCCGATCAGCCGCAGGCGGCCACGTGGCATGACCGGTCTTTCGGCACCCGGCCTGTGGGACCTCCGGCCCTGCCCGACGTCGAGGTGACGACGCTGCTGGAGGAGAGGACGCCCGCGACGGTCCTGCGCGAGCAGGCCAAGGCGGCCATCGAGGTGGTGATCGAGGTGGTGATCGGCAGCCGCGGGCCGGGCATGCTCGACAGCGCCGTCCTGGGCTCGGTCAGCGACCACGTCGCCGGCCACGCGGACGCGCCCGTCGTGGTGGTCCACGGCGATCAGCGCCCCGCCTACGGGCAGGTCGTCGTGGGCGTCACGGTGACCCAGGACCTCCGCTACGCCGACCAGGTCGACACGCTCGTCCAGGCGTCACAGGAGTACCGCACGCGGGGCCCGTCCACGGGCGAAAGTCCCGACCTCGCCCGTAGACCGGCCACCCGGCAGGGGTCAGGCGCCGCCCCGGATGGGCAGGTCGGCGATGTCGTCGTGCTTCCACGCGCGATCGTCGCGCACGGCGACCACGCCGTCGATGTTCTCGGCCAGGCGGACGGCGGTGACGGCCTGGCTGCGCTCGTCGTACGTCCCGGAAAGGGTGACGACGGCGTCGCGCACGCGGACGTCGGCCTTGACGTGCAGGGCCTCGCGCACCTCGCGTTCGATGTCCTCGTCCGGCCGCAGGAAGACCTTGATGAGGTCGCGGCGGGTCTTGCGCCTGCCTTTGGGGTGACGGAGCCGGGCACGCAGCGGAGGCCGGCAGCCCTCGCGGTAGTACTGCTCCCTGAACTCCTCCTTGCGCAGCAGGTCGGCCTCCGACACCATGCCGAGCACCTGCCGGTCGTCGTCGATGACCGGCACGGCGCTGACGCCGGCCGCGATGAGCGTCTCCGCGATCTCCTTGAACGGGGTTGCGGCGGATACCGCGACGCCCTCGGACATGACGGGCCTCTCCCTCGACGTCGTACCTTTCCTTCCGAGGCTCGTGACCCAGAGGGTTGGCGGGCAGAGCCGGGACGGCCCGCCTCCAATACCGAAGATCCCTGCCTGTCCACGCTGGTCCGACTTATCGTGAAATAAGATGCTCGCATTCCTCCCGGAAAGGGGGCAGGATGCGCGACTTCTATGCGACGGTGGCGCAGGTGCTTCCCGTCGTATTGCTGGCTTTCGTCTGGGACTCGAAGTATTTCGACGGACTCTCCGAGCGGCAGCGAAACGTCCGGTTCTGGACGCTTGAGCGGGTCCGTATCTATGCCTTATCCGTGGCCACGGTCATCATCGCGGACCTGGCGGTCTGCCTGCTCGTCCTCGCCGGGACAGTGCCGGATTCGGCGGGGCTGCGGGGCGTCGTCATCGCAGGCGTGGCCCTCGGGCTGGTCAGCCTGCTGTACCGCATCCTCGCCACGATCATCACGAACACTCGCCCGGTGGATCGGGAGGGATGAAGGGTGCGGCTCAGGCACGTCGTGGTGATCGTTCCGGGCATTCTCGGGAGCGTCCTGCGTGACGAACGCGGCACGCGCGTATGGGGCGGGCTCCCAGAAGGGCTTCGCCGGCTGCTCCAGCCGGGCGCACTCGACATCGACGTTCCGCTTGAACCGGTGACGCTGATGCCGACGATCAAACTCATCGGGAAAACGCTGGCACCGGGATACGACAATCTGGTCAAACGCCTCCAGAACGCCTTTTCGAACGCGAAGGTCGCCACGATCACGCCGGGCGGAGGCGATGGCTCGTCCGGAAATATCCTGCTTTTTCCGTACGACTTCCGTGCGGGTGTCGCGGCTGCCGCCGAGCACCTGGCCCGGGCGATGCGGGATCGTCTCGGCCCGCCGGAGGACAACCGGCGGCGCGTGATCGTCATCGGGCACTCGATGGGCGGGCTCGTCGCCCGGTACTGGCTGGGGCCACTCGGCGGCGCCCCCTGCTGCGCGTCCCTGATCACGGCAGGAACACCGCACCGGGGAGCGCCGAAAGCCCTGGACTGGCTGTGGAACGGCGTCGGGGCGGGAGCCGTACGCGACCCGCGGCTCACCACGATCATGCGGCGCTGGCCGTCGGCGTACGACCTGCTGCCCCGCTACCGGACCGTCCTGACCGGGAAACTGACGCCCGGCCTGGAACCGGGCGCCGACCCGGCGGCGCTCTACCCGGCCGCACTGCCATGGCCGGACCCCGCCCAGGCCGAGCACGCGCGCCGCGCGTACGCCATGCACGAGGACATCCGCACCGCCTGGGAAGAGCTCGGCGAGCACGCGCCCGATCTGCAGCCGCTGTTCGCGCCCGGCCACGCCACGCCCGGCCGCAGCACGCTCAAGGACGGTCGCCTCAAGGTGGAGAAGGTGAACGCCGAATGGCTGCCCGAGCCCGAGCGCGGCGGCGACGGGACCGTGCCGTGGTTCTCGGCCCTGCCCATCGAACTGGACGCGCAGCGGTCGCGGTGGCGGCCCGTCCGGGACCGGCACCTGCCGATGGCGTCCAGCCCGGCGATCCTCCAGACGCTCGCACTCCTGTCCGGCGCATCAACCTCCGCGACACGCGGGGACACGGTTGAAGGGCCGTGGCTGGGCCTCGACCTGGACGAGACGGTCCCGGCGGGGACGCCGGTGCCGCTACGCGCCCGCTGGCACGGCGAGGCCGCCGCGGAGGAAACTGCCGTGGAAGCCCGCATCGCCGGTCAGGCCGTGCCCGGCGTGCCGACGGACGCGGGCGTCTGGGAGTTCGGCCTTCCGCCCCTGCCGCTCGGGGAGCACCGCGTCGAGGTCATCGCTCAAGCGCCCGGCCGGGATCCGGTGAGCTGCGCCGATGTCATCGGAGCCGTCGAAGAGGAGACCTGAGCCATGAGCGGATGGCTGCGCTGGCCGAGGGACTCCGCGCCCGGGCTGCTCGCCGCGTACGTGCAGCGGGGCGTCGTCGGCAAGATGCTCGGCGACAACCGCCCGGCTCCCGGCGCGGGCCCGCGACTGGACCGGGCGCGAGCCCTGTACGAGGCGTTCACCCGGCGGGACATCACCTACGCGCACGAGGACCCGGCGAGCGACACGGCCGGCCAGGCGATCAGGACACCGGGCGAGGTGCTGCTGCACCACCGCTGCGCCACGTGCCTCGACATCGCTGTCACGTACGCGGGCGGGTGCCTGGACGCCGGCCTGCATCCCCTCATCGTCATCGCCGAACCGGCCACGGCCGGGGGAGCGTTCCATGCGTTCGTCGTCGTGTGGCTCGGCGGGGAGTACCAGCGTCCCGTGTCGTTCGACTATCCGCTGACGGCTCTCGTCCACCAGGAGATGCCTGCGGAGGTCGCGCCCGTCCAGGAGACGAACGGGACATTCCTTGCCATCGACGTCACCGGCGCGGCACACGGATACGGCGGACGAACCGATCCACTGCCCTGGAAAGACGCCGTCACGGCGGGCGCCGAGCTGTGCGGACGCTGGAGCTTCGCGGTCGACGTCGGGCTCTACGAGGGGGACGTCCTCCCGCAGCCGGCGACACCCGCGAACGACCCGCTGACGCCCCCGTACTACAGGGCGCGGACGAGGACAGGACCCCTCGCTGAACTCCAGGCGCGAAGAGGACGTATCCCGTTCGCGCCGCGCGAAGAACTCGACCTGCTCATCGACTGGTGCGAGACCGCCGACCCGCAGAACCGTACGAAGGTCACGATCCTGCACGGCCTCGGCGGAGCCGGCAAGACCCACCTGGCGGCCGAACTCGCCGCGACCATGGCCGGACAGGGCTGGCACACCGGCTTCCTCATCCGCAAACCCGACGACGTCCAGCTCGCCTGGCTGGGGCTGCTCGTCTCACCCCTGCTCGTCGTCGTCGACTACGCCGAAGCCGTGAAAGCGGAGGACGTCAACGCTCTGCTCCGAGCCGTCCGGGGCCGAGCCGCTCCCACGCGCGTCGTCCTGACGGCACGTCTCATGGGCGACTGGTGGACGGACATCGAGGGTCTCCTGTCCGCCGACGACCACGATGTCGCGGTCTCACCCCGCCCCTTCGAACCGTTGCACCCGGCACCCTGGCGCGTCTTCCGGCTCGCCTACCGCGCCTTCACCGGCCACGACCGCACCGCCCCCTCACCGGCGGACCTCCCGCAACCGGCCCCATGGACGACGCTCGACCTCGTCCTGCACGCCTGGCTCGCCGCCGAGGGCGTCCGCGACCTGCCGCGCGGCCACGCCGACCGCTACGAAGAGGTCATGCGACGAGAGATCGCGTACTGGCAGGAGACCTACCGCGAACGGCACGCGAGCGACGTGCCATCGAAACACACGTTCTGGTCGCTCGGGGCATGCCTGGCGCTGCTGTCCCCGCGCGAGGAGCGCGTACCGGAACTCATCACCGAAGTCCTGGGCATCGACGACCGGCTCGTACGGGACCATCTGGCCGACCTCGTCGAAGAGATGCTCCACACCGAGTCCGAGAGCGAAACGGTCTCCATCAGGCCCGACCCGATGGGCGCCCACCTTCTCGTACGCCCCCACCCCCGCGACCCCGAGTTGTTCGACCGCTGCATCGACGCGGCGACGGACCTGGAATTCGCCTTCGCGTGCTTCGCGATCTCCCGCGCGGCCCAGAACGACCACGAGAAGGCGCGAGATCTCGCAGCCGCAGCGCTCGACCTCCGGCGAGATCTCTGGCGGTTCGCCTATGTCGTCGCCGCAGCTCAGGGCGGCCCGTTCGTACCGGCTCTCGAAGCCCTGGCTCGCGAGCCCGACACACCCCTGCCACTTGCGGATATCGCCGAACGGATCCCGCTCGGCCACAGCGCACTCGGCGAACTCGCGCTGATCGCCGCGCAAGCGCAGGTGTCAGAGGAAGCCGAGACCAGCGAGCGAGCCCGGACTCTCAAGAGCCTTGCCATCCGTCAGGCCGCCGCTGGACACGTGACCGCTGCCCTGGCGACCATTCAGGAAGCCGTCACTCACTACCGCGAGCTGGCCGAGGCGAACCCCGCCACCCACTTGCCTGATCTGGCCATGGCGTTGAACGTTCTGTCGGCCCAGCAAGCCGGGACCGGGGATCGGGCCGGTGCGCTGGAGTCGATCCAGGAAGCCGTCGCCATCGACAGAACTCTGGTCGAGACGGACGGTGCTGCTTTCCTGCCCGATCTGGCCGCCTCGTTGCACAATCTGTCCGCTTCTCGGGCGGAGTGCGGGGATCGGCTGGGTGCTTTGGAGTCGATTCAGGAAGCCGTCGCTCTCCGCAAGACCTTCGTGCAGACGAACCCCTCTGGCTACCTGCCCGACCTGGCCGACTCGCTGCACAGCCTGTCGCTGCGCCGGTTGGAGTGCGGGGATCGGGACAGCGCTCTGGAGTCCGCCCGGGACGTCGTCGCTCTCTACCGCATGCTGGCCGAGGCGGATCGCGCTGCCTTCCTGCACGACGTGGCGAACGCGCTGAACACCCTGTCCATCGCGCAGTCCGCGACCGGGGACCGGGTCGGTGCGCTGGAGTCGATCGAGGAGGCCGTCGCCATCCACCGGACCCTGATCGAGGGCAACCGCGCGGCCTCCCTGCCCGACCTGGCCATGTCGCTGCACACCCTGTCGAACCGGCAGGCCGAGTGCGGGGACCTGGTGCATGCGCTGCAATCGATCGAGGAAGCCGTCGCCGTCCGCAGGGGCCTTGCCGAGGCGAATCCCGCTGCCTCCCTGCCGAAGCTGGCCGGCTCCTTGAACAATCTGTCATCCGTACAGGCTGGGTGCGGAGATCGTGACAGCGCGCTGGCCTCGATCGAGGAAGCGGTCACCATCCTGAGAACGCTGGTCGAGACGAATCGCGCCGCCTTCCTGCCGGAACTGGCCGGAGCCCTGAACAACTTGTCGAGCGAGCGATCAGCGAACGGAGATCGCGCCGGGGCCCTGCGGTCGGTCCAGGAATCCGTCGCTCACTATCGTGAAGTGATCGACGGCAACCGTGACGGCTTCCTGCCTCACCTGGCCAGCGCCCTGAACACCCTGTCGAGCCGGCAGTTCGAGACCGGCGATCGGGATGGAGCCCTGGAGTCCAGCAGGGAAGCCGTGGCTCACTATCGCGCATTGGCCGAGGCTAATCGCGAGGCCTTCCTGCCCGATCTCGCCATGTCCTTGCAGAACATGTCGGTCCAGCAGTCCGCGGCTGGGGACCGGATCGGCGCGCTGGAGCCGATCCAGGAGGCCGTGGCTCACTATCATGCGCTGGTCGAGGCGCAGGGTTACGCCTTCGTGCCCAGCCTGGCCGGCGCACTGAACACCCTGTCGAACCGGCAGGCCGAGACCGGGGATCGGCAAGGTGCACTGGCGTCGGTCCAAGAAGCGGTCGGCCTTCGCAGGGCCATGGTCGAGGTGAATCGCGCAGCCTTCCTGCCCGACCTGGCCATGTCTCTGCACACGCTGTCGGCCAGGCAGGCTGAGTGCGGTTATCCGGATGGGGCCCTGGAGTCGATCCGGGAAGCCGTGGCTCACTACCGCGCGCTGGCCGAGGTACATCGGGCCGCTTTCCTGCCTGATCTGGCGGCCTTGCTGGGCAGCCTGTCGGCTCGGCAGGCCGCGACCGGGGATCGGGACGGTGCTCTTGAGCCGGCCCAGGAAGCGGTGGCCATTCACAGGGCCTTGGCCGAGGTGGATCGGGCTGCCTTCCTGCCTGGCCTGGCCGAATCGCTGCACACCCTGTCGAACCGGCTCGCAGAGCGCGGGGACCGCGACGGAGCCCTGGCGTCGATCCAGGAGGCCGTCACCCACCTCCGTTCATCGCGGAAGGGTGGTGCCTTTCTGCCGGAATTGGCCGGCATGCTGAACACCCTGTCGGACCGGCAGGCCGAGTGCCTCGACAGAGGTGGTGCCCTGGAGTCGATCCGGGAGGCCGTCGCCCACTTGCGTACCTTGGTCGAGACGAAGGGCACCGCCTTCCTGCCCGAACTGGCCGGAACACTGAACAACCTGTCGGTCCGGCAGTCCGACGACGGGGAACTGGACGGTGCCTGGGCGCCGATCCAGGAGGCCGTCGCCCACTGCCGCGCGTTGGCCGAGGCCGAACCCGCCGCCTTCCTGACCGACCTGATCAGGTCGCTGAACACCCTCGCCGCCCTTTCGGAAAAGCTGGGACGGGGCCGCGAAGCGACCGGTGTCTGGTCGGAGATCGCATCGGGACTTCGGCCAGGAGCACAAGCGGAGTGCCTGGCGCATCTCGTGGCCCGGCAGTTCGCCGGCGGGCGTCGCTCGGCTGCGGTGAAGACGCTCACCCGGGCCGTACAGTGCGCCGATGCGGATGAGGACCCGCAGTGGCGCGGCCGAGCGCGGCGCGCCCTGCAACGCGTCGGAGCCCAGCTAGCCGCAGAGGACAAGAAACCGGAGAAGTGGCCGTCCTGGGTCGTGTCCGACCTGAGCGACGAGGAGATGGAACGCCTCAACCGCTGGCTGACGGCGGCCGACTGGGAGACCAAGGCCGCGTACCTCCGAGCCGAGTACACCACGCTGTCCGGAGAAGACGGTCGATCCGCCCTAGACCTGGCTCAAGCCTGGTACCCGGAATTTCCCGGGCTGCAAGAGCTCTCCGGCCTACTGGACGCCATCGATGACGGCGGCCTCGATCAGGTCCTCGACCTCCTGACCGCGCACAACAGGCGCGTGCTCCTGACCCGTGCCTGGCTGAGCAGTGCGGACTGGGATCAGTCGCGGGCGTTCCTCCGCGAGAACAGCAAGGAACTGGCGCACCTGGAAACGGTGGCGCTGCTCAAGGGCACCGAGGACGAGATCGCGCACCAGCACGCGGCCATCCTGGAACTCCTGGAATCGTTGGAGCTGGACGAGGTCTTCGACGCCGTGACGGACGTGACCGTGGCGGCCGATCACGGGTACCGCTTCCTGGAAGCCGGCGCCTGGATCAAGCTCGCCCCCTTGTCACGAGCAGTTCCGCACCTGATGATGACGCCGTTCGTGTCGCCGTTCCTGGCAGCCGTAGCCGCGGTCCTCAGGGGCACGCCCGAGGACGGATCCGACCCGGAGGCGTGGATGCGTACCGCCGCCGAGGCTGCCACGGACACGCAGCGCCGGGCGGGCGTGGCGCGCTTACGGCGGATGACCCGCCGCTTTCCGCAGCAGGCCGCAGCCTTGGAGCGGCTCACAGCGCTGCTGGAGGCGGAGCCCGCCGAGACGTGAGCGGCGGCGACCCCGGCGTGACAGCCTGGAAAGTGGAATGGTCCCGAGAGGAGATCGTCGAAGCGGCCAGGACGTGTTTGCTCCGAGCCGGCGCGATAACGGACGGATTCTCCGGTGTCGGTGCCGTCGCGGAGCCGGACAGCCTGGTAGTGGTCTTCCGCTGGCGGCGGGATCCGAACGTGTACGCCGTCGACGTCGCATTCCCGACCGAACTCGTAAGCCCGTGGACCGGCCTGCCAGTGGCCTCGGCCGACGAATGGGCCGTCGAGGCCCTGTCCCGCCTCGCCGAGGACCTCGCGACCGGCTTGGTGAGCCGCGGCCGCCGGAAGGTCCGCGACGGCTACGTCGTGCTGGACCCCACGACGCCCCCGACGTCTCTCCTCCTGGGTCCCACCTCGGCGAGGTCCCCTCGAAGCCCGTCCCCTCCTGCTCGCGGCGCCCGCCTGGGGCCTACGTGACCTGGGGATCTGCAGAGGCCCTGGTCCCGCTGCCCGCGTCCGAGACCGGGTCCTGGCTGGCCGATGCGGGCATGGACGTGAGCGTTCCCCACCGGCTGATCGCCGGGGACAGGCTCGCCTTCTGGCTGCAGGCGTACGTGAACAACTCTCGCGGGCACCCTTTCGTCGGCCATGCGGCCGCGTCCTGGGAGAACGCGCGACACACCACCGCACGTCTCGAGGTGGTCCACACCACGCCCGGCGTGCCGACGGAGGTACGCGGCGCGCTGGCGCGGTTCGCTCGGTGACCGAGGACGGCGCTCTGCACGTGGTCACCGCCCTCAACCTCCCCGAGCTCGACGAACTGGGCTTCCGGCCCGTCCCCGGGGGCGGACTCACACTCAATACCATCGACACCGATGCGCCGGAATTGATGTGAAGGGCGCGAAACTAACCCTTCAAACGCTCAAGCCCAGCCGGTTCGACGATGAAGAATCCGTCATGGGCGGTACACGTGCCAGGCGGCTGAGTCAGAGTGGAGATCCCAGGGACGGGTGGTGTGAGATGAGGCGGATAGTCCGAGCCGACCGCCGTGAACAATGCGCCCTCGAAGATCTGTCCAACGTGGGGAATTTCGACGCCTCGCCTGCCGTCTGATGCCCGGACCGGATTCGTCCCCTCGGGCCACAGCGGAACCAGCGTCCTGAACTGCCGATAGTGATCGCCATGCCTCGTCATCACAAGGCACGACTCACCTTCCACCCACTCGAGCCGTGCCGTCAACGGCATCAAGGTGGAGTAGAACTCCCCCTGATAGACAGCGATAAGCGGGTCAGTGCCGATAACAGCATGGCACACCTTGCTCGACGGGCACAGCGTAGGCAAGGCGGTCGCGAATGATCCACTTTGGTGGGCGTCTGCGGTGCAGGCCACTAAACTCACGGCCGCCGCGAGCGTAGCAGCGGCTGCGGATAGTCGTCTCACGGGGACAACCCTTCTGACGTGGGATGCCTGGATCGTCCTATAGGGCGATCCAGGCCCCCCACGCTACTCCTTGTCCCTTTATTCTCGATTCCAGATCCTGTAGCCGAAGGCGTCGCGGTACACCGCCACGTGGCTGTACGCGCAGTACAGGCCCGTCTCACCCGCGAGGGCGCCCTCTCCGACGACGATGCCATATGCGGTGAAGCCTGTAGCCGGGCCTCCCATGAAAGCGGGACCACCGCTGTCGCCACCGTCGCACTTGGTCCCGGCGCGCTCATTGGTGACGTAGAGATTGTCTGCGGTGCCGTTGGACCAGTTGGTTCTGCGTACAGTGCCACAAGTGGTCCCGGTCTTCTTCACCGTAGTCGCAACAGGTCGTCGAGGCGAAATATTTATCCGGCATCTCGAAACGTGAGTACGAGGCGGTCAAGGAAATTCTAGGAATAGAGGTGGCCGCTCCGGTCGCCAATCTTAATACCTGCTGATCGGCGGTGATGTCAGCCTGGGCCTCCGGTCGCGCTTCGACACCCGAATCCTTGCATATCAGGGGAACCTTTTCTCGTGTTCTAGAGCACGACTACCGCCCCGGCTGAATAGCTGAGGCCAGCAACAATGGCCACGACACCAGCCTTGGCCGCTACTGGTCCTCGAGGATGCGGCCGCGCAGCATCGTCTCCATGACCTTCATGAAGCGCTGCGTCCTGGCGGGGCCGATGATAAACGGGTTCTTCGTGGCCCCCGCGCGGAGTTGCTCGATGCGGGTCAGGCCGTAGTCGGCGCCGCCGTGGTTGTTCAGCTCGACGTCCACGCCGGCCTTGCGCATCGCGACGGCGGCCGTACGTACGGAGGACAGGTACGTGCGCTTGGCCGCCGTCGTGGCGGGCGGGTTGGTGCCGCCCCACAGGATCGCGGTGTGGCGGCGGCCCTTCCAGCGGACCGGGAAGACGGGCGAGACGGTGCCGGAGGTGTGGCCCGGCGTGTGGTGGAAGACGATCGTGGTGTCGCCGAGGGTCAGCCTCTGGCCGTCGGCGATCTCCAGGTCGCGCTTGGGGGCGTGCTCGGGGCGCTCGGCGGCGATGAGGTCCCAGTCGGCCTTGTGCATCATGACGCGGGCGCCGTACGTGTCCGCGAGGCACTGCGCGCCGCCGAAGTGGTCGTCGTGACCGTGGGTGGCCACGACGTACTTGATGTGGGCGGGGTTCACGCCCACATCACGCAGACCAGGGACGATGATCTTCTTGGCGTCGTCCGGTGAACCCATCGCGTCGATGAGGACGACGCCCTTCGACGTGAGCAACGCCGTGGCCTGGACGAACGTCGTGCCGACCACCGCGACGTCGTCGAAGATCTTGAACGGCTTGACGGGCTGTACGTCCGGCATCTGCAGACCGGGGGAGAGCGCCTTGACCAGGGCCTTCAGCACTGGGTCGTCGCCGGCGAGCTTGGCCGCGCGGTCGTAATAGTCCTGCGCGGTCTTGGGCGCGGCCGATGCCGGGCGCGCGCCTCCCGCCAGCGGGAGCAGGGCGGCGGTGGCCAGCACGGTACGACGGGACGGCATGAACGAATACCTGCTTTCTCGACGACGGTCCGGACAGCGAAGCAGACCTCGTTTCCGCATGTCCAATAGCGATCTTCATCGCCGACCGATAAGGGAGTCGATATCAAGCCAGGTCGGACACGATCTCCACCTCAGGGTGGAGATCCACGCGGACTCATGCCGCGGGTTGAGGACACTCCGCAGAAGCGCCACTAGCGTCACCGGACGTGATCTAGGAGGTGCCATGCACATGGACAAACGTCAGCTCATCAAGGACCTGCTGTGGGACGTCGGCCTGCCCGCCGTGATCTTCTACCTCTGCCGCGCGCTCGGTCTCGAAGCCCTCCCTGCCCTGGCCGTGGGCGGGCTCGCCGCCCTGGCGAGGGTGGGTTGCGTCGCCGCCGCACGCCGCAGGCTGGACGGCCTCGCCGCCCTCGTCAGCGCCACCTTCGTCCTGCTGCTCGCCGCGTCGCTGCTCACCGGCGACCCCAGGATCCTGCTCGCCAAGGAGTCGATCCTGGCCGGCGCGGCGGGCCTGCTCCTCGTGGGCTCCTGCGTCATGGGGAAGCCCGTCGTGTACGCCGTCATCCGCCGGCTCAACGACGCCGAGTGCTGGGAGGAGCGGTGGCGTACCGAGCCCGCCCTCCGCCGCCACGTCACCACGCTGAGCCTCGTCATGGGAACGGGGCTGCTCCTCGACGCCGTCGTCCGGGTGGTCCTCATCTACCTGCTGCCCATCGACACCATGGCGGGCCTGTCGATGGCGCTGCACGTCGCCACCCTCGCCCTGCTCGCGGTCTGGGTGCTCTGGTACCGCGGCCGCCGGGTCACCAGGTGACGGGCAGGCTTTTCACGCCGTAGATGTCGGCCATCTCCGGCCGCAGAGCCACCTCCTCGGAGGGTACGGCGAGGCGCAGCGTCGGGAAGCGGTTGAACAGTGCGGGGAACGCGACCCGCAGCTCCACCCGGGCGAGCTGCTGCCCCAGGCACTGGTGGATGCCGTGGCTGAAGGCCAGGTGGCCGCCGTCCTGGCGGCGCAGGTCCAGGGTGTGGGGGTCGGGGAAGCGGTCGGGGTCGCGGTTGGCGGTGCTGAGGGACAGGATGACCATCGTGCCGGCCTCGATGGTGTGGCCGGCCAGCTCCACGTCCTCCAGCGCGACCCGGAAGAACTGCTTGGCCACCGACAGGTACCGCAGCAGCTCCTCGACGGCCGAGGCCGGGTCGGCGTGCAGGGCGGCGAGCTGGTCGGGGTTGCGCAGCAAGGCAAAGGTGCCGAGGGCCAGCATGTTGGCGGTGGTGTCGAAGCCGGCCGACAGCAGGATCAGGGCCATGCCCTGCAGCTCCTCGTCGGTCAGGTCGCCGTCGAGCAGGTCGCTGAGCACGTCGTCGGTGGGGTGGGCGCGCTTGGCGGCCACCAGCTCGGCGAGGTACTGCTGGGTCGCGACATAAGCCGCGATCAGCTCGTCGTCGCCGGCCTCGCCGCCGAGGAACGCGTCGATGTTCTCCTGGAAGCGGTCCCGGTCCTCGTACGGGACGCCCAGCAGCTCGCAGATCACCATGGCGGGGATGGGCTTGGCGAACGCGGTCACCAGGTCGGCCCCGGGACCGGCCTGCTCCATGGCGTCGAGGTGCTCGGCGGTGATCTGCTCGACGCGTTCGGTGAGCTGCCGCATCCTGCGCACGGTGAACTTGCCGACCAGGGGCTTGCGGTAGCGGCCGTGCCGCGGCTCGTCCATGAGCAGGAACTCGCCGGGCGGCGCCTCGGGCACCTCGATGTCGCCGTAGTCGACGAGCGGGTGGTGGCGCATGAGCTCCTTACGGGAGCTGAACCGGGGGTCGGCCAGGATCTGCCGGGCCAGGTCGAAACCGGTGACCAGCCACCCCTGGTGCCCGTCGGGGAAGGGAAACCGGCTGATCGGGCCGTGCTCGCGGGCTTCGAGCAGTTCCCTGGGCGGGTCGAACGGGCACCCTGACGGGCGTTCTGCGGGCATCGACGGCAACGTGTGCATGATCGTCCTTAGAAGAGTACTTCGTGTTGCTAGGTACCGCTAGAAAGTATCACTGACTACCAGTACTTAGCAACGCCGAATAGCTGGGACGGGCCGCCCGGACTTGTGCCGGATCGCCGTAGTATCGGGCTATGACTTCTGGCCCCCCGGAACCTGTCCGCCGTGCCGACTGGCGCGTCTCGCATGACGAGCGCGAAGCGGTGGTGGAACAGCTGAACAATGCGGCGGCCGAGGGCCGGATCGACCTCGAAGAGCTGGACGTGCGGCTGAGCGCGGCCCTGAACGCCAAGACGTACGGCGATCTCGAGCGCCTCACCGCCGACCTGCCGCCGGAGGTCCCGGTCGATCAGGAGCCGCTGGTCCTCAAGGGCGGCATGCACGGCGTCACGCGCACCGGGCGCTGGGACGTGCCGGGCCGCATCATCGTGTACGGCGGCATGGGCGCCGCCAAGCTCGACTTCTCCCAGACCGAGTGCCGGCTGCCCGAGGTGCAGATCGAGGTGCACGGCGAGATGGCCGGCGTCACGATCGTCATCCCCGACGGCTGGATCGCGGAGACCTCGCGCATGAATCCCGGTCTGGGCGGCTTCAGGGACAAGACCACGCCCGACCGGCTGCCCAGGACCCCGCTGATCCGCCTGGCCGGCAGCGGCGGCGCCGGGGGAGTGGTCATCCGCCACCCCAACAGCTGGGAACGCCGCAAGCTGCGCCGCCTCCAGGAGCGCTGACCCCCCGGCACCCGTACGCCGTGCGCTCGCCAAAGAGCGCTGACCCTCTTGAAGCGCTGCGCGGCGGGAGCGTAGAGCTGTGCGCTCGCCAATCCGAACCGCGCGCGCGGTCGTCTCAGGCACGTGGGCGCGCCCGCTCGGCCGCGACCCCCGCCAGGTGATCACACACCTGACCGGCCCAGGGCGCGTCCCGCTCCCGCAACAGCGAGCCCAGCGCCTGCCAGGTGGAGGGGTCGTCCGGCGCGAGCACGACGGCCTGCTCGGGCAAGAGCCGCTCCCGCAGCCCGTCCGGCCTGGGCAGCATGGACGCCGTACGGTGGCCGGGCTCGCGCCAGCCGTCCGTCAAGGGCTCCTCCAGCAGGAAACGCGGGATGAGCAGCGCCTCCTGGGCGAACCGGTCCCCGCTCACGTCGCCCTTGGCCCGGAAGACGCCGGCCAGCCCACGGCTGTGCGCGACGACCGACTCCATGACGGGCGCACGTGCCACCCGCAGGCTCGCCACCATCCCGCTGTAGTGCGCGTCCAGCTCCGACAACTGCCCGTGCACGGCCCGCAGCCCCAGCGGCATGCGGGGCATGCTCCACTGCAGGACGTACAGGGTGCCCTGGATGACGCTCTCGGCCTTGGTCAGCGCGATGAACCAGGAGTCGAACCCGTCAGTTCGCCGAGCCTCCTCCAGCAGGCGGAACGCCCGCTCCACCAGCATCCCGACCAGCGAGGACGCCTCAGAGGAAAGGGGTCGCGGCGCGGGATCGGCCTGCGCGAAGGGGGTGGTCATCCACTCGTGGAAGGTGCCCGGAAGCCGCCCGTCGAAGAAGGTCCGGACCATCTCCTCGGCCGTCCCGCCCCCGGACCGCACCCGTAGCAGCAGGGTGATGGCCCGCGCCGCCCCCGTGACGTCCCGGCACAACCCGCACTCCACCACGTCCACGACATAACGGACGGCCGCCGACGGATCGTCCGTCTGAAGCGCATGGAAGAGGGCCGCCCGCAGCAGGCGGGCCGACTCCAGGACGCGGCTGTTGCCATCGCGGGCGTCCGGGGCCCAGGACCGTCTGACCGAGTCGTGCGCCTCCCACCGGGCCAGCAGATCGATGGCCCAGCCGGAGGGCGGGAAATCGACGGAGGCCGGCAGGTAACCGCCCGGCTCGCCCCCGCCCCGCCGCGCCAGCCACAGGAACGGGATGCGCATGGACGGGGCGAACTCCAGCCCGATCGCCCGCTCCAGTGCCTCGGCCAGCCGGACGGTCACGATGTGCCGGGGGATGCGGCCCTGGAGGTCGCCGCCCGGGAAGCGGGACGGGCCGAGCACGGCATCGCAGGTGCCGGCGAACAACGCCTCCTGCATCAGTTCGCCGAGGACGCCCATGAGCGTCTCGGCGCCGGGCGGCGTCTCCCGGGCCTGCCACCGGATGTCGATCATCCCATCAGCCCGATCGTGCCGACGATGTCGCCGTAGTGCTCCCTCGCCGTGCGGAAGCCCTCGATCAGCCATTCGCGTACGGGCCTGCGGCCGGTCCGCTCGTACGCCAGCCCGCGCCGCGTCCACACCACGCCGAGGTCGTCGAGGAGCCTGCCGGGCTTGCCGGTGGTGGCGAGGTGGTCGATGTCGGCGAACGCCTCGCGCAGGAACGTGCGTACCTCATGCTCTGACGCCAGATGCCCCAGCGGCAGATAGAACCCTTCGGTGTCCTCGGACAGATCGAGGAAGACGGCGAGACCGGGCAGCGGCGGCACCCGGGAACCAGCGAAAAGCGTGCGAATCATGTGATTCGCCGGATTGGCCCCTCGATCCAGCTCCGCCCACTGCCCGAACGCGTCAGGCCCGAGCGGGACCGCGATCGGTGCGGGCCGGTCGAGCGTGAACAGGACGAGCACGTTGGGCCCGCTGTCATCGGCCATCGTGCCGGAACGTACGTAGTCGGCGACGGCGGCGTCCCCGGTGGGATGAAAGGCCAGTAAACAGAAGACCGCCGAATACTCCCGCAGCTGCCGCATGTTCTCCGGCCGCAGCAGATCGGGCAAATGCCGGACATTTCCCGTATTGAAGCGCCCGACCGCCAGCGCCTCCTCCAGAATGGCCTGCAGAGAGATGACCAGCATGCCGTGCACGTTAACGCGCGAAACCGTGCTCCGCCGCTCGTTGCGGGAAATCACCTGAGCACGATTCGACGCTCCGATGCGCGAGAAGCCGCAGGGCGTCGGCGGACCCGGCATCGTTCGGCGTGTAGACCTCGAGCCGGTGATCGGGGCTGTCGGGCTGCAACCACACCTGATAGCTGACGCCGACCGCCCCGACGGTGGGGTGCCGCAGGTGCATGGTGCCGACCGTGCAGTCGGCCACCTCACCCTCCGCCCACAGCGTCGCGAACTCGGCACTCCGCATCGTCAGCTCACCGATCAGCTTCGCCAGCAGCGCGTCGGTGGGGAACCGCCCCGCTGTGAGCCGCAGGTAGGCGACGTGGACGCGGGCCAGCTCGTCCCAGTTGCGATGCAGGTCGCGGGTGAACGGGTCGAGGAAGAACATCCGGGGAACGGACGGGCGCCGCGCCGCCTCCTGCGGCGCCTCGAACGGGACGTGCTCGGCCATGAGCGCGTGACCGGTACGGTTCCAGGCGAGCACGTCGCCCCGCCGGCCGAGCACGATCGCCGGCATCGCCTCGCCCAGAGACTCCAGGAGCGCGATGACCCGGGGGTGCGGCTCCTCGGCAGGAGGCTCGGACAGATACGGGTTGCCGGGTTGCCGGGCGAGGTTGTGCAGGTGGACGGCCTCGATCGGGTCGAGCTGCAGCACCCGCGCGAGGGCGTCCAGCACCTGCTCGGAGGCGCTCTCGGCCTGCCCCTGCTCCAGCCGGACGTAGTAGCCGACGCTCACCCCCGCGAGCTGGGCCAGCTCCTCTCGCCGCAGCCCGGGGACGCGGCGCGTGGTCCCGTACGTCCGCAGCCCGGCCATCTCCGGCGTGACCAGATCACGCCGGCGCTTGAGGAACGCTCCCAGACTCTCCATGCGACCGATCGTAGGCGGCCCGGCTCCCGCGTGGGTGACCCTGTCAGGTGCACCCATGGCAGGGGGATGGCTGACGATCCGGCCCCGGCCCGACAGTCAGGGACATGTCGCAACAGCACAATGCACCAGGGCTGCGAGCCTGGCTCGGCCTCATCGTGGTCCTCGGGCCCGTCCTGCTCGTCTCCATGGACGGATCCATCCTCTTCCTGGCGATGCCCAGGATCAGCCAGGCCCTCATGCCCACCGCCGACCAGGCCCTGTGGATCCTCGACGGCTACGGCTTCGCCGTCGGCTCCCTGCTGATCGCGTTCGGCAACCTCGGCGACCGGTACGGCCGGCTGAAGCTGCTCATGATCGGCGCCACGGTCTTCGGCATCGGCTCCGCCCTGGCGGCCTTCGCGCCGAACGCCGGGCTCCTCATCGCCGCCCGCGCCCTGATGGGAGTGGCGGGCGCGACCCTCCTCCCGTCGGCGCTGGCGGTGCTGAGCGAGCTGTTCGCCGACCCGCGGCGCCGGGCGCAGGCGATCGGCGTCTTCGCCGCGGCGTTCGCCGCCGGCTTCGCCATCGGCCCGGTGGTGGGCGGTCTCGTCCTGGAGCGGTTCTGGTGGGGCTCGGTCTTCCTCGTCAACGTGCCGGTCGTCGCCCTGTTCCTGCTCCTCGCACCCGGCCTGCTCCGCGAGGTGCGCACGAAGCGCGCAGGCCGCATCGACGCGCTCAGCGTCGTGACCTCAGCCCTCGGCCTCTTGCTCGTGATCTACGCTGTAAAGGCGGCCGCCACTGAGGGCCTATCCAGCAGCACGGTGATCGCGGGCATCGCCGGGGCGGCGCTCCTGGCCTGGTTCGCCCGCAGGCAACCGCAGCTCCGGCGGCCCCTGATGGACTTCTCGCTCTTCCGCGACAGGCTCTTCTCGCTGGCGATCGTCACCGGGCTGCTGCCGCTGGCGGCGTGGTCGGCGACCGCGTACCTGGCGGGCGTCTACCTTCAGTCCGTCCTCGGCCTGAGCGTCCTGCACGCGGCCCTGCTCGCGATCCCCGGCGCCGTCGTCCTGACCGTCACGTGCGTCGTCACGCCCTTCGTGGTCGACCGCATCGGCAAGCGCACCGCCCTGATCGTCTGCCACTTCTTCATCGCGGGCGGCCTGCTGTTCCTGCTCCCCACGGCGATCACCGGCGGCATCGGCTGGTACGTGACCGCCACGGTCATCACCGGCATCGGCTACGGCATCAGCTTCAGCGTCGTCGCCGACACCGCCGTCGACGCCGTCCCCGTCGAGCGCGCGGGCGCGGCGGGCGCGATCGCGGAGACCAGCAACGAGCTGGGCAACGCCCTCGGCATCGCCCTGCTCGGCTCAATCGCCGCCCTGGTCTTCCGCCTCCAGGGCCCGGACCTGGCCCCCACCCTCGACGAGACCCTGCACCTGCGCGACCTGGCGCCGGCCCTGGCCACAGAGGCGAAGACGGCCTTCGTCGCCGGCCTGCACGTGGTCGCCGCGGTGGCGAGCGCTCTGCACGTCGTGCTCGGCGTCGTAGCCGTCTCCACCCGAAGAGGTGGCGGTGGCATCGTGCAGCCGGGGCCCGGGCCGGGCGTAGTCCCAGTCCAGGATCTCCACGGGCTCCGACCCTGGCGCGCAGGGCCGGATCCACGGTCAGTGCTTGCGCTTGGCGGTACGGCCGAGGCGGAAGGCGGAGATGAGGAAGAAGACGCCGCCCGGGATGGCGTAACCGGCGGCGTTGGCCAGCGTCGGGTCGGGGGCGGCGGCGCCGAGGATGAACGAGGCGCCGGCGAGCACCGAGATGCCGCCGCTGAGGATCATCGGCCACTGGCCGCCCATCTTGCGCCGCGGCACGGCCACGATGAGCTGCACCGCACCGGCCACGATGGCCCAGGCGCCCCAGACGCGCAGCACCGCGGGGATGCCGGAGGCGCACGCGATGGCCACGCCGATGGCGGTGATCGAGCTGACGGCGACGTTCACGTACAGGAGGGCAGGGGAGCCGGTCGCGCGCGAGGAGCGGGCGTCCACGATGGCGGCGCCGACGTCGAAGAGCGGATAGAGCACCAGCAGGGTGACCGCGAGCGGGCCCAGGTTCGCGGCCGTCGTGAACATCACGAGGGCCCAGACGATGGCGAAGGCGAACCGGACGAAGTACAGCCGCCGCAGTGCGGACGCGGTCCCGGAGAGGCTGGGGGAGGCGGCGATGGAGCTCATGGTGGTCCTTTACACAGCGAAGAGGTGACGAGGAGGCCGCGCACGCGGGATCGACTCGCCAGAACAGAACGTTCGGTCTTGCCTAGACTCCTCCTCGTTTGGCAAACTGTCAAGACCGAACGGTCTACCCACTAGGATGGTCACATGCGCACCGAAACCGAAGGCCGGCCGTCCGAAGCGCGGTCCCGGCTCCTCGACACGGCCACCCGGCTCTTCTACGCGGAGGGCATCCACTCCGTCGGTATCGATCGCATCGTCGGGGAGGCCCAGGTCACCAGGGCCACCCTCTACCGGCACTTCCCCGGCAAGGAGGAGCTCGTCCTCGCCTACCTGAGCGGGGTCGACCGCGCCATCCGGGCACCCGCGGAAGAGGCCGCCGCCGGCCTGCCGCCCGCCGAGGCGATCCTCGCCATCAGCCGCTCCATCGCCCAGGGCATCCAGTCGGAGGGCTTCCGCGGCTGCGCGTTCCTCAACGCCGCCGCCGAATACCCCGACCCCGAGTCGCCGGTGCGCAAGGCCGTGATCGCCCACCGCCAGTGGTTCCTCGACACCGTCACGGGCCTGCTGGCCCAGATCCGCGAGGACGGCGCCGAGCCCGCCGGACGCCACTTCGTCATGATGCGCGACGGCGCGATGGCGGCCGGCTGCCTGTTCGACCCCGAGCTGATCAGCGACACGTTCCTGCACGGCGTCGAACGCCTGCTGGAGGTCTACACGACCAGCGGTGGCACCACCTCGGCCGGCGCCTGACGTCATCGGGTCCCCCCGCGTGGCGACCGCGCCGGGCGGGGGGACCCGATGAATACTGGACGCCATGCGCGTCGACTTCGACCCCGATGAGCTGGGCGGGGACGCCTTCTACCGGTTCCTGACCTCCGTGGTCGTGCCACGGCCGATCGCGTGGATCTCGACGATCACCCCGGACGGAGCCGTCGAGAACCTCGCCCCGCACTCCTTCTTCAGCATCGCCAGCACCGACCCGCCGATCGTGCAGTTCACCTCGATCGGCCGCAAGGACTCGCTGCGCAACGTCGAGGACACGCCGGAGTTCGTCGTCAACTTCAGCTCCGAGCCGCTGATGCGCCAGATCCGCGACACCGCCACCGACGTCCCGCGCACGGTCAGCGAGTTCGACATGGTGGGCATCGAACGCGAGCCCAGCCGCCTCGTACGCCCACCCCGGGTGGCCGCCTCGCCCGTCGTCCTGGAGTGCCGCTCCCACACGACGCTGCGCATGGGCAACTCCACCCTGGTCTTCGGCCGCGTCTTCCTCGCCGCCGTGCACCAGGAATACCTCGTGGACGGCCGCCCGAACGCCGAACGCCTCCGCCCCCTGACCAAGCTGGGCGGCGACCAGTGGGGCACGCTCGGCGAGGTGCTGCACCTGGCGCGCATCCCGTACGAGGAGCCCGCCCGCTGAGCACCCCTATGTGCGGTCCTCGACGGGAACGGGCTCCGGCAGCGGGAACAGCGCCCGCCACCTCTCGATGAGCCCGCGATCACCCTTGGCGGTGCCGCCGTCCAGCAGCTCGTCGAGGGGCCGGTCGGTGCGGAGCAGGGCGAGCAGGGTGTCCAGGTCGGTGGCCAGCGTGGCGCCGGGATCGTCAGGCTCGCCCCGGCTGACCGCGATGCGCCCATCGGCGACGGTCACCGTGAAGTCGTCCTCGCCGATGCGGAGGCCGAGGGTCGCCGCGAACCCTTCTGCGGCGCGGGCGTCGAAGAGCGCCTCCAGCGACAGCAGCACCGAGTCGACCCCGATCGGCGCGTCAGGCCGCAGGCCCGGCGAACGGCCGCCCCACCTGGCCAGCGACACCACGATCGGCCCCAGCTCGGCACCCCACCGGGTCAGCTCATAGACCCAGGACGCGGCCGGCCTGGCCAGCCGGCGGCGGCGTACGACCCCGGCCGCGGTCAGCTCGCGCAGCCGCTGGGTGAGGATGTCGGTGCTCACCCCGGGCAGCCCGGCCTGCAGGTCGGTGAATCGCTTCGGCCCCAGCAGCAGCTCCCTGACCACCAGCAGCGCCCATCGCTCGCCGACCAGGTCGAGGGCGTGCGCGACCGCGCACCCGTCGTCGTATTTCCGCTTGCCCGCCACAGAGCGATGCTAGCGCACCTCATAGGAGAAGCCATCTAGCAACTTGGAATTTCCAAGTAGTTACTGCTACTGTCCAAGTCCGGTTGAACGGACAACAAGGAGGCGGCACATGCCCGTGTTCACCATCGACGCCCCTGAGGGCGCGTCGCCGGACGCGAAGCGGAAGATGCTCAAGGAGATCACCGAGGCGCTCGACGGGGCGTACCGCATCCCCGACACGCGGGGCTGGGTGCGCGAATACCCGGCGGAGAACGTTTCCCAGGACGGGCGGGTCGGCGCCGACCCGGTGCGCCCGGTCTGCACGCTGGAGGCGCCCGAGCTGTACCGGCTGGACGCCAAGCGCGAGGTGGTGCGGAAGATCGAGGCGGCCATCGCCGGCGCCTACGAGGGCATCGCCGACACCGCGGAAGTGCTGGTATTGATCAACGAGTACCCCCTGCACAACGTCGGATGGCGCGGCAGCCTGCAGTCGGACAAGCCCGAGATCGTGGCCGCCGTGACCCAGGCCAACGGCTAGGTCATGCGGCCATGTGCTCGGGGCGGACGCCCAGGCCGATGAAGCGGCGCAGCCGTGACAAGGTGCGGAACGCCATGAAGATCGGCGGTACGTGCCCGATCGTGTCGTCGGCCAGGTCCTTCGGATAGAGGCGACGCGGGATGCCGAGCCGGAACGCCTGAGCGGGGCGACCGCATCCTGCGCTGCCACGTTGATGCCGAGCGGCCGCCGGGTGACATGGCGTGCGGCATCGCCGGTGCATCGGCTCGGTGATGCCGCACGCAGCCGATCCGGCGGCCTCCAGCACCCCGGCCGCCGGCCGCCCCGTACGGTCCAGGACGCCTACGGCAGCCCGGCTCCCCTGGTGGGCGGACACGGGGTCGGGGCGCCGGACGGTGGCGGCATGTCGATCACGAATTGGAGCACCACAGGCGGCGACCTGCGCGTTCCCCACTTCATCGGCCTGCACTCCATCCAGGTATTCGTGCTGACGGTGCTGGTTCTCACCGCCCTCGCGCGCTCGCGGCGACGGCCGTCCTGACCGCGCTGGCGGCGGCCCTGATCGTCACGGTGGCCCATCGCAACGAGCCGGATCGTCGCGCCGAGACGGTGAGCCCACGGGAGCTGGTCCTCCACAGGAAGGCGGCGCACCGCAACGAGCTCACGCGGGGCGAGACGAGGGCGCCCGCCGGCTCCCTGGATGTGGACTCGCACCGCAGCGTGGCAAGCGCGCCGGCCCGTTCTCCTGATCTCGGTGCCAGATGATCGCCGGGACAGGCCGCAGGCGTCGTTCGGCCGGCGCGAGCCGATGACTACCTGTTCCACTCCTAGGCGGGACCCCTGGATGACCTCCGCCCCGCCACGATGATCAGTACCCCGGCGATGGCCCCGACGAAGTACGGTGACGGAACGAGCAGCACCCCGCTCACCAGGCACCACACCGCAAGCCCCCACCCGATCCCGGCCGGCACGGCCACCCCCCGTCCGGCGAGCTGCCAGACCAGGCAGCCCAGGAGGATCAGCGGCACGGCGAAACTGCCAGGACCGGCCCAGAAGGCGACCTGATCATCCAGGTTCCCCTCCGCGCCGGACAGGAGCGGGACGGCCGCCCACAGCCCACGCTCCACCCAGCCGGCGACATCCTCCCGACTGATGAGAGTCAGCAGGGACAGGTGCCCGATCCCCAGCACGAGCATGATTCCGGCCGCCCAGCGGAGCAACCGCCTTTCGGTGTTCATCACGACGTCCTCCTCAGGTGGGCGCGCCAGGCCCGCTCCCATTGCCGGGTCAGGGCCGGGTAGACGACGAGGTACCGGAACGGAGCGATGGCGGCCAGGTAGAGACGCCCGAACCGGCCGTTGGGCCTGACAAGGACGGCCATCCGCAACTCGTGGTCGCCCTTTGCGCCCGGCACCCACCCGAGGTGCATCACGGCGTGCACGGTCCCGTTCGCCAGCTCGCGCGCGGACTCCCGCTCCAGCTCGTACACCGGCCGGAGGGGCAGGGAAGCGCTCTCCGGGCCACGCGGTGCGGCGCGGAGGTCGTCCGGCAGGCGGTCGCGGATCGAGGTGACCCGCCTGCCGAGGCCTGACGACACCCTGTCCCAGCCGAAGAGCGCGCCGAGCCGCCATCGGAGGGCGAACAGGAACCGCGCCGGCCCCCTCAGCGCCGCGGGCCCGCCGGCCGCCCGCGTGGCCTCGAGCATCGCCGGGAAGTCGCCGGGTCCGGCTCCCGGCGTGCGGAACGACCACACGTCCTCGACCGAGAAGTCCCGCGTGAGCTCGTGAATGCGCCACGGGAGGGACGTGTGCGCGGACTTGGGGAGTCTCATGACAGATGCCGTTCGGCCATCATGGCCAGCAGTGTGAGCTGGTCGAGGTCGGGGGTGGCGGCGGGGGCGAGCTCGCGGTAGCGGCGGTGCAGGTTGACCACGATCCGCTCGGCGTCCAGCCAGGTGGCGTACTCGCCCAGGTCGACCTTCTCGATCGCCTCGCTGAAGGACAGGCCCTCAGCGTGGGCGGCGTCAGCCTGCTCGACCACGTGGGCGAGGTAGCCGCGTACCGCACGCACGCCGTCGGGGTCGGTGACCGGGCCGTGGCCGGGGACGATCGTGGCCGCGCCGGTGGCGATCAGCTGGTCGCAGGCGGCGATCCAGCCGCTGATCGGGCCACTCCACACGATCGGGGTGCAGCCGACGAACAGCAGGTCGCCTGCGAACAGCACGTCCGCGTCCGGTACATGCACGACCGAGTCGGCGGCGGTGTGGGCCGGGCCGAGGTCCATCACGCGCACCTCGCGGCCGCCGACGTCCAGGATCAGCTCCCCTTCGTAGGAACGGTCGGGCAGCCGCAGGCGGATGCCGCTGAAGTCGAAGGCGCCGAAGCGCTCGCGGAAGTAGGGCGTCGCCGGGCCGATGTCCACGACCTGAGTGGCGGTCAGCATCTCCGGCGGCATCTCGTGCCGCATCTCGTTGCAGGTCGCCGCCGCGGCGATGATCTCGACGCTCTCGGCCAGTAGCTGGTTGCCGTGGGTGTGGTCGCCGTCGGCGTGCGTGATGACGGCATGGGTGAGCGGGTGCCGGTCGGTGACGAGGCGCATGGCGGCGAGCATCTCGGCCGTGAGCGGCAGGTCGAACAGGGTGTCGACCAGGAGGGACGCGCCGTCGCCCGCGATCAGGCCGGCGTTGCTCCAGCCGTACCCGCCGTCGGGCAGCAGCCACGCCCACACGTCCGCGCCGACCTCGTGCAGGCCGCGCGTGTAGGGCAGCCGTGACGGGGCGCGGTTGACGCGCGGGCGCGGCGGCCGCCGGTCCGGGTTGTGCCGGGGCGCCAGCCGGTACGGCGCCGCCGACCCGCGTACCGTCTGCCGGGTCGCGCCCAGCCCATCGACGGCCAGCTCGACGACGTCGCCGTCCCGCAGCCAGCCTGGGAAGGAGGCCGGGTCGGTGAGCGACAGGTGCTCGACGAGGCAGCAGCCGGGCACGGTGCCCGAGCCGAACACGTCACCGGGCAGCAGGTCGACGCCCCGGGAGGCGTAGGAGACGACCTCGCCGAAGCTCCAGTCCATGGCGTCGGTACGACCCGAGCCGATGGTGCGGCCGTTGACCTTGGCCTCGACGCGCAGGGCGAGCCGGCCCCCGCGACGCCAGGGCGCCAGCTCGTCGGGGGTGACCAGGAACGGCCCGAGGGTGGTGGCGCCGTCCTTGCCCTTGGCCTGGCCGATCGCCATCGGCGACTCGCGTAGTTGCAGGTCGCGGGCCGACCAGTCGTTGTAGATGGTGTAGCCGATGATGTGCTGCTCGGCCTGCTCGGGGGTGAGGTCGCGGCCTCCGGGGCCGATGATCGCGGCGATCTCCAGCTCGAAGTCGAACCAGGCGCTGCCGGGAGAGATCGGCACGTCGTCGTACGGGCCGACGATCGTCGCGGGGGAGGCGAAGTAGAAGGCGGGGATCTCGTACCAGGTGTCCTTGAGCGTGCGGGGCGCGCCGGAGGCGTGCTGGCAGTTGCGCATGTGCTCGAGGAAGCACAGGCAGTCGCGGACGGACGGGGGGCGCGGGATCGGCGCGCGCAGCATGGCGCCGGCCAGCGGGACCGGTCGCTCGCCTGAGGCTAAGGCGGCTTCCCCGGCCGCGCGCAGTTCGTCGGCACCCTGGCTGATCAGCTCGATCAGGTTGACACCCGGCGGGGCCGGGTGGATCAGGTCCTCACTGAGCACGCCGGTGCGGTCACCGGTGCTGGTCGCATAGGTCACCCAGCGCATGAGCGAACCTCCTCATCTCTATGTTGGCCAACATAGGCTATATCGGACGGCATATGCTCTGCTTTCTGGCATACCTGGTTAGATGGAGCCCATGGCCACGCGACGTGACGAAAGGACCCAGGAGAGCCGCCGCCTCCTGGTGGCGGCCGCCGCCGAGCTCTTCGCCGAGAAGGGATACCGGCGGACGAGCTTCATCGACATCGCCGACCAGGCCGGCATCAGCCGCGGCTCCATCCCCTGGCACTTCGGCAACAAGCTGGGCCTGCTGGAAGCCGTGCTCGACGACCAGCTCCACGCCGTCCTGACCGGCCTCCCCCCGTCCGACGCGGCGGGCGACGCGCTGAACCAGGTCATGGACTTCATCCGGCTACCGGCCACCCGCCTGTTCATCACCCTGCTCGCCGAAGCCGTGGAGACCGGCTCCCCGATCCGGGAACACTACGCACGCCTGCACGCGGCGCTGCGGCAGGGGGTACAGACCCGGATCCCCGCACACCCGGCACCCCCGGGCACGACTCCGGAGGCGCTCACGGTCCTGCTCGTGGGGACCGTCATCGGCGTGCACGCACAGTGGCGGGTGGCGCCCGAAGCAGTCGACCTCGAGGCCGTCCAGGCCACGATCCGCGCCCTGCTGCCCCCGAGCCTCGGCCTCGCCTGATGCCGGCGAGGCCGAGGCCGAGGCTCGGGCATCAGATCTTCAGGCCGAGGGCATCAGGTCGCGGCGGCGCAGGAACACCAGCCCCGCAGTGGTCAGGGTGATGGCCACCGCAGTCAGCCCCAGCAGTGGCGCTACTGGTGACGAGACACTGCCCAGAAGCATCGCCGGCACGTGCACGAACGGCGAAAGGTCGAGGACGATCCCGTCGGCCAGCTTGAACTCCGCCAGCAAGTCCACAACCAGAAAGAGGCCCAGCACGGTCCAGCTCACGGCAGCCGCCAGCCGTGGCAGCAGGCCCGACAGCAGCATCGCGAACCCGACCACGATCCAGACCGCCGGCAGGTAGGCCAGCGTCGCCCCGGTCACGCGGGCCACGTCGCCGTCGAAGGTGAGCCCCGCCGCCGCGCCCAGCACGGCCAACAGCAGCACCGGGCTCATGACGGCGAACACCAGGTGGCTCAGCGCCCAGCGCAGCCGGCCGACGGGGGTGGACAACAGCAGCTCGGCCCGGCCCGCCGCCTCCTCGCCACGGGCGCGCAGTGCCGACACCAGGGCCGCCCCCGCGACAAGCTGGCTGAGCACGTACATCACGAAGGTGAAGAACACATCCGAGAGCCGGGCTTCGGCTCCACCGAGGGTCGCGGCCAGCTCCCGGAACTGCGGCGTGTCCAGCTGGGCGTTCAGCCCGCGCGCCGCCACTCCGAGCAGGGCGCCCAGCGCTCCGAAACCGATCGCGAAGCCCGCCAGGGTGCCGCGATGCAGGCGAGCGGCCAGGCCGAACGCGCCCGGCAACGTTCCCTCGGCGGGTCCGGGGCGGGCGGGGATCAGGCCGCCCGCCACGTCCCGCCGCGCGGACAGCGCGAACGCGGCCGCCGCCAGCGCGGTGACGAACGCCGCGATCAGCCCCAGCACCCACCAATGGTCGCCGGCGTAGGGTTTGGTCAGCCGGACCCAGCCGAACGGCGTCAGCCACGCCAGCCAGCCGATGCCGCCGGTGTCGGCCAGCGAGCGCAGCGCGAACAGCAGGCCGCCGACGGCGATCGCGATGCCGCGCGCCGTACCGGAGGACGCGGTGAGCTGCCCGGTGATGGCGGCCACGGCCGCGAAAGCCCAGCCGCCCGCGGCGGTGGACAGCCCGAACAGCAGCGAGGAACCCGCGGGCAGCCCGCCCGCGACCAGAGCGGGAACCGACAGCAGACCGTGCAGCAGATTGGCGGCCAGCACGACCACGAGCGCCGCGGCCAGCGGGGCGTGACGGCCGATGACACCCGAGGCCAGCAGTTCGCGCCGGCCGGTCTCCTCCTCGACGCGGGTGTGTCTGATCATCAGCAGGATGCTGATGAGCCCGCCGAACAGCGCGAGAGAGGAGCCGAGCGTCCACGCCGTCAGGCCGCCGACGCTCGCGTCATAGATGGTGCCGCGCATGGCCAGCTGCGCGGGGTTGCTCGCCGAGGCCGCCGCGAAAGAGTCGCGGGCGGCCTGGTCGGGGTACAGGTCGGTGGTGGCAGAGGCGATGCTCGCGGGAAGCAGCGCGGTGATCGCGATCCACACGGGCAGCAGCACGCGGTCCCTGCGCAGGATGAGCCGGATCAGTGTCCCCGTGCCGGTCATGGTGCCGGTCATCTTGCGGCTCCCTCGTAGTGGCGCAGGAACAGCTCCTCCAGCGTCGGCGGCTGGGTGGTCAGAGTGCGTACGCCCGCCCGGGCCAGCTCAGCGAGCACCGAGGTGAGCGCATCACCGTCGACCTGGCAGCGCAGCCGGGCGCCGTCCACGGTCAGGCCGTGTACGCCGGGCAGGGCGGCCAGGCCGGGCGCCGGCCCGATCAGCTCGGCGGTGACGGAGGTCCGGGTGAGGTGGCGCAGGTCGGCCAGGCTGCCGGACTCGACGGCGCGGCCGGCGCGGATGATGCTGACGCGATCGCACAGCGTCTCCACCTCCGACAGGATGTGGCTGGACAGCAGCACGGTACGGCCGTCGCGCTTCTCGCGCAGGACGCAGTCGTTGAAGACCGCCTCCATGAGGGGGTCGAGGCCGGAGGTGGGCTCGTCCAGGATCAGCAGCTCCACGTCGGAGGCGAAGGCTGCCACCAGGGCCACCTTCTGCCGGTTGCCCTTGGAGTAGGTGCGGCACTTCTTGCGCGGGTCGAGCTCGAAGCGCTCCAGCAGCTCGGCGCGGCGTTTCGGGTCGAGGCCGCCGCGTACCCTGCCCAGCAGGTCGATGACCTCCCCGCCGGTGAGCGAGGGCCACAGGGTGACGTCGCCCGGCACGTAGGCCAGGCGCCGGTGCAGCTCGGTGGCATCGCGCCAGGGGTCGCCGCCGAGTAACGCGACCCGGCCGCCGTCGGCGCGCATCTGGCCGAGCAGGATACGGATCGTGGTGGTCTTCCCCGCGCCGTTGGGGCCCAGGAAGCCGTGCACCTCGCCCGTCTTGACGGTGAGATCGAGCCCGTCCAGGGCCCTGGCCTGGCCGAAGGTCTTGACCAGACCGTCGGCGTGCACTGCGGCGTTCATTGCTGTCCCTCGAGCTTCTCCAGGCCCGTCCGCGCTTGGTCGAACAGTTCGCGGCCGAGGAATTCCGGTCTGATCAGGTCGAGCTGGGCCTTGCCGACGCGCAGCGCGCCCCGGGAGCCGTACAGATCCGTGCCGAGCGCGCGGGAGACGTGCTCGTGCAGCACCGTGATGCCCAGCTTCATCGCTGTCAGCACGGTCGCGCGGGCGCGGTGATCGGCCTCGGGCCGCTCGTCGTCGGCGAGATGCTCCTCCGTCACACGGACGAGTTCGTCGAACATCGCGGCGGCTGCCGGGGAGCCGTCCACGAGGGCGCGGCCGAGGTACTTCATCAGGGGCGGCGCGGTCCGGTGAACGTTCTCGATGAATTCCGGCTTGTCCAGACCTCGGTCGGTGACGCCCGCGGTGACCTGGTCGCGCAGGTAGCCGAGGACGTACTCGTCGCACGCGTGCCTGAGTGCCTCCTTGCTGCCGAAGTGGTGCTGCACCAGGCCCGGCGAGACCCTGGCGGCCTCGGCGATCCCGCGGATCGTGGTGGCCTTGACCCCCTGCTCAGCGAACAACGTCATCGCCGCGTCGCGGATGCGCGCACGCGTCGTCAGATCCTCTTCAGTGATTGGTCGCACGCCCAAGAGTCTATACAAATGTATTGCTCATCATGCAAGCGTTCAACGCCGCGCAGGGCGCTTCAGGCGTGGTGGCGGCGCCGGTGGTAGGCGTAGGCCAGGGCGAGCACAAGCGGGCCCCACAGCGCGAGCGGACTGATGCACGCCATGGCCAGCGCCTGCCACCAGCCGTTCTCATACGTCATGTGCCCGAAGACCCCGACCCAGGAGAGCACCATCCACACCGAGACCACGCTCAGGAGCAGCCCACCGGCCACGGCGGGGATGACCGCCGCCATCGGCGGCACACGCCGGCCGCCGATGACCGGGATCCAGCCCGGCACCACCTCGCCCCACCGGCGCACCAGACCGATGCTGAGCAGTGCCGCCAGTTCCGTGAGCACACTGAGCCCGAACACGTACGGGATGGTGAGCCACAACGGCGACACCGGCGCGTCGCTGAGCTGACCCATCTCGAAGTGAAAGGCGAACGGCAGCCTCCACAGGCACGAAGGGAGCAGCAGCCAGGGAAGCGCGTAGGCGGCACGCAGCGCCCAGCGCGGGACGGGGCGTTCGGTGTCGCTGGCGGCCGGAGCCTTGTGCAGCAAGTTGATCGTCATCGTTTCTACCTCCAGGACTGTCGCGGATGACCGGGACTTAGACTGTGCCGCCCGGCCGCGGAACACATCTGCCGATCGGCTGATTCGCCGCCGCGGACCGCTGCTCTAAGGTGCCGTCATGAGATTCCTCGCCGGCGGCCCGGCCGTGGCCGGCGCGCTCGCGCTCACACTCGTCCTCCGGCCGCTCCCGAGCCCGCTCGTCGCCGTGCCCGCGCTGCTCACGGTCGCGGCCATGTCGCTCGTCTGGTGGCCGAAGGCACGCCCTCTCCTTGCGGCGATCACGGCGACCACTGGTGCGGTCGGCGCGATGTGCACGCTCGTCTGGCTGGCCGATCCGGGCATCCCCGGCGGCCCATCGACCTACGTCCATACGATCGCCGTGCTCACGCTCATCACGCTGACCGTGCGCTGGTCCGCCGTACGGCAGGCAGCCCCGGCGGTAGGAGTGGCCGCGATCTCCGAAGCGCTGCTGGGGTTGCAGATCACCCAGCCGCCGCCCTCGGGTCTCGACGCGGTCGCCCTCACCCTCTTCTGGTCCATCGGCACGGCGGGCGCGGTCGGTCTCGGCGCCTATCTGCGCACCCTCGACCGGCGCCGGGTGGACGCGGTCACGCAGGCCCGCCGCACCCAGCGCCTGCAATTGGCCCGTGACCTGCACGACTTCGTCGCTCACGACGTCAGCGCCATCGTCATCCAGGCACAGGCGGCGCAGATCCTGCTCGACCGCGATCCGGCCGAGGCCGCGGTGGCCCTGCGGGCGATCGAGGAGGACGGCGCGCGAGCGCTCGCCTCCATGGACCGGACCGTACGCATGCTGCGCGAGCTGGAGGGCGACAGCGCCTCAGCCGAGCCCCTGCCCGGACTTGACGGCCTGCCCGACCTGGTGCGGCGTTTCGCCGACGCGGGCTTCCCCGACACCGAGATGCGTGTCGAACCGTCCGGCCCGGTACCGCGCGAGGTCGGAACCACGATCTACCGCATCGTCGTCGAAGCGCTCACCAACGTCAGGAAGCACGCGCCGGCCGGATCGAGCGTGGCCATCCAGGTGAGCGACGAGACCGGAGCGGTCGTCGTGTCCGTCGCCGACCATGCGCACGACCAGGCGCACGACCAGGCACGCGGCCAGGCCCTGTTGCGCCTGCCGTTCGCCGAACGCGCCGGCGTCGGCCTGGCGGGGCTGGCCGAGCGGGTGCAGGCGCTGGGCGGCGAGTTCACCTCTGGCCGCGCCGCCGGCGGCGGCTGGGTGGTGAAGGCGGTGTTCCCATGACCATCCGGGTTCTGATCGCCGACGATCAGCCGGCCGTCCGGCGCGGCTTCCGCACGATCCTCGCGGCCCAGCCGGACCTGGAGGTGGTGGGCGAGGCACCGGACGGCCTGGCCGCGCTCGCCCTCGCCCGCGAGCTGCGACCGGACGTGGTCGTCGCCGACATCCGCATGCCGCGCATGGACGGGCTCGAACTCACCCGCTGCCTGGCCGGCCCTGAGACGGCGGCGCCGATGCGGGTGATCGTCGTGACCAGCTACGACCTCGACGAGTACGTGCACGCCGCGCTCCGCGCGGGAGCTTGCGGCTTCCTGCTCAAGCACGCGGGGCCGGCGCTCCTCGTGGAGGGCGTCAGAGCGGCCGCCGCCGGCGACGCGCTGATCAGCCCGTCGGTGACCGTACGCCTGCTGCGCCATCTCACCCCGTCGCCCACCCGGACCGGCGTACCGGGCGAGCAACCGCTGAGCGACCGCGAGCTTGAGATCGTCAAGCTTGTCGCTGGCGGCCGGTCCAACCCCGAGATCGCCGCCGAGCTGTTCATCTCGGTCGGCACCGCCAAGACCCACGTGGCCAACGTCCAGCGCAAGCTCGGGGTACGCAACCGCGTGGGCATCGCTGCCTGGGCCTACGAACATGGCCGCGCGTGAATCGCCCCGCACCGTCCCCGTGCCGGTCAAACGCGGTCTCGGCGCCCCGGTCTCGGCGCCTCGACGTAGCGCGTGAGCTCCTGCGGCACGGTGCCGGCCAGGCGATGCGGCCGCACACCACAACATCGGCCACCGCCCCAGTGGTACCGCTCGCGCTGAGCTCAGCGGGTCACGGCGGCTCGGGATGCCGTTGGTGATCTTTGAGGCTATTCGCGGCTATTCGCGGCCGGATTCCTGAAGTGTGGCGGCCAGCCATCGGCTGAGGGCGGTCATCGCCGTCCCCTCGCTGTCGGCGTCCGCACGACGTCCAGCGCCGAAATCTGACCAGCCGGCGGGTGACGGCCCAGTTTGAGGGTTGCCTCAAGTTCGCTACAGTGAGCAGCGGACAAAGTTGAGGGCAGACTCAGCTTGACGATGCGGGGAGCGATATGGCGAAGCTGGACGCGAAAGTCGCGGTGGTCACCGGTGCGACGTCGGGGCTGGGGCTGGCGACGGCGCGGTTGTTCGTCGAGGAGGGCGCGCGCGTGTTCATCACCGGACGGCGCCAGGACCGGCTCGACGCGGCGGTGGCCTCGCTGGGCCGCGGCGTGACCGGGGTGCTCGGTGACGTCGCCCGGGTCTCCGACGTGGCCCGCCTGGCCGAGGTCGTGACGGCCGAGGCGGGCAAGGTGGACGTGCTCGTCGCCAATGCCGGCGTCTGGACGTGGAACGAGACCATCGACGACGTGACCGAGGAGTCGTTCGACGCGGTCTTCGGGGTGAACGTGCGCGGGACGTTCTTCACCGTGCAGAAGCTGCTGCCGCTGCTGTCCGACGGCGCCTCGGTCGTCCTCATCGGGTCGGGCGCGGCGGACAAGGGCGGTCCCGGTACGACGGTCTACGCCGCGAGCAAGGCGGCGCTGCGGTCGTTCGCCCGCACGTGGACCACCGACCTGAAGCAGCGCGGCATCCGGGTCAACGTGCTCAGCCCCGCAGCGATCGACACCCCCGCGTTCGCGGACCTCCCGGCAGGGTTCAAGGAGGGGATCGCCGCGCAGGTGCCCATCGGGCGGCTCGGTGACGCTGCGGAGATCGCCACCGCCGCGCTCTTCCTTGCCTCCGCCGACTCGAGCTTCGTCACCGGCATCGACCTCCCCGTGGACGGCGGCATCGGCCAGGTGTGATCGCGAGTACAGTGCTTCCCGGACCCCCGAGGTGAAGGAGCCGCCGATGTACCCCGATCCCACGATGGCCCGCATCGGTGAGGGGGTCGAGCTGCACCACCAGCGTGGTGAGCGTGACGCGGCCCGTGAGCTGTTCGCGCGGATCTGGGAGGACATCGGCGGTGAGCAGGGTGATCCGCTGCACGTCTGCGTGCTCGCTCACTCCATGGCCGACGTGCAGGACGACGTGCACGAGGAGCTGACGTGGGACCTGCGGGCGCTGGCCGCTGCCGATCGCGTCACCGATGAGCGGGTGGCCGAGGCGGGGGTGCCGCTGTCGGTGGCCGGCCTTCATCCGTCGCTGCACCTCAACCTGAGCGAGTGCTACCGCAAGCTGGGCGATCTCGACGGCGCCCGCGAGCACCTGCAGCGGGCGCGGGACGAGATCCACGTGCTCGGCGACGACGACTACGGCCGGCTCATCAAAGACGGCCTGGAGCGGATCGCCAAGCAGCTCGACGAAGCGACCTGAGGGGCGATTCGCACCTGCTCGGCCGGCTACGAAGCTGTAGGAGCCGAGTGGCGCCTCGTAGACGGCGTGGCCGTTCTCCAGGCGCAGGAAGTCGGCGCGGGGCGAATTGACGGTGGGCCGCCGGTCGGCGGGGACCCGTACCTCGGCCGTGGTGTTGGGCGGGATCTCGGCCGACAGCGTGAACGTGCGAGCAGAGCGCCGCCACTCGGACCTGACCACGCCCTGCGGCGTGCGGTACTCGCCCTTGATCGAGGTGAGGTCGCCGACCGGCTTGGGCTCGATGGCCACCGGGCGGTAGGCGATGGAGGCGGCGCGGATGCCGGCCAGAGATCGTGGCGGGCATGACGGCGGGCGCGATCAAGGGGTGGGCGGCTCCTCCAGCATGGTGAGCTGACTACACCAGCCCCAGCTCACGGGCCCGGACGCCCGCCTGGAAACGGGACTCCGCGCCGAGCGCCTCCATCAGCTCGGCCACCCGCCGCCGGTAGGTCCGCACGCCCAGCCCCAGCCTGCGGGCCGCGGTCTCGTCCTTGACCCCCTGGCCGAGCAGGTCGAGCACGGCGGGCGCGAGCTGCCGGATCTCGGCGACCTGCGCGTCGTAGACGGCGAGGTCGGTCGCCGACCGCCATGCCGTCTCGAACAGCGACATCACACCCTGCACGATCTCCGGCTGCGAGATCACGCTGTAGCCGCGCCGACCGGCCGTGAGGTCGCCCGCCAGGATCACCACCCGGCGGTCGAGGATGATCGTCTCGTTCAGCTCCTCTTTGCTGATGCGGATCTCCGCGCCGAGGCTGTCGCGGCGCCGGGCCAGCTCGCGCGCGGACACCGAGTCGAGCAGCAGGCCGGGCCGGTAGAGCTTGCGGACCCGGACGTCGCGGGGGGAGCCATCGGACATGGGCGGCATCTCGGGCGAATGGCTGTAGGCCCAGGTGGCGAGGTCGTTGGCGGCGCAGGCCAGGTCGGTGACGGCGGCGAACAGGTGAGCGGTCCTGCGGAACAGCTCCTCCTCGCCGTACACGACCGCGACCGCTTCGCTCACGCGGGTCAGTTCGTTGCTCACCCCTCGATTCTGCGCCATGCTCCCACGGTACGGGCAGGTCGGCAGCTTGTTGCCAGACCGCGGCTCATGGCGAGCCCGGCCTGCACGCTGAGTCCCATGACGACTCACCTGAACAGCACCCCTGACGCCGCCGCGGCCGGCACCTGGCGACTCGGCGACCGTACCGTCAACCGGATCGGCTACGGCACGATGCGCGTGGCGGGCGCGCCGACCGCCCCCAAGCTCAAAGACCGCGCCGAGTCCCTTGCCGTGCTGCGCCACGCCGTCGAGCTGGGCGTGAACCACATCGACACCGCCGCCTTCTACTTCCTGCCCACCCGCTCGGTCAACGAGCTGATCAGCACGGCGCTCCAGCCATACGCCGAGGACCTGGTCATCGCCACGAAGGTCGGCCCGGGCCGGTCGCGGGACGGCGGCTTCGAGGAGTACGCCAGGCCCGAGGAGCTGCGCGCCCAGGTCGAGGAGAACCTGCGCCAGCTCGGACGCGACCACCTCGACCTGGTCAACCTGCGCTGGGGAGCCGGGCTCGAACGCGTGCCCGGCTCCCTGGCCGAGCACTTCGGCGCCCTGGCCGCGCTGCGCGAGGCCGGACTGATCCGCAACCTCGGCGTCTCCAACGTCACCGAGGAGCAGCTCGTCGAGGCGATGAAGATCGCGCCGGTGGTGTCCGTGCAGAACCGGTACGGCCTGACCGAGCGCGAGGACGACGCGCTGGTGGAGACGTGCGGGCGGCACGGCATCGCGTTCGTGCCGTTCTTCTCCGTCGCCGCCGCCATCCCCGGCGCCCTTCCGCACGGCGACCACCACGAGGCGGGCCAGGCGGAGGTTGCCGAGATCGCGCAGGCCCACGGCGCCACCCCCGCGCAGATCCGCCTCGCCTGGACCCTGCACCGCGGCGACCACGTCCTCGCCATCCCCGGCACCGGCGACCTCGCTCACCTGGAGGAGAACATCGCCGCCGGCGCCCTCCGGCTGACCGCCGACGAGATGGCCCTGCTCGACGGCATCGCCGAACTGTCGTAGCCCGCTGACATACTCGGCGCATGACGAGCGTGTACGAGGCGGCGGGCGGCGACGAGGGCCTGCTCCGCCTGGCCGAGGCGTGGCATGCCAGGGTGATGGCCGACGACGTCGTCGCCCACGCCTTCAGCCACGGGTTCCACCCCCGGCACAGCGAACGGCTGGCCGCCTACTGGGCCGAGGCCCTCGGCGGGCCCGCCACCTACTCCGCCTCCCACGGCGACGAGACGCAGGTCGTCCGCCTGCACAGCGGCAACGGCCCGCACGAGGAGATGGACCAGCGTGCGATCGCCTGCTTCGACCAGGCGCTCGACGACGTCGGCCTGCGCGCGGACGACCGGCTCAGGCAGGTGCTCCACGACTACTTCGCCTGGGCCACCACCACGGCGATGGCCCGCTACCCCGACTCGCCCGACGACGTCCCCGAGGGCATGACCATTCCCCGGTGGTCGTGGGACGGCTTGCAGCGCTGAGTCCCTTGACGCATACCGCCGACATACCGCGGGCCCGTAGCGTTCCTTTCATCCAGTCAAGGAACGAAAGGACATTCATGCGGCTGTCGATCGGAATCAGCGCCCTGGCCATCTCCGCCGGACTGCTCGCGGGCGTCCAGCCCGCTCACGCCGCCACCGCCTTGGCGTGTCACGTCAGTCCGGGCATTCCGTACAAGGACGGCGCTCGCGTCAGTGGCGTGGTCACGTGGATCGGCGACTGCGGCCGGATGACGCTGAAGGTGCAGCGCAAGGACTGGTACGGCTGGAACACCATCAACTCCGACACCTGGACCAAGGACTCCGACAAGAAGGTCGGCCTTCCGGCGAAGTGCGGCAGCGGCACCCACGACTGGCGGGTCTACGTCGAGACGGCGAAGACCGGCAACTTCACCAACATCAGCAGGAAGATCACCTGCTGATCCGCCTGAGCCGGGCGGCGTGACCGGGCAGGTGCTCGGTCGCGCGGATCCGGATCAGGTCTTGCCAGGGCAGGTCCTGGTCGGGGACGGGCGTTCCGGTGCGGGTGACCAGATGGAGGCGTACGGGGGCGTCTCCATCGAGGTCCGCGATCGCGGTGACGAGGTCGGCGGCGTGGTGGCGTACCAAGTCGATGCGGTCGGCGTGCGTGGTCGAGGCGATCAGCTCGTCCACGTCCATGGCTTCGCGGTTGTCGATCGTGACGAGCAGGCCCGCCCGCGACCGGCGGGCGGCGGCGGCGAGCATGCGGTCGCTCAGCGCGATGTGGCTCAGCGTCCAGTCGGCCTCCGGGCCCCTGATGCTTTTCGCGGTGGCCAGGAGGTCGGTGTAGGCGGCCTCGAGTGCGGTGGTGTCCATGGTCAGCTCTCCAGGGGGGTGGGGCGGCGTACGGCCAGCACTGCCAGGCAGGCCGCGGCGACGACGGCGGCGAACCACTGCACCGCCGTCAGCAGCCCTGCCACGGTGGCGAGCAGGCCGACGCCGATCACCGGCAGGCCGACGCCGAGGTAAATGATCACGTAGAAGCTGGACAGCACGTCGGCGTGCCGGCCTGCCGGGGCCGCCTGGCTCACGGCGGTGAGCCCGCCGAGGAACGCCAGCCCCTGCCCGATCCCGCCGACCACGGTCGCGGCGAGCAGGAGGGGTAGCGAGGCGACGCTGCCGGCCAGTGCCAGCAGGACGAGCCCGGCGGCCAGGAGCGGAAGTCCGGCCTGCTCCAGGCGCCGGGCCGGCCTGCCGTACCCGATCAGCTGGGCGAGCGCGGAGCACAGCAGCATCAGCGCCACGGCCGCGCCGCTCACCGCCAGGTTGTGGCTGCCCGACAGGGTGGCGACGTACGTGGGGACGAGCGAGAGGAAGAGGCCGACCACGGCGAAGGCGAGGAAACTGGCCGTCCCGCTGGTCGCGAACACCGGCCGCATGCTTTCCGGCACCTCGGGACGCCGGGGCCGCCAGCGCTGCCTCACCTCGTTGTTCGGCAGCGCCGCGATCACGGCCGCCGCCGGGACCAGCAGCACGATCTCCAGCACGTACGGCAGGACGTGCGGCGCCGGGGCGTACTCGGCCAGCGCCCCCGCCAGCACGGGCCCCAGGCCGAGCCCGCCCGCGGCCGCCACGGTGGACACCAGCGCCGCCCGCCGACGGTCGCCCGTCGGTTCGAGCTCCGCCAGCGCCGCGGTCAACGCCCCCGAGGCCGCACCGAGAGCGACCCCCTGCAGAATCCGGGCCGCGAACAACCACGCCGTGCTCTCCGCGACGGCGAACACCACCGACCCCAGCGCCGCCACGGCCACCGCCGGCAGCAGCACCTTCCGCCGTCCGACGGCGTCCGAGAGCGGCCCGGCCACCAGCAGGGAGGGGATGAGGACGGCGGCGTACGCGGCGAAGATCAGCGTCACGACCAGCGGCGAGAAACCGAACCTCGCCTGGTAGCCGCCGTAGAGCGGGGTGGGCAGGTTGGTGCCGGTCAGCAGGACGAGCATCGCGTACGCGGTGCCCCAGAACTTCCACCGCGCTGTCGCGACCGCCGGCTCTCCGACGCGGCCTGCGTCCTTGGGTTGGCCTGGCACGCCTTCGCGTTGGCCTGGGGCGGCGGCTGTGTCTTTGAGGCGGCCTGGCGCGACGACGCGATGATCAACGGACATGGTCCCTCCAGAGGCGATTCATGTTCGGACTTGCCGAACATAACACATGTTCGGAGACTACGAACATGAGCTGTACCCTGGACCCATGGCCAGCAGAACCGCCACGGAACTCATCCACCCCGGCCGCGCCGACCTGCGCTTCACCACCGTGCTCGCCGCCCTGAGCGACCCGGTGCGGCTGGCGATCGTCGCCCGGCTCGCCGACGTCTGGCCCGACGGGGAACTGGCATGCGCGACGTTCGCCTTGCCGGTCAGCAAGTCCACCCAGAGCGGCCACTTCAAGGTCCTGCGAGAGGCCGGCGTGATCCGCCAGCGCGACGAGGGCACCAGGCGCCTGAACAGCCTCCGCCGCGACGACCTCGACGCCCGCTTCCCCGGCCTCCTCGACCTCACGATCCCTCAGGGCCGCGAAGTCCTCGCGAGCTGGTAGGGGTTATTCGCTTGCGCAGAAGAGATCGAAGCTCTTGGGAAGGAGGTCAACTGGCCAGGGCGAAAAGCCGACGAGACAGGGCAAAGAGCCATGAGACTGGACTACGTCCTCGCTGGCTATCGGGTCGCCGGTTGAGCTTCGACCCGGAACTGCTCTACATCGGCGCGATGTTTCACGCTCTCGGACTGAACGAGGCAGGCGTTCGCCGACGGCATCGCACCCAAGCCGGAGACCACCTTCGGCAACGTCAAGGCGGACATGCTCGAAGCGACCCCATCCTGCGCGGAATCCGGCGGCAGAAAACAGTGAGAGGATTTCGAGGGTGACGGCAAGACATGGTGACATCGACCGCGCGGCCATCGACAGCGCGGCCGGGGTGTTGCGTGGTGGAGGTCTGGTGGCCTTCCCGACCGAGACTGTCTATGGCCTGGGCGCCAACGCCGCCGACGGCGCCGCCGTCGCGCGCGTCTTCCAGGCCAAGGCCCGCCCGCCGTCCCACCCGCTGATCGTCCACCTCGGCGGCGCGGAGCACCTGGACGACTGGGCGGCGGACATTCCAGCCGCCGCGCGGCTGCTGGCCGAGCGCTTCTGGCCTGGGCCGCTGACGCTGGTGCTGCGGCGCGGCGGCCGGGTGCCGCTGGAGACGACCGGCGGCCTGGAGACGGTGGCCGTGCGGGTGCCCGCCCATCCTGTGGCGCTCGCGCTGCTTGAGGCCTTCGGCGGCGGCATCGCGGCGCCGTCGGCCAACCGCTTCGGCTCGGTCAGCCCCACCACGGCCGGCCACGTCCGCGCCGAACTGGGTGACGCCGTCGACGTCGTGCTGGACGGCGGGCCCTGCCTGGTAGGCGTCGAGTCGACCATCGTCGACGCCAGGGGCGAGGTTGTGAGCATCCTTCGGCCCGGCGGAGTGACGCGTGAAGATCTCGAAGCGGCGCTGGGCCGCCCGCTCGCGGCTCCCGCCACGAGCCCGGTACGGGTGCCGGGCCAGCATCCCTCGCACTACGCGCCGCGGGCCCGGGTCGTGCTCGTCGAGCCCGAGCAGGTGATCGCCGAGGCGGAACGGGTGCAGGAGTCGGGCCACCAGGTGGGCGTCCTGCTTCCCCCTGCCTTCGCCGGCGCCGAGGTGAAGGCGCACGCCGTGGTGGCGCTGCCGGCTTCGATGGCCGCCTACGCGCAGGGGCTGTACGCCTTCCTGCGCGAGCTCGACCAGCGCGGCTGTGACCTCATCGTCGCGTCCCTGCCGCCGGAGCAGGGGCTGGGAGCCGCGATCGCCAACCGGCTGCGCCGCGCCGCAGGGCCTCGACCCGCCGCGTGATCGGCACCGACGCCGGTCACGCCGCCGCATGACGTCTGCCCCGGGCGCGCAGGATTACGGCCCGCGCAGCGCTCCTTCCAGATTCGCCACGGCGCCGACCACGTCGGGGAAGGCGTCGATGAACGCGTCGACACGACAGGCGGCGAAGTCGTGAGGCCGGCGGATGCCGCTGTGCAGGCAGGCGATGAAGTGTAAGCCGGCGCCGTTGGCCGCTTGCCCGTCGCTCGGCGAATCTCCCACGTACACGCATTCGTCCGGCCGCAGCCCGGTGTCGGCAAGGAGCGGGGCGAAGGCGCGGGGGTCTGGTTTGCTGAAGGGCGTGTTGTCTGCGTGATAGGCCGCGGTGAGCCGGTCGGCGAGCACGTGTTCCGGAGCCGGAAGATGCTCCATCTCGGCTTCGGTACGCGAGGTCAGCAGCATGAGGCGACGTCCCTCCGCCAGCAGCACGTCGAGCGCGGCAAGATTCTCCGGCGTGATGACGTCCAGTGTTCCCGGACGGACGCGAAGGTCATTCGCCCGCCTCGGTTGCCGTCGGTGACTGCGGGGACTGGAGCTGGGGCGGTGCCTGTAGCGTCTGGATGGCCTCTTCCACCGATGCCTTGACCTGGAATGCGCTGCGCAGGCCGGTGATCGTCAAGATCCGCTCCAGCGGGGGCGGGATGTTGGCCTGCCCGGTGCCACGTCGTACCGGCTGACCCATTCAGGCTGGCGTTCGGCGCGGCGCCTCTGAAGAGCACCGGCAGGAGGCAGTGATGCCCGCCGGACGCTCAGGCGCCGCGCCATGAACCGGAAGGGAATGGCCTGCCCCTTGGTCGGGGGTGGGACGGGTGCGATCGGTGCGGCTCCCCTGTCTCGCGCGGCCGGGGCTGGGCGATTCTTATGTTCCGCTCACATCTAGAAGCCTAAAGTACTAGGAGTCTAGATAAATGGAGAAAAGCCGCGACGGCTGATCGGAGGACATGGCGTGACTTCCGTCATGCGAGCCCAGGGTCTGGGCAGGAGATACGGCAGGCGCTGGGCGCTGCGCGAGTGCACGCTCGACATCCCCGCCGGGCGCGTCGCCGGCCTGGTCGGCCCCAACGGGGCCGGTAAGTCCACATTGCTGAAGCTGGCCTGTGGCCAGCTCGAGCCGACGGCGGGCGGCATCACGGTGCTCGGCGGGCGGCCCGCGAGCACGCCCGCGCAACTGGCCAGGGTCGGATTCGTCGCTCAGGACACTCCCGTGTACGCGGGGCTGACCGTCGCCGATCATCTGCGGCTGGGCGCGCGGCTCAACCCGCGCTGGGACGCGGCCATGGCGCGTGACCGCATCGCGCGGCTCGGCCTCGGCCCCGCTCACCGGGCGGGCAGGCTGTCGGGTGGCCAGCGTGCCCAGCTCGCCCTCACCCTGGGCCTGGCCAAGCGGCCCGAGCTGCTGATCCTTGACGAACCGGTCGCCTCGCTCGACCCGCTGGCCCGCCGGGAGTTCCTGCAGCACCTCATGGAGGCCGTCGTCGAGCACGAGGTCAGCGTCGTGCTCTCCTCGCACCTGGTCTCCGACCTGGAACGCACCTGCGACTACCTGATCGTGCTGGTGGACTCGCGCGTGCAGGTCACAGGGGAGGTCGACACGCTGCTGGCCACCCACCACCGGCTCACCGGCCCGCGCCGCGACCCCGGCCTGTCACCCGCAGGACAGCACGTCGTCTCGGCGCGCCACACCGAGCGGCAGAGCACGTACGTGATCCGCGCCGGCTCCCCGATCCACGACCCCGCCTGGACGGTCAGCCGGCTCAGCCTGGAGGACCTCGTCCTGGCCTACATGGACCCCGCCGCGAGCCCGCACGTCGCCCTGGAGGTGCAGCGATGATCTGGCTGACCTGGCGCCAGTTACGCGGCCCGGCCGCGATGATGGCCGCCCTGCTCGTCGTCCTCGCCATCGTCCTGGCCGTGACCGGCCCGGGCCTGGCCTCCGAGTACGCCGCCGGCATCGCCGCCTGCACCCAGGACGACACCTGCGGCCGCTTCTACGACCGCTTCTTCGACACCTACGACATGCCTTTCATGGCCGTCAGCCTCATCGCGCTGCTCCTGCCCGCCGTCGTCGGGCTGTTCTGGGGCGCCCCGATGATCAGCCGCGAGCTGGAGACCGGCACGCACCTGCTGGTGTGGAACCAGAGCATCACCCGCACCCGCTGGCTGGCCGTCAAGCTCGGCTTCACGGGGCTGGTGGCGATGGCCGCCGCCGGCCTGTGCGGGCTCGCGGTGACCTGGTGGTCCGACCCCCTGGACAAGTCGGCCACGGACGAGCTGGCGCTGATGGCGCCGCTGGTGTTCGGGGCGCGGGGCATCGCGCCGATGGGGTACGCGGTGTTCGCCTTCGTCCTGGGCGTGACCGTGGGCATGCTGGTACGCCGCGCCCTGCCCGCCATGGCCCTCACCCTGGCGATCTTCGCCGCGCTGCAGATCGCCATGCCGCTGGTGGTACGTCCCCACCTGATGCCCACGGTCACGGGCACGTTCGAGCTCAGCCAGGCGAACGTGGACGGAGTCGGGATGAATCGCGATAAAGGCGGACAAATCGAGATAAGTCTGAACGCGGCTGTGCCGGGGCACGCCGGCGCCTGGGTCCTGTCCAGCGAGCTCGTCGATCCGTCCGGACGTGCGATCACCGGCTCCGAGTCCGGCATGGGGGTCGTCAAGGTCTCGACGACGTCCGGACCCTGCGCGCCCTCCGGAGCACCGGTCCTGGACACGTGCATGGCCGAGGTCAACCGGCTCGGCTACCGGCAGCAGGCGACTTACCATCCCCTGGAGCGCTTCTGGCCGTTCCAGTGGATCGAGACCGGCATCTACGCCCTGCTCACCCTCATCCTGACCTGGACGTCCTTCTGGTGGATCCGCAGGCGCCCGTCATGACAGGGAGGATGGTGACGGCCGTGGTGGCCGTCCTGCTGGCGGCGGGCTGCTCGGCGCCCGCGCCGCCGCGCGGCCAGGCGGGCAAGGCTTCCAGTACGGTCTGCTCCGCCCCGAAGGGACCGCCCGCCGCGGAGACACCGACCACGATCGACGTCGTCGAGCAGGCCTACTTCTGCCTCCTCGGCACCTACTACAGCGGCCCCACCCTGGACGCCCGCACGCTGCTGACCGCCGGATTCGCCGCCCTGACCCAGGAGCTGAACCGCAACGGCAAGGACGTACCGGAAGCCGTCATGCCGCCGCTGACCGGCGACCGCGCCACCGACTGGACCGCCTTCGAGACCACCTACCGCAAGGTCACCGACCAGGTGCCGGACCTGCGGGAGAGGCTGGCCGTCGTCACCCTCGAGGCCGTCGTGGCTGCACTCGGCGACAACCACGCCCGCTGGGCGCACGGCGACGCACGGCCGCCCGACTATTACGACGGCGACGGCTACGGCCTGGGCCTCGAAGCCAACGCCCGCAACCCGGACGTCGCCCTCCCGCCGCTGTTCGTCACCGCCGTGCAGGGCGGCGCGGCGCGGGCCGCCGGGCTCCGGCCCGGCGACGTCATCGAGGAGATCAACGGCTCGGCGCCCTTCATCGGCGGGAAGGCCGGCCCGGCGATCGAGGAGCTGTATCCGCGGTACCCGGAGGCACGGCCCGTACTGCTGCGGCTGCTGCGCGAGGACCGTCGCTGGAGCGTGACGCTCAAGCCCGGCCTGTTCCAGCGGGACCTGGCCACGCTTCAGGTGGTGCAGTCGAAGCTGCTGGACGACGTCGCCTATGTCCGGATGCGCGGCTTCGCGCCGGACTCCGCGGACCGGGTCCTGCGGGCGATCTCCCGGCTGCGCGAAGGCCGGACGCTGTCGGGCGTCGTGCTGGACCTGCGGGGCAACGGCGGCGGCAGCCCGCTGGAGGCGACCAGGCTGGTGAGCGCGTTCGTCCATGGCAAGGTCACCGCCTACCAGTGCACGGTGGCCGGTAGGTGCGAGACCTCCCGGACCGACGACACCGTCGAACTGGTCGGCCTCCCGCTGGCCGTGCTCACCGACCGCGGCTGCGCCTCGGCGTGCGAGCACTTCAGCTCCGCGATCAAGGACCTGCGGGCCGGCCCGCTGATCGGCACCAGGACGGCCGGCGTGATCTCGGGGCCCGCGCAGCCGTACCTGCTGAGCAACAACACCCTGCTGAGCTTCCCGACCAGGCGCCACCTGGGGCCGAACCGCGAGGTGATCGACCGCATCGGCGTGCCCCCCGACCACCACGTCCCCCTGACCGCGCAGGACGCCGCCGCGGGGCGAGATCCCGCCCTCGACAAGGCCCTGACCCTGCTGCACAAGTGAACGGACCTTCCCATGAGACCTCTCCTGGCCGTCGCCGCGGGACTGGCCGTCCTCACCGCCTGCTCCACACCGGCCCCGCCCCGCTCCGCCGCGCCCTCGCCCACCCCGGCAGACCCCGCCACCCTGCCCGCCCCGACGGGCCCCCACCCGGTCGGCACCACCGCGCTCCACCTCAAGGACACCTCCCGCCCCGACCCCTGGAACCTCGACGCGAGCGCCAGGGAACTCAAGGTCACGTTGTGGTACCCGGCCGCGCGCAAGGACGGCCCGCCGGCGCCGTACATGACGCGAAAGGAGGCGGAGCTCCTGCTGGCGGGCAAGCGGATCGCGGGCGTGCCGCCCGGCACCCTGAGCGGCACACGAACGCACGCCGTCAAGAACGCCCGGCCCACCGGACGGAGGTTCCCGCTGGTGGTGCTCTCGCCCGGCTTCACCAACCCCATCAGCACGCTCACCTCCCTGGCCGAGGACCTGGCCAGCAGGGGTTACGTGGTGGCCGGCATCGACCACCCCTACGAGAGCCACGCCACGACCCTGGCCGACGGGCGCATCGCCGACTGCCTCGCCTGCGACAGCGACAACGACCCGGGTTTCGGTACGGGGGCGGTCGCCGGCAGGGCGGCGGACGTCTCCTTCGTCCTCGACCACCTGCCCGCGAAGTGGGCCAGGATCGACCGCTCCAAGATCGCCATGGTGGGCCAGTCATTGGGTGGGGCGAGCGCCCTGGCGGCCATGGTCAAGGACCCCCGGGTACGGGCCGGCATCGACATGGACGGCACCACCTACGCCCGCATCCCTCGAAGCGGGCTCTCCCGCCCGTTCATGTTCCTGGGCTCGGCCCAGCACGTCCCCGGAGGCCCGGACACCTCGTGGGAGCGCGACTGGAAACTGCTGACCGGCTGGAAACGCTGGATCGTCCTGACCGGCGCCGACCACCAGTCCTTCACCGACTCCCCGCTGCTGGCGAGCGCCCTCGGCCTCAAGCCGGCGTACGGCGCGCTGCCCGGGGCCCGCGCCGCCGAGCTGACCCGCACGTACGTGGCGGCCTTCCTCGACCAGCACCTGAAGTCCCGGCCCCAGCCTCTCCTGGACGAACCCCGCGACCCCGAGGCCAAGCTCTGCCCCACGTCCTGCGGACAGTCCTGAGGCCGGTGACAGCAGGTGGCGGACGTCAGACCGTCGCGAGGCGGTGGCTGATCGCTACGACCGCGGCGGTGAGATCGGGCAGCGGCCGGTTCTCGTCCCGGCGCCAGTGGCGCACCTGCTCGGCGGTCAGGGCCGCGAGCAGCGTGTCGGCCCGGATCTGAGGATCCGGGACGCCGGCGGCGGTGAGCAGGATCGCACAGTGTTGCCGCCACAACCGGTGCGAGCCCGTACGGAGCCGAGCCCCGGCGCTCGCGGTCTGGGACAGCGTCACGAGGTCGAGGTGGGCGTCGACATAGGCGAGGTAGGCGGCGGCGAAGGCGGCGAGCCGGTCGGCGGGCGGTGCACCCGGGCCCAGCGGGGGCGGCCCGCTCAGCATCGCGGTCTGAAGTTCGGACTCGCGTTCGTCGAGGAGTGCCGCCGCGAGGCCGGACTTGTCGCCGAAGCGCCGGTAGAGCGTGCCCTTGCCGACGCCGGCGGCGGCGGCGACGTCGTCCATGCTCACGGCGGCCACTCCAAGGGTGTCGAACAGCCGCTCCGCTGCGGCGAGCACCTTCATCCGGTTGCGAGCCGCGTCCGCCCGCTCCTGCGGAACCCCGCCGGACAACAGGGGCAGATCCCTCCGATGCGATGCGACGGCGTCGTTCATGGGTCCGACTGTAGTGCAGTTCGAAGCCCGTTGTTGACTTAAACGGACTGAAGTCCGTATATTTCGGCGAGCAAGCGGACTGTGGTCCGCATTCACTTCTGGAGGTAGTCCCATGAGCAAGCTGCTGCACATCTCCGCCTCGCCACGTGACGAGACGTCGGAGTCGCTGCGGATCGCACGGGCGTTCACGGAGGCGTATCAGGACTCCCACGCCGGCGATGAGGTCGAGCACTGGGATCTGTGGGACGGCTCGCTGCCGGACTTCGCCGTCGGCGCCAAGGCGAAGATGACGGTGTTCGGCGGGAACGAGCCGCGGGGCGCCGAAGCCGAAGCCTGGGCGAAGGCGCGGCGGACGTTCGAAAGGTTCGACTCCGCGGACCGGCTGCTGTTCAGCGTGCCGATGTGGAACGGCTCGGTGCCGTACGTGCTCAAGCAGTTCATCGACGTGGTCAGCCAGCCGGGCTGGATCTTCACGGTCGATCCCGTGACCGGCTATGGCCACCAGTTTTCGGGACGTGGCAAGAGAGTCGCCGTGATCTACACGAGCGCGGTCTGGGGGCCGCGGCTCGGCCCGGAGTTCGGCACCGACCATCAGTCGACGTTCTTCGGCGACTGGCTGCGCTGGACCGGCCTGACCGACATCCAGGAGGTACGGTTCCATCCCACCCTCACCGGCGACTGGGACGACGCGCGGTGCGCCGCCGACGCGCGAGCCAGGGACATCGCCAAGGTCTTCTGACGACTTCTTCCAAGAAGAAGGGGCTCCTGGCTGCGCGGAGACACCAGCATCACCAGAGGTTTCACTTTCAGTGACGACAAGAATACTGAGAGCGTACGGCTGGTTGCCTCAGGTGACCAGCGTGACGGTCGCCGACGGAAGGCTGGACATGCAGACCCTGGAGCTGATGACCCGCAAGATCGACACCTGTTTCGGGCATCTCGACGTCGACGGCAACGGCACGGTCGAACGGGACGACCTGCTCGGACTCGGCTCGCGCCTGGTCGCCCAGTTCGGCGAGTCGCCGACCTCGCCGAAGGCGACCGCCATGGCCGCCGGGATGGTCCGGTTCTGGGAGGCGCTGTGCTCGGCCGCCGATGTCAACGGCGACGGACGGCTCACTCCTCAGGAATACCGCAGGGGCATGACGCGAGCGTTCGTCGAGGATCCCACCGGCTTCGACCGGGCGTTCCTGCCCATGGCCGAGGCCTTGTGCGGGCTCCTGGACACCGATGGAGACGGCACGGTGAGCCGCCCGGAGTTCGCCGCGTTCCACCAGGTCATGCGCACCTCCGTGGAGAACGCCGACCTGGCCTTCGGCAAGCTGGACACCGATGGCAGCGGTTCCCTGAGCGTGACCGAGCTGCTGGCCGCCATGCGCGACTACTACAGCAACCCCGACGAGAGCGCCGACGCGCTGGGCCACTGGCTGTTCGGGAGGGTTTAGGGCGTGCTGCGCAGCTACCGGTCGCTGGTCGGGGGTCACCCGGCGGACGGCGTCGGATGGGTGCATTGGGTACGGGTCGGCGACATGCTGGAGGCGCCGTACGACATGGGGGCGCTGAAAGCGACGCTGGACACCGGCGAGGCCGGCCCCGACGCGCTCACCCATCCGTCCCTGGTGGGCAGGGTCGCCTTGAGCGGCCCCGGCCAGCGGCGCCAGGCCCTGGCCTCCGCCCGCGCCCATCAGCCGGCCTGGGGCAGGGTGCCTATGGCCGAGCGCGTCGGCTTCGTGACCGCCTTCCACGGGGTGCTGCGCGCCCGGCAGGACGAGCTGCTGGACCTTCTGGTCGCGGAGGGCCACCCGGTACGCGTCGCGCGGATGGAGATCGCCACCATGCTGGCGGCGGTGCACCCCAGGACGGCCACCGTCGCGGCCGGGTCGATGAGCTGCGACCACCGGGTCAACGGCCGCAGGATCGAGCTGGTACGCAAGCCGGACGGCGTGGTCGGCCTGATCCCGGCCCGCAACGCCGCCGCCGCGACCCTGGTGTTCTCCGCGGTGATGACCTTGGCGGCGGGCAACGCGGTCGTGGTCGATCTGCCGCCCAGCGCCCCGCTCAGCGCGGCGTTCGTCTGCCATGAGCTGATCGCGCCCTTGCTGGCCGGCCATGACCGGGTGTTCAGCGCGTTGTGTGCTCCCGTGCGGGAGGCGGTACCGGAGTGGCTGGCCAGCCCGGACCTCGACGACATCTACTACTTCGGCCCGTCCGATCGAGGGCTGGAGCTGGCCGCGGAGTGCTTGCGCCACGGTAAGAAGCCGGTCCTGGAGCTGTCGGCGAACGACACCGTGGTGGTGTGGCGGGACGCGCGCCTGGACCTGGCGATCACGGCCATGCTGGAGGCCTTCTACGCCTCCGGGCAGATCTGCCTGACACCCAACCGCGCCGTGCTGCACCCCGAGATCGCCGATGACGCGATCAAAGGACTCCAGCGGGAGATCGAACGGCTGCCCGTGGGACGCCCGGAACGTCCGGACGTCATCCTCAGCCCGGTCGTCCGGCGCGCGGAGTTCACCGAGGTCGTCGCGGAAGCGGTCGGTGCGGGCGCGACGCTGGTGACCGGCGGAGAGTTCGTCGACGTCCACGGAGTGCCGCGCGCGCGAGGGCCGTTCATCAGGCCCGCCCTGCTGAAGGTGGACGGACTGGAGCAGGCACGATCACTGCGCGCCGCATGCGAGGAGACCTTCTGCCCGTTGCTGACCGCGGTGATCGCCGACCCTCCGCGTACCGCCGACGTGATCACCTTCCTCAACGCCAACCGCTACGGGCTGCGCAACTCCCTGTGGGCCGCCGATCCCGCCGTCATCGCCGCCTTCGCGATGGAGGTGCGCAACGGGGGCACCCTGAAGGTCAACGACAGCCATCTCGGCCCCGTCCCGCTGCTGCCCGTCGACGGCGGCACCGGGCGCACCGGCGGTCCCGGCGGTGAGGCCAACCTGCCGATGCTGCGCACCAGTCATCTGCAAGGGATCAGCACCGCGATGGACGTGCCGGACGACCTGCTCTTCGACTACTCCTCCGCGGTGGCGGACGGTCCGCCCGTGGTGTGACGCGGCAGCCGGCTGTCACAGGCGACCCGGCCATCTCGTCCTGAAGGAGAGGTGCTCACCCCTCGGAGCCCGGCGACGCCTACGTCTCCGGCTCCGGGCGGACACCACGACTTCACGTACGGAAGGACCATGGTCATGCGTATTGCCGTCTTCGGTGCCAACGGTCCCACCGGCCGGCTCCTCACCGGCCAGGCGCTCGCCGCCGGACACCACGTCGCCGCGATCACCCGGCAGCCGCGCTCGTTTCCCCTGCGCCATGAACGGCTCGACGTCATCGGCGCCGACGTGCACGATCCCGAGGCCGTCGACGCCGCCGTGGCGGAGCGGGATGCGGTGCTGTCGACGCTCGGCGTGCCGCCGGGGAAGAAACCGATCACCACCTATTCGCGGGGTGCGGCCAACATCGTCGCCGCGATGAAACGGCATCGAGTGCGCCGCCTCGCCGTGGTGAGCTCGAGCGGGGTCGATCCGCAGACGTACTCGGAGGGCGGGTTCCTGTTCAACCGCGTCGTGCTGCCCTATGTGACGCGGGTGCTGGGCAGGACGCTGTACGACGACATGCGGCGGATGGAGGAGCTGGTCCGCGCCAGCGATCTCGACTGGACGATCCTGCGTCCCAGCGGGCTCTACCATCTGCCGTCGGTGACCGACTACGTCCTCGCCGAGGGCCACCTCGACGCCAGGTTCACCTCCCGGACGGATCTGGCCGCGAGCATGCTGGCCCTCCTGGACGACGACCGGTATGTCCGTACCACGCTCAGCGTCATCACCACGGTCGACAACCCCACATTCCTCCGGTGGTTCCGCCGCGAGGCGTTCGCCAAGAACTGACGGGGTCACTCCCGGCTCTCGCGATGGGCACCCAGGAGCGGAAGGAACACCTGGTCGGTGACGGCGACCAGGTCGGCGTCGGACGGCCGGACCCCGAAGACGACGAAGTCGTCCCGCAGCAGGCTCATCGGCAGGGTCACCACGCGTCGCGGCCAGGGGCCCGGCGGGATCTGGCCGCGCTCGGCCGCAAGCTCCAGCACGGTGGTCATGGCGTCCGACAGGGCCGAACCGGCGATGAGGTCCCGCAGCCGCTGTTCCAGCCGCGGATCGTGCACCGTGTCCGCGATCAAGCCGGTGACCGTGTCGCGGCTGGTGCCGGCGAGGGTGGCCCGCGCCTGGCGCAACAGGGCCAGGACGTCGTCGCGCAGATCGCCGGTGTCGGGGGCCGGCACGTTCGCGAACCGCCTCCCCAGCATGTCGAGCACCAGCTCGGCCAGGCTGCTCCAGCGGCGGTACAGGACGGGTTTGCTGGTGCCGGCCCGGCTGGCGATGCCGCTCATCGTGGACTTCGCGTACCCCAGTTCGGCCAGTTCGTCGCGGGCCGCGTCCAGGATGGCGTCTTCGAGCGCGGCGCCCCGGCGGCGCGACATGGTCTCGGTGGCGGACGGGTCCGTCCTCGGTGTGTTCGGCATCACGACTCCCCAAGAAACCTTGCGTTTCTTGACTGCCGAGCTTATCGTCTGGACAAGAAACCAAGGGTTTCTTATTTCGAGAGGTGACATCATGACGAACTCCACCGCTCAGACCGCCCCCGCATACCCGATGCCCCGCTCATGCCCGTTCGGCCCGCCTCCGCAGTACGAACACCTCAGGCAGGAGGCGCCGATCTCGCGGGTGACCCTGCAGGGCGGCACGCAGGCGTGGCTGATCACCGGGCACGCACTCGCGCGGGCGTTCCTGTCCAGCGACAAGATCAGCTCCAGCCGCGCGAACCCCGGTTTCCCGCAGCTGATTCCCGGCGTGGCCTCGGTGCCGCTGAAGGGCACGCTCGTGGCCATGGACCCGCCGGAGCACTCACGGCACCGGCGCATGGTCACCAACGAGTTCACGGTCAGGCGGGTCAAGCAGATGCGGCCGGAGATCCAGCGCATCACCGACCGGGCCATCGACGAGATGCTGGCAGGACCGCGACCGGCCGATCTGGTGGAGTCCGTGTCGCTCCCCGTGCCCTCGCTGGTGATCTGCGAACTGCTGGGAGTGCCGTACGCCGACCGCGGCCAGTTCCAGAGCAGGACCACGATCATCCTGAGCCGCAACTCGACGAGCGAGCAGCGACGCGACACCGCCTTGTGGTTGCGCGGGTACATCAGCGATCTGGTCGCGGGCAAGGAGGCCGTGCCGGGCGACGACCTGCTGAGCCGGCTGATCGCGAAATACCGCGACATCGACGCCTATGACCGCGAGACCCTCACCGGTATCGGTCTCCTGTTGCTGGTCGGAGGCCACGAGACCACCGCCAACATGATCTCGCTGAGCGTGGCCTCGCTGCTGGACGATCCCCACCTCCTGGCCGGGTTGCGGGAGCGGCCCGAGCAGACCCCGCAACTGGTGGAAGAGCTGCTGCGCTTCCACTCCGTCGTCGACAACGCCACCTCCCGGGTGGTCGTCGAGGACTTCGAACTGGACGGCATCACCTTCCGCGCCGGCGACGGCGTCATCGTGGCGGCGGCGGCCGCCAGCCACGACCCGGACGTGTTCGCGCGGCCGGACCGGATCGACGTCGACCGCGGCGCCCGCCACCATCTGGCCTTCGGCTTCGGAATCCACCAGTGCCTCGGGCAGAACCTGGCCCGGCTGGAGCTGGAGATCGTGCTGAACACGCTGTTCGCCCGCGTGCCGAACCTCGCACTGGCGGACCCCGTGGAGCGCCTGCCGTTCAAGACCGACGCGCTCGTCTACGGCATCCACCGGCTACCGGTGACCTGGTGACCCGAACGGGACCCCCGCCACCGCGGCCCAGACAGGAGAACCTTGACGTGGAGCCGTTCGGACTGCCCGAAGGCAGCCCGAACGGCCATGGGTCCGCTCCTGAATGTCGATCCAGTATTCGGCGACGTTGAGCATGCGGCTGTTGGAGTACCACGCTTTCAGGACGATCCCGTGGTCCCCGTTCTCTTGTGCGTCGATGCTGCGGAGCGAGACGTTGTGCGGCGGATTGGCGCTGGGTGAGGGGACGCTGCCGGCTTCCGCCGGGGATGCTCTTCGCCTGAGTGAGGTCGGGATAGGACTTGCCGCCCGGCACGGGGTAGGCGCGACTTGCCGTGATTCTCTTGCACGAAGTCCGTAGGTCTACACATGACATCCGGGGTCCAGCCGGCGGGTCAGGTGGTCCGGCGGGAGCGGATCGACGCCAGGGCGCCGAGGATGAGGGCGATCAGGGCCATCGCCAGATCCACGTAGCCGCCGACGATGCCGTACCCCGTGCCTGGACCGCCTTCTGCGGCGGCGATGATCCAGCCGCCGATGACCGCGGTGGCGAGCCCCGCCGTCAGAGCGATGGCTGCGCCCCTCCTTGCGAAGCGGCCGGTGGAGCGGGCCAGGGCCAGGCCGCCGATGGCGACGCCGGCCAGGCCCAGCACTGCGCCCACCACGGACCAGAGGCGTCCCGTGGTCAGGGCGTAGGCGTCGACGGGCTGGGCGAGGAGGCGTGCCGCTGTTGTCTCGAGCGCCAGCGGGCTGGTCAGCGTGTCAAGGATGGACATGAGGATTCCTCCAGTCGAGTGAATGCCGGAAGCGGGTTCTTGGATCACAGCGTCGACCGCAGCGTCTCGGTCGAGTTCTTGCCGAGGTCAGCGGCTCATTTCGGCGCGACGGACGCGGGTCAGGGCCAAGCGGCCCAGGAGGGCGCCGAGCAGCCCGAGTGCCAGGGCCATGGCCGCGCCGAACACGCCGTTGCCGGTGCCGAGGCCGCCGTCGGCGATGGCCAGTTTCACTGCGCCGTTGAGGCCGCCGACGATCCCCAAGGTCAGCGCCGCGATGGCTTTCCACCGCCCGGCGTCGCGCAGTGCCAGCCAGCCGATGATGGTGCTGCCCACCGCCACCAGGGCGGCCACGCCGGCCCAGATTCGTTCAGGGGTGCCGACGAAGGTGTCGAGGCCCTGGCCTGCGCATTCTGCGGCCGACGTACAGACGGGTGAGACCAGCCCGAGCAGGAGGGACATGGGACGTCCTTTCGCCGAAGTTCTGTTGCCCATCGAGCGTCGCGCCGATGGGAGGGGTGTCGCTTCGGGCCGTGGATGGCGGCTGCTACGCAGGTGCGCGTAGGTGGGTGCGCGGTCGGTACGTCCGTTGCCGTAGGTGGGCGGGCCTGCGGGGGGAGGTGGTTCCAGCGGCGGCGATCGTAGGATCGCGGCATGAAACAGTCGTGGCGTCTGCCGGTGGCGGTGCAGGATGCGTTACTCGCGCTCTTCATCACCGTCATGCAGGTGCAGGGCACGATCGTGCGCAACGCCGGTGAGGTGGTGCTGCGGCCGCTCACCGACCTCGGCGATCTCGGGTACGTCCTGCTCGTCGTCAGTGGGCTGGTCGTCGCGGTTCGCCGCCGGTGGCCGGTGCCGGTGTTCGTCGTCACGGCGCTGGCCAGCGTGATCTACTACGTGCTCGGCTTTCCCGATGGGCCCGGGTGGCTCGGGCTCTTTCTCGCGCTCTACACGCTGGCCGCCTATGGGGACGGGCGGCGGTCGTTGGTGATCGCCGGGGTGGGTGTCGCGGTGTTGTCCACTGTCTGGCTGGTCGCCGCGGCCGATGTCGAGCCGCCGGCGGCCATCGGGTGGGTGTACTTCCGGATCGGAGCCTCCGTCATGAGCGTGGCGCTCGGTGAGTCCGTACGGTCTCGGCAGGTCATCGCCGCCGAAGCACAGAGGCGGGCCGAGCTGGCCGAGCGGACGCGCGAGGAGGAGGCGCGGGCACGGGTGGACGCCGAGCGGCTGCGGATCGCGCGTGAGGTCCATGACACGGTCGCGCATGCCATCGCGATCATCAACGTGCAGTCCGGGGTGACGGCGCACGTGCTCGGCAAGCGGCCGGACGTCGCGCGGGAGGCGCTGCGCGCGATCGAGCAGACGAGTTCGCGGGCGCTGCGGGAGATGCGGGCCATTCTCGGGGTGCTGCGGGATGACGATGAGGAGGGGCGGGAGCCGTACCCGGGGCTGGAGCAGATCGGGGAGCTGGTCGCCAAGGCCCGCGCGGCCGGGCTCGACGTCGAGGTCCAGGAGAGCTCGCCCGCGACGCCGTTGCCGAGTGCGGTGGGCGGTGCGGCGTACCGGATCGTGCAGGAGTCGATCACGAACGTCGTCCGCCACGTCGGTCCGACCCGGGTGACGGTGGTGCTCGATCCTGGGCTCGAAGCTTTGGAGGTCCGGGTGACCGATGAAGGCCGGGGCGCTGTCGTGGATCCGCCTGATGAGTCCGGGCGGGGGATCGTCGGGATGCGGGAGCGCTGCCGGTTGCTGGGTGGGGAGCTCGATGCCGGGCCGAGGCCGGGCGGTGGGTTCGAGGTGAGGGCGAGGCTGCCCCTCGCGCCGGCGGAGGTGCGGCTGTGATCAAGGTGTTGCTCGCCGATGACGAGGGGCTCGTACGGTCAGGGTTCAAGGTGCTGCTCGACCTCGAGGACGACATCACGGTGGTCGGAGAGGCGAGGAACGGCGCGGAAGCCGTCGAACGGGCCCTGGCCACGCGTCCCGACGTCGTGCTCATGGACATCCGCATGCCCCAGGTGGACGGGATCCAGGCCACCGCCGAGATCGCCGGGACGCGCGGGCTGGAGCAGGTCCGCGTGCTGATCCTGACCACGTACGACACCGACGAGTACGTCTTCGACGCTCTGCAGGCCGGAGCCAGCGGGTTCCTGCTCAAGGACGCGGGGCCGGCCGAGCTGCTGCACGCCATCCGGGTGATCGCGGCCGGCGACGCGCTGCTCGCGCCCCGGATCACGCGGCGTCTCATCGGCCAGTTCACGGCCCGGCGGACGGCCGTCCGGGTCGCGGAGGACCGGCTGGCGGTGCTGACCGAGCGCGAACGCGAGGTGCTGGCCCTGGTGGGGGAGGGGCTGAGCAACCACGAGATCGGCGCCCGGCTTTTCCTGAGCCCGGCGACCGCGCGGACGCATGTCAGCCGCGCGATGACGAAACTGGGGGCACGTGATCGCGCGCAACTGGTCGTGATCGCCTACCGGACGGGCTTGGTCGTTCCCTCGGCGTGAGGCTATGGGCGCTGAAGGCCATGGCCGGGGCCGCCAGAGGTCGATGACCATGGCAGGGCGTTCCAGCGCGTCAGGACGTCCTTGCCGGACGGTCGAAGCCGTGGAGCACCTAGGCTGGTGGAATGATCTACGTCATGACGCCCCTCACCAGGGAGGTTCGCGAAGCCGTGGCGCTGGCCTGGGGTGTCACGGGGGACGGGGAGCGGCTGCACGGTGGTGAGGAGTCGGCCGCCTACCGTCTCGACGGGCACGTGATCCGGGTCGGTCCTGTGGGGCGTGGCGTCGCCGAGGCGGAGTGGTGTCATGCGGTCGCGCGGCATGCCGCCGCTGATCTGCCTGAGGCCGTTGCGCCGCTGGCGACTTTCGAAGGGGCGACGGTCGTCGTCGTGAGTGGCCGTCCGGTCTCCTGCTGGCCGTACGTCGAGGGTGGCTGGCCGGACTCCGACGTCCCGGCTCAGCGCGAGGCCGGTGCTCGGTTGCTCGCCAGGCTGCACAGGTCGCTCTCCGGGTGCCGTCCTGGTCCGCGGCCGGTGGCCGCCTTCCAGGAGTCCGGCCTGTACGGCGCTCCGCCCCAGGACGCCGCCGAGCTGGACGACCCCGGCCTGGACCGCTGGCTGGCCGACTTCCACGCCAGGCATGCCGTGCGCCACCCTCTGCACGGGGACTACTACACCGGCAACACCTTGGCCCGGGATGGCCGGATCGTGGCGGTTCTCGACTGGGACGAGACCTTCGTCGGTGCCCCCGAGCTGGAGCTGGCCGCCGCCGCCCTGGAGTGGGGTGATGACGTGGCCGGGCCGAGCAAGGAGTTCGTGGCGGCGTACCACGAGGAGGGCGGCACGGCGGGGCACCTGGACGAGGAGTCGCTGGCGCAGCTCGTCAGGCACAAGCTGCGCAGGGAGTACGCCTACTTCCACAAGGCCGCCCGCGCCGGAGTCGCGCACGATGAGGAGGACCTCGAATACCACCGCGCCCGGGTGGAGCTGTTCCACCGTCTGCGCCCCTGACGCAGCGACGACGGCAGGCGGAAGGCCGCGGCGAGCAGCAGCTCCTTGCGCGAGAACGTCGCCGCCGCCGAGCTCGCCCACTTGGACGCCGTCGCGGTCTAAGAGTCCTTCAGCAGGCCGCGTTCGCCGAAGACCTTCTTGGCGACGAACGTGGCGTTGATGGCCTTGGGCATGCCGCAGTAGACGGCGGTGTGCAGCAGGGCTTCGGCGATCTCGTCGCGGGTGAGGCCGACGTTGAGCGCCGCGTTGATGTGCACGTCGAGCTGGGGTTCGCAGCCGCCGAGGGCGGTGAGCATGCCGAGGGTGACCAGTTGGCGGTCGCGTGGCGACAGGCCGGGCCGGTTGTAGATCTCGCCGAAGCCCCAGGCCACGACCTGGTGGCCGAGCTCGGGGTTGATGTCGGCGAGGGCGTCGATGACGCGCTGCCCGCTCTCGCCGTCGACGCGGTCGAGAACCTCCATCCCGCGCTCGAAACGGTCCTGACGGGTCTCGGCGGTGGTGTCCGAGGCGGGGGCGGTGGTGGGTTCCGTGGTGAAGTCGGCGGTCATGGTTGATCCGTTTCCGGCTGCTGGTCGAGCAGCGTCTCGTAGTGCTTGATCTTGTCGCCCAGTGCGGCGGCGTTGCGGAGCAGGCCGCGGATGCGCTCGTCGAGCTCGGCCTGGTGTTCGCGGAGCAGGGTCAGCCGGTCCCCGAGGGTGGCGTCTCCGGCGGCGCGCAAACGGGCGTACCGCTGCATGTCGCTGATCGACATGCCGGTCTCGCGCAGCCGCAGCAGGAACTCCAGCCAGTCCAGGTCGGCGGCCGCGTAGCAGCGCTGGTTGCCGGGGGTGCGGCCGACTCCTTCGATCAGCCCGGCGCGCTCGTAGTAGCGCAGGGTGTCCGGCGAGAGGCCGGTGCGCGCGGCGACCTGGGCGATCGTGAGGGTCGGCTGCTCCTGCGGCCGGGCATGTCCGTCACTCATCGGACGAACGGTAGAAGTTGGAGCGCGCTCCAAGTCAAGCCGGGTCAGACGCTCAGGGTGTGCAGCAGGAACCGGATGCGCGTGGTGAGGTCGTCGGCCGTACGGACGAACGCCGGGTAGCCGCCCTGATCAGGGGCCGCCGGGTCGGGGAGGCTCCAGTGCGTCGTCTCGGGGGCGCCGGGGAAGTCGGGGCATACCTCACGGACCCGGTCGCACAGGGTGATCACCCGGTCGAAGCGGCGGCCGGTGAACTCGCCCAGGTGCTTGGGGCGGTGGGCGCTCATGTCGAGGCCGCGTTCGTGCATGACGCGGATCGCGTCGGGGTGCAGCGGTTTGGGGGCGCTGCCCGCGCTGGCGGCCTCGGCCCGCGGCCCCGCCAGGTGCCGCAGGAGAGCCTCGGCCATCTGCGATCGGGAGCTGTTGCCGGTGCAGAGGAACAGGACGCGGAGGGGAGCGGAGCCGTCCTGGGGCGGGGGCGGCGCGGCGGGGATCAGGCGGAGGCCGGGATGCAGCGCGGCGCCGGCCTGCATGAGCAGGGTGCGGCAGGTGGCGAGGTCGAGGCTGTAGTACGTGTCGCGCTTGTCGGCGGAGCTGCGGCGCATGGTGACCAGGCCGCCGGCGCGCAATTGACCCAGATGGTAGGAGGTGAGGCTCTGCTTCTGGCCTACCAGGGCCGTGAGCTCGCGTACCTGCAGATCGCCGCGCGCCAGCTCGTTCAGCAGCCGCCACCGCACCGGATGCCCGGTCAGGCGCAGGACCTCGGGCGGTGAGAGAGTGTCGCTCACATGTGGCACGATACATCAAACCAAATTGATGAAAATGCCGATCGCGGCGCCGCCTGCGACGAGCCAGGCGTTGTTGAGCTTGGTGCGCCACAGCAGGAGCAGGCTGATCAGGGCGATGGCCACCGTCGGCAGGTCGATGAGGGCGGTGCGGGCGAGCTGGTACGACACGCCGGCCATGAGCGCCAGTGCGGTGGCGTTGACGCCGTCGAGCAGGGCGGAGGTCCAGCGGGATGCGCGGAGCCGGTGGGTGATCTTGGTGAGCAGGCCGACGAAGACGAAGGAGGGCAGGAAGATGGCGACGGTGGCGAGGAACGCGCCGATGGGGCCGGCGACGAGGTAGCCGATGAAGGTGGCGGTGGTGAAGACCGGTCCTGGGGTGACCTGGCCGATGGAGACGGCGTCGATGAGCTGGGCGGAGGTGATCCAGCCGAGCCGGTCGACGAAGTCGCCGCGCAGGAAGGCGAGCAGGACGTAGCCGCTGCCGTACAGGACAGAGCCGATCTTGAGCATGGTCAGGAAGAGCTGGGTGAGCTGGCCGCCGGTGGGGTCGGGGAAGACGGGTGTGCCGAGAATGGGGACGGCGAGCAGGCCGTGCACGCCGCCGCCGGGGCGGCGCGGCAGGTGGGCGGCTGCGGCCAGGAGCGCGCCGGCCGCCAGGATGAGGAGCTCGTTGACGCCCAGCAGGTACGCGGCCAGCGCCCCGGCCGCCACCGCCCCGAGCCACCAGGACTTGATCACGGCCCTGAGCAGGCCGAACAGGGCGTGGGCGATGATGGCGATGACCACGGGGACGATGCCGTACAGGATGCCCTCGACGGCCGGGGTCCTGCCGTAGGTGACGTAGGCCCAGGCCAGGGCGGTGACGATGAGGGCGGCGGGGAGGATGAAGCAGGCGCCCGCCAGGATGAGGCCGCGCCTTCCCGCGCGGTCGTGGCCGAGGTGGATGGCGAGTTCGGTGGAGTTGGGGCCGGGGATCAGGTTGGTGGCGCCCATCAGGTCGGCGAAGCGTTCGTCGGTGACCCAGCCGCGGCGGCGTACCAGCTCGTCGCGCATCATCGCGGTGTGCGCGGCGGGGCCGCCGAACGCGATGGTGCCCAGTTTGAGGAAGAGCAGCGCCACCTCCCGCGCCGCGCCGCCCTGGCGATCGTCCACCCCGCCGTCCTTCCGCTCGCTCTCGCTGTCCGGGTACATCAAACCAGATTGATGTACCATCGCCTCACGGCGGTCCCCGGTAGCGATGCCGCCGCGACAGGAGGCTCCCGTCATGGCCACGTCCGACCAGTACGCCGGCGTCCGCTACCTCGTGGACGACGTCCAGGCCGCCGTCGACTTCTACGCGACCCACCTCGGTTTCACCGTCCGCACCGCCGTCGCGCCCGCCTTCGCCGACGTCGTGCGCGGCCCGCTGCGGCTCCTGCTGTCCGGCCCGCCCAGCTCCGGTGCCCGCGCCACCCCCGAGGGCACCCCGCCGGGCCGCAACCGCGTCCACCTCATCTACGAGGACCTGGACGCGGAGATCGACCGGCTGCGCGCCGCCGGGCTGTCGTTCCGCAGCGAGGTCGTCTCGGGCCCCGGCGGCCGGCAGATCCTCCTCGAAGACCCCTCCGGCAACCTCGTCGAACTCTTCGAGCCCGCCACCCCGCACTGAACCTCACCGGCTTGCCGCTCTCTACGCTGGCCCCATGAACCCACGACTCAGGGACGATCTCGCCGACCTGCCCGGCCTGCTTCACGAGGCTCGCGAGCACGCCACCCGGTTCCTGGCGGGGCTGGGGGAGCGGCCGGTCGGGCCGCCGCCTCGCTCACGCGAGCCGGTCGCGTTGCCCGAGAGCGGCGCCGGGGCGAGGGGTGCGCTGGAGGTGTTCGAGCGGCGCTGGGCGGCCGGGTTCTCGGGTGGCGCCGGTCCCCGGTACCTGGGGTTCGTCGTCGGTGGCAGTACGCCGGCCGCGCTCGCCGGTGACTGGCTGACCGCCGCCTACGACCAGAACGCCGACAGCGGCGTCGACTCCTCGGTCGCCGACCTCGAACGCGAGACCGTCGCCTGGCTGCGCGACCTGTTCGGGCTGCCGGGCGCGCACGAGGGGGCGTTCGTCAGCGGCGCCACCATGTCGAACGCCACCGGCCTGGCCATCGGCCGCGAGTGGGTCGGCGAGCGACGCGGCCTCTCGGTGGCCGAGCAGGGGCTGGCCGCGCTCGGGCCGGTGAAGGTGCTGTCCGGGACGCCGCACTCCAGCATCGGCAAGGCGCTGTCGATGCTCGGGCTCGGCCGTTCGGCGCTGTGCAGGGTCGGCGTGCTGCCCGGCAGGGAGGCGGTGGACGTACGGAGCCTCGAAGCGGCGCTGCGCGAGCTGGACGGCGAGCCCGCGATCGTGGTCGCGAACGCCGGCACGGTCAACACCGTCGACTAGGACGACCTGCGGGCGATCGCCGCGCTGCGCGAGCGGTACCCGTTCTGGCTGCACGTGGACGCCGCCTTCGGCGCCTTCGCCGCGCTCTCGCCCGGCCACGCCCACCTCGTGGACGGCCTGGGCGAGGCCGACTCGATCTGCCTCGACCTGCACAAGTGGCTGAACGTCCCGTACGACAGCGCCGCGCAGTTCACCCGCCGCCGAGACCTCCAAGCGCGGGTGTTCCAGAACTCGGCCGCCTACCTCGGCCCGCTCGGCGACCGGCCCGACTTCCTGCACCTCACGCCGGAGAACTCGCGGCGGCTGCGGGCCCTGGCGGCCTGGTTCACGCTGGCGGCGTACGGGCGGGAGGGCCACGCGGAGATCGTCCGGCGGGACATCGCGCTCGCCGCCCGCCTCGGTGAGCGCCTGGCCGCGATGCCCGCGTACCGGCTGCTGGCCCCGGTCCGGCTGAACGTCGTCTGCTTCACCCTCGCCGACGCCCCCGAACGGGCCGCCGAGGTGGCCCGCGCGGTCGCGGAGTCCGGCGAGGCGTTCGTCACCACCACCGAGTACGCGGGCGTCCCGGCCCTGCGGGCGGCGTTCTCCAACTGGCGCACGACCGAGGCCGACGTCGACCGCGCGGCCAAGGCCCTGGAACGCGCGGCCGGCTGAGTTCCGAGCCCCTGCTGATCACGACGCCGGTAGGCCGCCGTGATCAGCAGTGCTAGAGAGCGGCGGCGTGCGTACGGGCGCGCAGGCGCAGGATCACCATGGCCACCAGCGCCGCCGCGACCGACCCGGTCAGCACGGCCACCTTCACCTGCGCGACCTCCGCCGCGCCGAAAGCCAGCTCCCCGATCAGCAGCGACACCGTGAACCCGATCCCCGACAGCACGGCGAGCCCCGCCATGTCGGTCCACCCCAGCCCCTCGTCCAGCGTGGCGCGGGTGAATCTGGCCACCAGCCACGTCGCGCCCAGGATGCCGAGGGGCTTGCCGATGAGCAGCCCGGCCAGGATACCGGCGGCGATCGGCTCGGTCAGCGTGCCGGCCAGCCCGCTCAGCCCGCCCAGCGACACCCCGGCGGAGAAGAACGCGAACACGGGCACGGCGACCCCGGCCGAGACAGGACGGAACCGGTGCTCGAAGTGCTCGGCGAGCCCGGTCGCGTCCTCGCCTGAGCGCGCCGCGACGGGAACGGTCAGCGCCAGCAGCACCCCCGCCACGGTGGCGTGCACCCCCGAGGCGTGCACCAGCGTCCACGTGGCGAACGCCAGCGGCAGCAGCAGCCACCAGGCCCGTACGCCGCGCCGGACCAGCACCGCGAAGACCGCCAGCGGGACGAGGGCGCCAAGCAGCGGCAGCACCGCGAGGTGTGAGGTGTAGAAGAGGGCGATGACGACGATGGCGATCAGGTCGTCCACCACGGCCAGGGTCAGCAGGAAGGTCCGCAGTGCGTCCGGCAGCGAGCGGCCGATCACCGCCAGCACCGCCAGCGCGAACGCGATGTCGGTGGCGGTCGGGATCGCCCAGCCCTGCGCGCCGCCCGAGCCGCCGGCGAACGCGAGGTAGACCAGCGCGGGCACGACGACCCCGCCGAAGGCGGCGGCCACCGGCACCGCGGCCCGCCGCAGGTCACGCAGGTCGCCCGCGACGAACTCGCGTTTCAGCTCCAGCCCCGCCACGAAGAAGAAGATCGCCAGGAGGCCGTCCGCGGCCCACGTCGCCAGGTCGAGATCGAGGTGCAGCGCGGCGGGGCCCACCTCGAACGCCCGCAGGTCCTCGTACGTCTGCGCCCACGGCGAGTTGGCCCAGATGAGCGCGACGAGTGCGGCGGCCAGCAGCAGTGCGCCGCCGATGGTCTCCTTGCGCAGGATGCCGGCGATGCGGCGGGCTTCGGAACGGTAGAACAGGTTTCGGGCAGGGCGAGATGGCGTGGTGAAGGTGCCGGGCATGAAGCTCCGCTCGTGGTCGGGGACAGGACGTTACGCTCGCCGACCAGACTTCCCGGCACACCACCTAAAACCTATCAAACTACGCATACATCGCTTAGCTCCTGGAGAGGACGGCGTCCACCAGCGTGTCGGTGAACTCCTGCGTCACGGGCCGGCCGGTGACCAGGACGCGGTAGTAGATCGGCCCCATGATCTGGTCGACGGCCAGGTCGATGTCCAGATCGGGGTCGAGGTCGCCGCGGGTGAGCGCGCGTTCGAAGGGGAGCCGGTCGTAGCCGCGCTGCTTGCCGAGGTGCTCGGCCTGCAGCCGGGCGGCGAGCGCCGGGTCGTGCTGGGCCTGGGCGGTCAGGGCGCGGAACACGGCGCCGGCGTCGGAGGCGGTGAGGAAGGCGGCGACGTCGCGGGCGTGGGTGCGCAGGTCATGCCGCAGGTCGCCGGTGTCGGACGGGATGAGCGCCTCGGCGGCGTCCTGGACGAAGGCGTCCATGAGGATGTCGTTCTTGGACGGCCACCAGCGGTAGATCGTCTGCTTGGCCACGCCCGCCCGCTCGGCGATGCCCTCGATGGTCAGGCGCGCGTAGCCGACCTCCACCAGCAGGTCGTCGGCCGCCTCCAGCACGCTCTGGCGCGCCTCCTCGCTGCGGCCGTACCGGTTGCCGCGGTGCTTCTGTGCGGTGCCGCCCATGGGCTCCCTCCTTCGACGCGTCCGACCTTAGCAGTTTGTCTAGACGCAACGGTGCGTCTATGTTAGACGCCATGAACACATTGACGAAGCCGGACATCGCGCAACTCCTCGACCGGCTGTTCGCCGCCGCCGACCGCGAAGAGGCCGACCCCGCCCCCTGGCCGCTCGACATCCCGTACGCCGAGGCGACCGCGCGGCAGCGCGCCGACGCGATGGCGGGGGAGTACATGCCGATCTCCAGAGCGGGCGGCCGGTTGCTGTACGCGCTGGCACGCAACGGCCGCCCCGAGACGATCGTCGAGTTCGGCACCTCGTACGCCATCTCCACCCTCCACCTGGCCGCCGCGGTCGCCGACAACGGCACGGGCCACGTCTGGACGACCGAGCTCAGCGACGTCAAGGTCAAGGCCGCGCGCGCCAACCTGGAGCAAGCGGGCCTGGCCGAGCACGTGACGATCCTGGCCGGCGACGCCCTCGAGACGCTCGCCGACCTCCCGGGGCCGATCGGCCTGCTGCTGCTCGACGGCTGGAAGGAGCTGTGCCTGCCGGTGCTGCGGCTGCTCGAAGACCGCCTGGCCCCGGGGGCGCTCGTGGTGGCGGACGACATCACCTTCGAGAGCATGGCCGGCTACCTCGCCTACGTCCGCGACCCCGCCCACGGCTACGTCTCCGTCGCCTTCCCCGTGGAGGACGGCATGGAGATCAGCTGCCGCCCCTAGCGCTTTGCCGTTGCGGCAAACGGCTTTGCGGACCACGCGTGGCCGCCCCGACCCTGGTCACTGAGCAACCCCTACCGACAGGAGGCCACAGTGAACAAGGATCTCGCCGGCCGGACCGCACTGGTCACCCGAGCCGCCGACCTCGCCGGCCGGACAGCGCTGATCACCGGAGCCACCGCGGGCATCGGCCGCGCCACCGCCCTGGCCCTGGCCGGGCGCGGCGCCCGCGTCATCGTGCACGGCCGCGACCGCGAGCGTGCGGAGACCACCCTGAGCCGGATCGAGGAGGCGGGCGGCTCGGCCCGCTTCGAACCCGCCGACCTCACCCGGCCCGCCGAGGTGACGGCGCTGGCCGAACGCGCCGGGGACGTCGACATCCTCGTCAACAACGCCGGCGTCTTCCACTTCGCCCACACCGCCGACACCGACCGAGCGACCTTCGACACGCACGTCGAGGTCAACCTGCGCGCCCCGTACCTGCTCGTGCAGGCCCTGGCCCCCGCCATGGCGCAGCGCGGGCACGGCGCGATCGTCAACGTCAGCAGCGGCGCCGCCACCACCCCCGGCCACGGCACCGGCGTCTACGGCGCCACCAAGGCCGCCCTGGAGTCCCTCACCAGGACCTGGGCGGCGGAGTACGGCCCGGCGGGCGTCCGGGTCAACGCCGTCGCGGCCGGCCCCACCCGTACGGAGGGGACGGCCGCGTTCGGCGACGCCTTCGAAGCCGCGGGACGGTCGGTCGCCCTGGGACGCCTCGCGGACGCCGAGGAGATCGCCGCGGCCGTCGCCTTCCTCGCCTCCCCGTCCGCCAGCTACGTCAACGGCACCACCCTCAGCGCCGTCGGCGGCCTGCCCGCCCACGGCTGAGCGTGACGATGGATCAGCGAGGTCGCGGATGACCCCGCTCCATCGTCAAAGCCCTACCTGGCGCGGCTCAGGGGGTGTAGCGGTAGCCCATGCCGGGTTCGGTGATGAGATGGCGGGGGTGGGCGGGGTCGGGTTCGAGTTTCTTGCGCAGCTGGGCCATGTACTGGCGCAGGTAGTGGGTCTCCTTGACGGCCTGGCCGCCCCAGACCTCGGTGAGCAGGTAGCGCTGCGGGATGAGCTTGCCAGGATTGCGCAGCAGGATCTCCAGGATGTGCCACTCGGTGGGGGTGAGCCGCAGCCCGCCTGAGACGGTCTTGCCGGCCAGGTCGACGACGTGCTCGCCGATGCGGACGCTGGCCGGCTCGGCGTCGTGGACGGCGGCGCGGCGGGAGACGGCGCGGATGCGGGCCAGCAGCTCCTCGATGCTGAACGGCTTCGTCACGTAGTCGTCGGCTCCGGCGTCCAGGGCGTCGATCTTGTCCTGGTTGTCGGCGCGGCCCGACAACACGACAATGGGCACCCGGGTCCAGCCGCGCAGGCCGTGGATGACGTCCGTGCCGTCGATGTCGGGCAGCCCGAGGTCGAGGACGACGAGGTCGGGCTGCCATCGGGCGGCCTGGCGCAGCGCCGATGAGCCGTCGGCGGCGACCTCGACCTCGTAGTGGCGGGCGACCAGGTTGATGCGCAGGGCGCGCAGGATCTGCGGCTCGTCGTCGACGACGAGGATCTTGGTCATGACGGCTCCACCGCGTCGTGGACGGGCATGCTCACCATCATCGTCAGCCCTCCTCCCGGCGTCTCCTCCGGGGTGAGGGCGCCGCCCATGGCCTCGGTCAGGCCGCGCGACAGCGCGAGCCCGAGGCCGACGCCGGTGCCGTTGTCGCGGTCGCCGAGTCGCTGAAAGGCCAGGAAGACGCGCTCGCGGTCCGCTCGCGGGATGCCGGGGCCGCGGTCGATCACCCGGATCTCGACCTTGTCGTCGTGCCTGCTGCCGGTGATGAGCACCTTGCGCTCGGGCGGGCTGTGGCGTACGGCGTTGGCCATCAGATTGACCAGCACCCGCTCCAGCAGGGCGGGGTCGGCCACGATGTCGGGCAGGTCGGCGGCGAGGTCGCCCTCGATGCGGTCGCGCAGGGCGCCGAGGTCGTCCACGGCGCGGGGCACGACCTCCTCGAGCGCGACGGGCTGCAGCGACAGCCCGAGGACGCCGGCTTGGAGGCGGCTCATGTCGAGCAGGTTCTCCACCAGCCGGTGCAGGCGGGTCAGGGACTCGTCGGCGGTGGCGAGCAGCTCGTCGCGGTCCTGGGGCGTCCAGGCGACCTCGTGGTTGCGCAGGCTCTCGACGGCGGCCTTGGCGGCGGCGAGCGGGGTGCGCAGGTCGTGGCTGACGGCGGCCAGCAGGGCGGTGCGCATCTTGTCGGCAGCGGCCAGCGGCTCGGCCCGTTCCGCCGCCTCCTGGAGGCGTTCCTGGCGCAGCGCGACGGCGGCCTCGGCGGCGAATGCCTCCAGCACCCGCCTGTCGCTGGCGTCCAGCAGCCGGCCGCGGGCGGCGAGGACCAGGTCGTCCCCGACGGCGACGTCGGTGTCCGCCATGGCGGGCGCGGTGCAGGGGGCGGCGCCCGAGGTGGCGACGATGCGCCAGGCGCCGGGGTCCTGCCGGTCGCCGGCACGTTCGAGCAGGGTGACCGCGTCGAGCCCGAAGGTCTCGCGCAGCCGCCCGAGGAGCGAGGGCAGCGCGGCCTCGCCGCGCAGCACGTGACCGGCCAGTGTGGACAGCACCTCGGCGTCCGCGCCCGCGCGGGCGGCCTGCCTGGTACGCCGGGCCGCCAGGTCCACGATCGTGCTGACGGCCGCCGCGACCAGGACGAACACCACCAGGGCGAACAGGTTCTCCGGCGCGGCGATGGTGATCTGCCCGGTGGGCGAGGTGAAGAACCAGTTGAGCAGGAGCGAGCCGCCGACGGCGGCGAAGATCGCCGGCCACATGCCGCCGACGAGGGCGACGACGACGACCAGGCAAAGGAACAGCAGGATCTCGCTGGGCAGCGAGAGCACACCGCGGAACGGCGACAGGGCGGCGGTCAGCGCCGGCATCCCGGCCACCGCCACGGCCCATCCGGCCAGCCGGCGCGTACGGGTGAGCGCGGCGCGGGCACGCTCCGGCCGCCTGCGGCCCTTCTTGGCCTCCTCGTGAGGCACCAGGTGCACGTCGATGGAGCCGGACAGCGAGGTCGTCTCCACGCCGACGCCGCGCGAGAGGATCTGCGCGAACCGTCCTCTGCGGGAGGCGCCGAGGACGAGCTGGGTGGCGTTGACGCCGCGCGCGAAGTCCAGCAGCGCGCGGGGGATGTCGTCGCCGACGACCTGGTGGTAGCTGCCGCCCATGTCCTCGACCAGCGTGCGCTGCCTGGCCAGGTTCGCCGGGTCGGCGCCGGCCAGCCCCTCGGCACTGGTGACGTGGACGGCCAGCAGGTCGGCGCCCTTGGTGCGGGCCGCGATGCGGGCGGCTCTGCGGACGAGTGTGTCACCCTCGGGGCCGCCGGTGAGGGCGACCACGACGCGTTCGCGGGTCTCCCAGGTGCCCTCGATGCCGTGGTCGGCGCGGTAGCGGTCGAGCTGCTCGTCCACCTTGCCCGCCACCCACAGCAGCGCCAGCTCGCGCAGCGCGGTGAGGTTGCCGACGCGGAAGTAGTTCGCCATGGCGGCGCTGACCTTCTCGGGCGCGTACACGTTGCCGTGCGCCATGCGGCGGCGCAGCGCCTCCGGAGACATGTCGACCAGCTCGATCTGGTCGGCGCGGCGCACCACCTCGTCCGGCACGGTCTCGCGCTGCGGCACGCCGGTGATCTCCTGGACGACGTCGTTGACCGACTCCAGGTGCTGGACGTTCACGGTGGAGACGACGTCGATGCCGGCGTCCAGGATCTCGTCGATGTCCTGCCAGCGCTTGACGTTCTTCGAGCCCGGGACGTTGGTGTGGGCCAGCTCGTCGATGAGCGCCACCGCCGGCCGGCGCGCGATCACGGCGGCCACGTCCAGCTCGGTGAAGGTGGCGTCGCGGTGGACGACGCGCCTGCGCGGGACGACCTCCAGCCCCTCCAGCAGGGCGGCGGTGCGGGGCCTGCCGTGGGTCTCGACCAGGCCCACGACCACGTCCCTGCCGCGCTCGCGCGCGCGGCGGCCCTCGCCGAGCATCGCGTACGTCTTGCCGACCCCGGGCGCCGCCCCGAGGTAGATGCGCAGCCGTCCCCTCATGTCACCTCCCGTCGAGGGCGAGGTTGAGTTCGAGCACGTTGACGGCGGGCTCGCCCATGAAGCCCAGCGCCCGGCCGGTGGTGTGCCGCCGGATGAGCCGTTCGACCTCGGCCCGGTCGAGCCCGCGCGCCCTGGCGACGCGGGGCGCCTGGAGCTCGGCGTAGGCGACGGAGATGTGCGGATCCAGGCCGGAGCCGCTCGCCGTCACCGCGTCGGCCGGCACCCGCACGGCGCTCACGTCACCGCGGACGGGGACGGTACGCCCGGCCGCGTAGTCCTCGCCCGGCCTGGCGCACTCCACCGTCACCCCCTGGTACGTGCGCACGAACGGGACGGCCGGGCAGACCTGGTTGACGCTCACCACCCGGCCGGGGAACACCTTGAGCACCGCGCCGACCCCGTCCGCCGTGCAGTACGGACGCGCGCCGCTGACCCCCTCCAGCTCGCCCACCGCCTTGGACCGGGCGCAGACCAGGGTGAGCAGCGACGGCCTGCCCGCGTCCACGACGTCCTCGGGCCCCAGGCTGGAGGCGCCGCTCGCGGCCGGGTCGTGGCCGGTCGCCGACGGGCGGGACTGGAAGTACGCGCGGACCGGCTCACCGCCGGCGCCGGTGAAGGACTGGCCGATGAGCGCGCTGCCGACGGCCCTGCCGTCCGCGGCGACGATCGAGCCGTTGGCGCGGCCGTGGAACAGCGCCTGCGCGACGCCGGTGACGGCCAGCGGATAGACGACGCCGAGCAGCACGCTGAGAACGGCCACCGCTCTCAGCGCGGCCACGTGCCGGCGAACCCAGCTGGGCATACGTTCCATTTAACTCATCCCTGGAAGGAGGCTGACGAGCAGGTCGATGGCCTTGATGCCGAAGAACGGCGCGACGACGCCGCCGAGCCCGTAGACGTACAGATTGCGGCTGAGCAGCTTGGACGCGCTGGACGGCCGATAGCTGACGCCTCTGAGCGCCAGCGGGATCAGCGCGACGATGACGAGCGCGTTGAAGGTCACCGCCGCCAGGATCGCGGACTGCGGGCTGGACAGGCGCATGACGTTGAGCGCGTCAAGACCGGGGTAGACCGCGGCGAACATGGCCGGAATGATCGCGAAGTATTTGGCGAGGTCGTTGGCGATCGAGAACGTGGTGAGTGCGCCCCGCGTGATGAGCAGCTGCTTGCCGATCTCGACGATCTCGATGAGCTTGGTCGGGTCGGAGTCGAGGTCCACCATGTTCCCGGCCTCCTTGGCGGCGGAGGTTCCGGTGTTCATGGCGACGCCGACGTCCGACCGGGCCAGGGCGGGGGCGTCGTTCGTGCCGTCGCCGGTCATCGCGACCAGCCGGCCGCCCTCCTGCTCCTTCCTGATCAGGGCGAGCTTGTCCTCGGGGGTGGCCTCGGCGAGGAAGTCGTCCACGCCGGCTTCCTCGGCGATGGCCGCGGCGGTCAGCGGGTTGTCGCCGGTGATCATGACGGTGCGGATGCCCATGCGGCGCAGCTCGGCGAAGCGTTCCCGCATGCCCTCCTTGACGACGTCCTTGAGGTGGATCACGCCGAGCACGCGGCCGGCCTCCGCGACCACCAGCGGGGTGCCGCCGGAGGCGGAGATGCCGTCCACGACCTGCCCGACCTCTCCGGACGGGCGGCCGCCCGCCTCGCCCACCCACGCCAGGACCGCGGCGGCGGCGCCCTTGCGCACCTGGCGGCCGTCCACGTCGACGCCGGACATGCGGGTATGGGCGGTGAACGGCACCCAGGTCGCGTGCGCGAGCTCGCCCGGAGGGCGCTCGCGCAGGCCGTGGTGCTGCTTGGCGAACACCACGATCGAGCGGCCCTCGGGGGTCTCGTCGGCCAGGCTGGACAGCTGCGCCGCCGCGGCCAGCTCGGCCTCGCCGGCCCCGTCCACCGGGACGAACGCGGCGGCCTGCCGGTTGCCGAGCGTGATGGTGCCCGTCTTGTCCAGCAGCAGCGTGGACACGTCGCCGGCCGCCTCGACCGCGCGTCCCGACATCGCGAGCACGTTGCGCTGCACGAGGCGGTCCATGCCGGCGATGCCGATGGCCGACAGCAGCGCGCCGATCGTGGTCGGGATCAGGCAGACCAGCAGCGACACCAGCACGACGCCGGTGACGCCGTCGCGGCCGATGGCGAGGGAGCCGGGGACGCCGGGGTTGGCGGCGACGGAGTAGACGGCCGCCGGCTGCAGGGTGACGGTGGTGACGAGGAAGATGACCGTCAGCGCGGCCAGGAGGATGTTGAGCGCGATCTCGTTCGGCGTCTTCTGCCGGTTCGCGCCCTCGACCAGCGCGATCATCCGGTCGATGAAGCTCTCGCCGGGCTTCTGGGTGATCCGCACGATGATGCGGTCGGACAGCACCTTCGTGCCGCCCGTCACGGCGGAGCGGTCGCCGCCCGACTCGCGGATGACCGGGGCGGACTCGCCGGTGATGGCGGACTCGTCCACGCTGGCGATGCCCTCGACGACGTCGCCGTCGCCGGGGACGACCTCCCTGGCCTCGACGATCACGTGGTCGCCGGGCCGCAGGTCGGCGGCTGGGACGACGTCCCACGTGCCGGGGTCGTGCGGGCTGCGCAGCCGGCGGGCCCGGGTGCCGGCCTTGGCCTGGCGCAGCGTGGCCGCCTGCGCCTTGCCGCGGCCCTCGGCGACCGCCTCCGCCAGGTTGGCGAAGAGCACGGTCAGCCACAGCCACGCCACGATCGCCCAGGCGAAGAACGAGGGATCGGCGACGGCGAGGATGGTGGTGAGGGCCGCGCCGGCTTCGACGACGAACATCACCGGGTTGCGCCACAGCGTGGCCGGGTTGAGCTTGCGCAGCGCGTCCGGCAGTGCGGCGGCCAGCTGACGGGGGTCGAGCAGGCCGCCTTTCAGCACAGGGGTTGACATGTCAGGACAGTCCTTCTGCGAGGGGCCCGAGCGCGAGGGCAGGGAGGAAGGTGAGGGCGACCAGGATCACGGTGACGCCGATGAGCAGGCCCACGAACTGCGGCCGGTGCGTCGGCAGCGTGCCCGCGCCTTCGGGGACGGGCGCCTGCGCGGCCAGCGACCCGGCCAGAGCCAGCACCAGGACGATCGGCAGGAAACGGCCGAAGGCCATGCACAGGCCGAGCGCCACGGCGTACCAGGGAGTGCCGGCCGTGAGGCCGGCGAAGGCGGAGCCGTTGTTGTTCGAGGCGCTGGTGAAGGCGTACAGGACCTCCGACAGGCCGTGCGGGCCGGCGTTCAGCATGGCCGCACGCCCCTCGCCCGAGCCCAGCGCGGCGGCGCTGCCTGACAGCACCAGCACCGGCGTGACCAGGAAGTACAGCGAGGCCAGCTTGATCTCGCGGGCGCCGATCCGCTTGCCGAGGTATTCCGGGGTGCGCCCGACCAGCAGCCCGGCGACGAACACCGTGATGACGGCCAGCACGAGCATGCCGTACAGGCCCGCGCCGACCCCGCCGGGCGCGACCTCGCCCAGCATCATGTTCAGGAGCGTCATCATGCCGCCGAACGGGGTGAAGGAGTCGTGGGAGGAGTTCACCGCGCCGGTGCTCGTGAGCGTGGTGGCGGCGGCGAACGTGGCCGAGCCTGACACGCCGAAGCGCAGCTCCTTGCCCTCCATCGCGGCGCCGGCCGCCTGCGGCACGGTGGCGGCGCCGGACAGCTCGAAGACGTTCGTGAGCAGCACGCTCGCCACCGCGAGCACGCCCATCACCGCCAGGATCGCATAGCCCTGCCTGGCCTGGCCCACCAGGCGGCCGAAGGTACGGGTGAGCGCGAACGGGATCACCAGGAGCAGGACGATCTCGAACCAGTTCGTCCAGCTCGTCGGGTTCTCGAACGGGTGGGCCGAGTTCGCGTTGTAGAAGCCCCCGCCGTTGGTGCCCAGCTCCTTGATGGCCTCCTGGGAGGCGACAGGCCCGCCGGTGATGGCCTGCGTGCCGCCGGTCAGGGTCGTCACGTGCTGGACGCCGGAGAGGTTCTGCACCACGCCGCCCGCCACCAGCACCAGCGCGCCGGCGAAGGCGATCGGCAGCAGGATGCGCAGCGTGCCGCGGACCAGGTCCACCCAGAAGTTGCCGATCGTGGCCGACTCGCGGCGGGCGAAGCCGCGTACCAGGGCGACCGCGACCGCCATGCCGACCGCGGCCGAGACGAAGTTCTGCACGGCCAGCGCGGCCATCTGCGTCAGCTGTCCCATGGTGGACTCGCCGGCGTACGCCTGCCAGTTGGTGTTGGTGACGAAGCTGATCGCGGTGTTCCAGGCGATGTGGCCGGTCACCGGTTCCATGCCGAGGCTCAGCGGCAGCCGGTCCTGCAGGCGCTGCATGCCGTACACGACGAGGACCGAGACCAGCGAGAACGCCAGCAGGGCGCGGGCGTAGACGGGCCAGCTCTGCTCGGCGTCCGCGCGGACCCCCAGCAGGCGGTAGACGCCGCGCTCGGCGGCGGTGTGCCGGGACGTCGCGTAGACGCGGTACATGTGGTCGCCGAGCGGCTTCCAGGCCAGCGCCAGCGCGGCGATCAGGGAGCCGGCGAAGAGCGTGGCGGCCATCAGAAGCGCTCCGGGAACAGCAGGGCCGCGATCATGAAGACCACCAGGGCGGCGGCCACGATGAGGCCGATGGCGTCGACGGCGCTCACAGCCGCTCCACCGCCCGTACGACCAGCCCGAAGACCGCGAAGATCGCGATCGTCATGGCGACGAAGATGACGTCGGCCATCCCCACTCCTCAGCTCGGATGATCAGATCGCCGCTCCTGGATGGGCGGCGCAGATCAAGCAAACGTCGGAAATATGGGTGTTTCGCCGTTCTTGACGGGATTCATACGGCAGCGGCCCGAATATTGACGACCTCGCTACGCCTGCAACCTGCCGGCGCTCGGACACCCGGCAAGTCCTGCCGCTCAGCCTGAGGTGAGCAGCGAGGTGTAGGCGCTGGAGTGCTGCTGGCCGGACATGAAGGAGACGAACTGCCGGACGAACGCGCTGCGCGAGTAGCCGTCGCCGCTGCCTGCCAGGTCGCGGTGGAAGGCCGTGCGGAACAGGTTGCGGTATTCGCCGGCGTCGATCTTCTCGTCGTCGTCGGTGTCGGTGACGTCGAACAGCACGTCGGCGATCCTGATGAGGCCGGTGCCGGGCAGGCGGGCCGCCGCGGCGGCGTACTCCTCGCGGGTGACCCGCCCGTCGCCGTCGCGGTCGAGCGCGGCCTGCAGCTCGGCCCACCACGCGGCGTACGCCTGGAACAGCCGCTCCTCCTCCTGTCCCCCGAGGTCGAGCCGGGTGGCGATCTCGCGCGCCATGGCGGCCAGGTCGGGCCAGCGCAGGCAGCCGTCGCCGGTCTGGTCGAGCACCTCGGTGAAGAACCGGTCGGCCGAGCGGGTCACCTGCTCGCCCTCGTCGTCGCCGGCAGGGGTGAGCAGGCGTACGAGGGCCGCGGCCTTGCCGGCCTGCCTGCGTACGGTCTCCCACGGGGCTTCGCCCTGGCCGTCCAGGAGGTTCATGAAAAGGTCCACCCGCGTCCAGCTCGCCGGCAGGTGGCGGGTGGCGAGGGCGGCGCCCAGGTAGGCGCTCTGCATGAGCGTGCGGGCGCCCGGCAGGTCGGGCAGCGCGACCCGCCTGCTGAACGCCTCGGGGAGCGAGGCGATGGTGATCGCCGTGGCCAGCGGGCTCGCCACGGCCCGGCCCGCCGTCCACAACGCCGGGTGGGCGCGCAGCACGGGAGGAGCGGGCACGTTCGCGAAGAGCCGGTAGAGGATGACGCCGACCGCCTCGTTGTTCTCCAGGCGGCGCTCGACGATGTCGTCGAAGTAGGGCCAGAACTCGGGCAGCGTCGCGGGCAGGTGGTCGGCGGTGCCCTCCATCAGCGCGAGGAACGTACGGTGTTCGTCGTAGAGGCGGCGCATCGCGTCGGCGCCGAGCGCGTCGCCGCTCAGCCGGCACATCGTCACCGTCGAATCGAACAGGGTGGCCACCACCCACGCGCGCGCCTCGGGGTCGGTCGCGTCGTAGGGGCGGCCCTGGGCGTCGGTGCCGGACATGCGGGCGTGCAGGCGGTTGAGCCGGACCGCCTCGCGGTCGCGTACGCGCGGGTCGGGGTCGAGCAGCCGCCGCGCGCTCGTGACGGTGTTGCGCAGCCGCCGCCACGGATGCGTCAGGAACGTGGAGTTCTCCATCAGCGCCGCGCCGATCTGCGGATGGGCGGCCTCCAGCAGGGTGGCCCTGGTCACCGCGAGCCCCCAGCGCGCCTCGGAGGCCAGGGGGCGCAGGAGCGAGTCGGGGCCGAAGACGTCCTGCTGCGGGTCGGTGTGGCTCAACGAAGGCCCTTTCCTGTCGCGGTGGTGGGATGGACGTCGCCGAAGCGGCGCCGGCGCCGCAGGTAGGCGTCGAGGCATTCGGCGAAGTGGGCGGCGCGGAAGTCGGGCCAGAGCACCTGGGGGAACACCCACTCGGCGTAGGCGACCTGCCAGAGCATGAAGTTGGAGATGCGCTGCTCGCCCGAGGTGCGGATGACGAGATCGACGTCGGGGGTGTCGGGGTAGGGCAGGTGGGCGGCGAAGCCGGCCTCGGTGACCTCGTCGGCCGGCGTCGCGGACCTGATCAGCGAGCGGGCGGCCTGCACGATGTCGCGGCGGCCGCCGTGGTCGAAGGCGACGGTCAGCGTCATGCGGGTGTTGTCGCGGGTGAGCGTCATCAGGTCGGTGATGTCGCGGACCAGCGGGGCGGGGATGCGCGGGTCGCTCATGCCGAGGAAGCGGCAGCGGATGCCGCGGGTGTGCAGCGCGGGCGCGTGCTTGCGGATGGCGCGGCGCACGAGCCGCATGAGGATGTCGATCTCGCCTGCCGGGCGCCGCCAGTTCTCGGTGGAGAAGGCGTACAGGCTGAGCCAGGTGACGCCGGCGGCGCGGGCCGCCTCGATGACGTCCATGACGGCGGCCTCCGCGGCCTCGTGACCCGCGGTGCGCGGCAGCGAGCGCTGCTCGGCCCAGCGGCCGTTCCCATCCATCACGCAGGCCACGTGACGTGGCACGGCCATGACCACCTCCATAGCTGAGTGTTACTGTCCCCATACTTTAAGTGATTCGTAGGTGGGAGTGACAGGTCCTGGATGCCCTTCGGCGCGAAGATCGTTCTGTTCGACATGGATCGAACCAACCTCGCAGGCTTCCTCCGGTGGCGGCGCGCCGTCGCGCTGTCCGCTCTCCTGCTCACCGCCCTTCCCCACGCCGGGACGAGCCTCCGCGACGTACGGGTGCTCGCCCGCTTCGACCGCGCCGCTGGCCAGGCCGCCGAGAGCATCGCCCCGGAGCCCGCGGACACCGCCGCCATCAACCAGAGCAGCCAGCTCGTACGGGTGAACGCGGACGGCACCGGCGAGGTCCTGCTGGACGCCTCCGACGGCATGCAGGGCACCACGGCCGTCGCCGTACGGGGAAACCGCGCGTACATCACCAATGGCGCCACCATCGTAGGCAGGGACTCCAACCTGCTGGTGGCCGACCTGCGCCGCGGCTGAGCAGCGCGGCGCGCCCGGTGATGGGGCAGAATCTTTGGTGTCCGGGTCCTGCAGCGTCGATGACGGTAGGAGCAGGTTTGGCACACCGCGAGCGGCCGTTGGACGAAGGGGACCGGGTGACCCGGTTCGGCATTCTGGGTCAGCTCGACGTGGTGCGCGCGGGCCGGCGGATCGCGGTCCCGGCCGCCAAGCAGCGGATCGCCCTGGCCACCCTGCTGCTGGATGCCAACCAGTACGTCTCCAGCGACCGGCTCATCGGCCACATGTGGCCCGGCTCCGCCCCCGCCAACGCGCAGGCGGCGCTGCACACCCACATCGCCCGCCTGCGCCACACGCTGGACTGCGACGGAGAGCAGCTGATCCAGACCCGCCAGCAGGGATACCTCATCAGGCTCGAAACCGACCAGCTCGACCTCACCCGGTTCCGCGACCTCGTGAGCAGGGCCGGCGACGCGGCACGTTCGGCCGATCCCGGCGAGGCCGCCCTGCTCCGCGAGGCGCTCGACTTATGGCGCGGCCCCGCCCTGGCCGACATCCCGGCGGAGTCGCTGCGCCACGACCACGCCGCCCGCCTCGACGAGGAGCGGCTCAGGACGCTGGAACGCTGGCTCGAGCTCGCCCTGCAGGCCGGCCGGCACGAAGAGGTCGTCCCCGAGCTGATCGCGGCGACGACCGCGCAGCCCCATCGCGAACGGCTGTGGGCCCAGCTCATGCTCGCCCTCTACCGCTGCGGCCGCCAGGCGGAAGCCCTGCGCGCCTACCAGACCGTCGCCGACCTGCTGAGGGACGAGCTGGGCGTCGACCCAGGCGACGAGTTACGCCGGCTGCACCAGGCGATCCTGACCACCGACCCCGCACTCGTCCCGCGCCCCGCGGCCGAGGAGCCGCCGCCGGGGCTGCGCCCGCGCCAGCTGCCCACGGACATCGCCGCGTTCACCGGCCGCGACGACCAGCTCAGAGCCTTGGACGGGCTCCTGCCGGTCACCGGCGGCCGGGCGACGGGCCCGGTCAGGATCGCCGTGATCACCGGAACCGCCGGCGTCGGCAAGACCGCCCTGGCCGTCCACTGGGCCCATCTGGCTCACGAGCACTTCCCCGACGGGCAGCTCTACGTGGACCTGCGCGGCTTCGCGTCGGGCCCGTCCCTCGACCCCGCCACCGCCCTGGAGACGCTGCTCCTCGGACTCAACGTCCCGGTCGAGCGTATCCCCACCGAGCTGGACGCCCGCTCGGCGCTCCTGCGCAGCGCGCTCGCCCAGCGCCGCATGCTGCTGGTCCTGGACAACGCGCGCGACGCCGGGCAGGTACGTCCGCTCCTTCCCGGCTCCGACTGCGTCGTCCTGATAACCAGCCGCGACCAGCTGCGCGCGCTGTCCGTGCACGGCGACACCGTCCACCTGCCCCTCGCCGTCATGTCGCCGGAGGAGTCCACGAACCTGCTCGCCTCCGTCCTCGGCGCCGGCCGGGTGCGGGCCGAGCCCGAGGCCACCGCGGAGCTGGCCCGCCTGTGCGCGCACCTGCCCCTGGCCCTGCGCATCGCGGCCGCCAACCTCGCCGTCGACCACTACCAGAGCGTCGCCGGGTACGTCGCGGAGCTGCGCGCCAGAGGTCCCCTCACCACGCTGCGGATCGAGGGCGACGAGCAGACCGCGATCCGCGCTACCCTGAACCTCTCCTACGCCGCCCTGCCGGGCTCCGCGCGGGCGGCGTTCCGGCTGCTCGGTCTCGTGCCAGGGCCTGACTTCACGCCCGAGGCCGCCGCGGCGCTGAGCGGCACCCCGGTCGAGGAGGGGCGGCGCGAGCTCGGCCGGCTGGCCGGCGCCCACCTGATCTACCGCAACGCGCCCGGCCGCTATCGCTTCCACGACCTGCTGCGCCTGTACGCCGCGGAGCGCGCCCGGGAGGAGGAGGGCCCCGAGACGCTGGAGCGGGCCAGGCAGCGGTTGTACGGCTGGTACCTGCTGAACACGCGCGCCGCCGGCGGCCGCCTCCATCCCTCCTGGTCCAGGCTGCCGCCTCCGGCGACGCGGGCCGACGTGCCGGTGGCCGCCTTCGACGACCCGGGGCCCGCATCGGAGTGGCTGGCCGCCGAGTACGGCAACCTCGTCGCCGCCATCCACCAGGCCGTCTCCGCAGGCCCCCGGAGGTTCGTGTGGCTGCTCTTCGACGCGATGCGCAGCTACTTCTGGATGAGCCGGCGCATGAGCGACTGGCTCTCCTGCGCGGAGGCGGCGGTCGCGGTGGCCGGCGAGGAGGGCGACGCGATGGCGATGGTCGCGGCGCTGCGCGGCCTGGCCGCCGCCCACTCCTACCAGAAGCCGCACGAGGCCATCCCCCTGTACACCCGGGCCCTGTCGTACGCCGACGAGGCCGGATGGCGGGAGGGCAAGAGCGCCACCCTGTCCAGCCTCGCCAACACCTACTGGCGGCTCGGGCAGCTCGCCGACGCGGCCCGCTGCCTGGAGGACGGCATGCGGCTGGACAGGCGTACCGGCCTGACGAGCATGCAGGCCGTCAAGCACACCAATCTCGCGGTGGTGCACACCCAGCTCGGCAACCTGCACGTCGCGTTCGACCATCTCCAGGAGGCCCTGCGGCTCAAACCGGATCACGACGGCGCCAAGCACACCAACCTCGGCGAGGTCTGCCACCTGCTGGGCCGCTTCGACGAGGCGCTGAAGCACCTCCAGGTGTCGCTGGCCCGCATGGCGGCCCGCGGGAACCACGCCGGCGAGCCCTACTGCCTCGTCGTCCTCACCGATCTGCACAGCGACCTCGGCCGCCACGCCGAAGCGCTGGGCTTCGGCGAACGGGCGCTGACCCGCAGCCGCGACATCGAGGACCGTCATGCCGAGGCGCTGGCGCTCACCGCCCTAGGCCGGGTCCACCACGCCGCCGGCCGCCCCGCACAGGCCGTGGACCACCACCGCAGGGCCATCGAGGCGGCCGGCGAGGACAACCTGTTGCCCAGGATCGCCGCGCTGATCGGGCTCGCCGACGCCGTTGAGGACCACGCCGAGGCGGTTTCCTGCGCAGAGGAGGCGCTCCGGCTCGCCCGCGAGCGTTCGTCCCGGCTCCTGGAGGGCCAGGCGCTCACCGCGCTCGCCGAACGCGCGCTCACCGCAGGAGACCGCGCCACGGCGGTCCGGCACGCGGAGCAGGCCCTGCGCGCCCATCGCGACACCGGCCACCGCCTGGGCGAGGCCCGCACCCTGCGCACGCTCGGCGACGCCGGGCACGGGCCGGAGTTCCGCAAGCTCGCCGCCGAACTCTTCGCCGAGTTAGGCGTCACTCAGGCGTCCGACTCCTGATCAGCTTTCTGTGAACCACTCGAACCACCAGCCGGTGGCGTCGTTCCAGTAGCAGGCGCTGACGTAGTGGTCGATGTCCCATTCGCGCTTGGCCTTGTTGCACTCGCCCAGGGTCGGGAACGGCCCCGTCCTGCCGTACGGCGGATCGGCCTGAACGGCCGATGCGGGAGCGTGGCTGGTCGCGATGGCCGGTACCGCCGGTACGGCCACGGCGGCGGCGATGAACGCCCCGGCCGTCAGCTTCTTGATGAGTCCCATCGGTGATCCTTCCTTTCTGGTTGCGACGGATGTTCCGTCGTGGCAGTGCCCCCGGTCAGGTAGCCGGAGGCCTGGAGGGTGAACAGGCGGCTGTAGGTGCCGCCGGCCGCCATGAGGTCCTCGTGCCGGCCGCATTCGGTGATCGAACCGTCCGCGAGGACGACGATGAGATCGGCCTCCCGTACGGCGCCGAGCCGGTGGGAGACGAGCAGGCTCGTCCGGCCGGCACGGATCTCCCGCAGCCTGGCGTGCACGTCGTGCTCGGCCTGCGCGTCGAGCCCCGCGCCAGGTTCGTCCAGGATCATCAGGTCACGCCCGGCCCGCAGGAACGCCCGCGCGATGGCGATCCGCTGCCACTGCCCGCCGGACAGCAGCACGCCGGCGCTCTCGTCGTCGCGGTCGGTGAGCGTGAGGAACGTCCTGGTCAGCAGGGTGTCGTAGCCGCGCGGCAGGCTCCGCAGCACCTCGTGGACGCCGGCCCGGCGCGCCGCCGCCTCGATCGTGGGCAGGTCGCCTGCCGCCGACAGGTCACCGACGGCGATGTTGTCGGCGGCGGTGAAGTCGTAGGTCATGAAGTCCTGGAACACCGCGCCGATCCGGGCACGAAGCTCGCCGGCGGGCACGTCGCGCACGTCGACCCCGTCCCACAGGATCGAGCCGCGTACCGGGTCGTAGAACCGGCACAGCAGCTTGACCAGGGTGCTCTTCCCCGATCCGTTGAGCCCTACCAGGGCGACGCATCGGCCGTACGGGATGAACAGGTGCACGCCGCGCAGGATCCACGGGTGGTCGTCGCTGTAGCGGAACCACACGTCGCGCAGCTCGACTCCGCGCCGCAGAGCGGGCAGGCGCCGCGGCGCGGCCGCCTGGGGCAGGTCGGGTTCGGCGCGGAGCACCGCCATGTAGTGCCCGAACGCCAGAAGCTGGAGATGGACGCCGCCGGCGGCCGACACCGCACCCCCGAGCGCTGTGTGCACGCCTCCCAGCGTGCCGACGAGCATGGCGACGTCCCCGATCGTGCCCTGCCCGCCGGCCACCATGGTGATCATCCAGATCAGGCCGAACCCGGAGACGACGGCCGACATCAGCACCAGCGCGCCGTGCGTGACGAGCTCGCGCCGGTCCATGGCCTGCTGGGCCGCGTTGGCCGCCCGCACCTCGGCGCGGATCCGCCCCCGCAGGAACACCCCGAGGCCGAGCAGCCGTACCTCCTTGGCCGCGTGCCCGCCTCCCAGCAGGTCCTGGTAGAAGAGCTCGCGGCGCTGGGCCGGGGTGATGGCCTGCATCATCCCGGCCCGCCGGCGCGACAGGCGCAGCTCCATGAGCACCATCGGCAGGCCGGAGGCGAGGACGACGGCGGTGATGAGAGGGCTGACCACGGTCAGCGAGCCGAGCAGGCCCAGCACCGTCATCACGTTGCGTCCCACGCCGATGGCGGACTCCAGCATGCTGCCCGGCGCGGCGGCGCTCTGCTGGGCGAGCCGCAGCCGATCGAGGAAGGCCGGATCCTCGAACCGGACGAGCCCCGTCTGACGTTCCAGAGCGGCGAACAGCTCATCCCTGGCCGTCAGGGCCATCCTGCGGTTCGACTCGGCCACGAGGTAGCGGCCGGCCTGCGGGCAGACGGCGCTCAGCAGCCCGGCCCCGGCCAGGCCGGCCGCCAGGAGCCACGCGGTGTCCCGCGAGCCGGGCGCCGCCAGCCCGTCCACGGTCATCTTCGTCAGCCACACCGTCACGATCGGTGCGGCGACGGAGACGGCCGTCAGCCCGAGGTGGCCGAGCAGCCGGCCGGCGGCCGCGCGGCGCGCCAGCGAGACCGTCTGTGCCAGGCCGGACACCATCGAGATCCTGTCCGTGCTCATCCCCGATCCTTCGAGTGAGGTCGCCGGCGGGGCGTGACCCCGCCGGCGTGCCGATCTCAGCGGTGAGTCACCGGCCGGTCGTGAGGTGCGGTCATTCCGACTTGTGGGTCTGGGTGACGAACGGCGTCTCACCGTCGTCGCCGGCGGCCTGCGCCACCGACGCCGCGCCCACTACGGCCGCCGCCGCTATGAGCACGGCTCCGGCCATTGCGGCGGCACTGGAGATCTTGCGCATCACGGTTCTCCTTCTCCTTGTGTTGCGGACGCGTGCCAGCATCGCCGACGGCCCTGTCGACGCCCTGTCGGCGCCCTGTCGCGGCGGTGACGCCGGCGCATGCCTGCCGAAAGCACGACGAAAGGGCTCACACGAGCAGCAGCCGGGCCCAGGCCGGCACCTGCTCGCCGCCCGCCGCCAGCAGTGCCAGCGCGACCCCCGCGGCGCCCCTGAGCAGGCCGGGATTGTCGACCCGGCGCCCGTCGGCCTCCACGTCCGCGTAGCCGAGCAGCGACTGTGGCCGGAAGCGGCCGAGCAGCGCTCCGGCGTGGCCGGCGGCGGCCGAGCGGAGCACGGGGTCGCCCGTGTCCGCGGCGAAGGCCGCCGTGAGCAGCCATCTCCCGGCCAGGCCGTGGCAGAGACTCGGTGAGGGCACCGGTACGGGACCGTGGCAGCGCAGGCGTACCGCGTCCACCGCGAAGTCGCGGATGTCCGCGTCGTCCAGCGCCTCGCCGGCGTGGAAAAGGGCACGGGCGATGCCGGCGTCCCCGTGACACCACGAGCCGCCGCCCGAGCGTCTGCCGTCGTCGGGGCGGGGGCCGAGGTCCACGCGGGCCGGCCACATGCCGTCGCGGACGTGATCCATGAGGAAGCGGGCGCCCCACCGTACGGCCGCGGCGGCGTCCCGGTCCGGTGTCCGCCGGTGCAGCAGGGAGAGCGCGGCGAGCACGCCCGCCACGCCGTGTGCCAGGCCGAGGTCCACCACGGGTCTGCCCGGTTCCAGGAGATAGCCGAGGTTCTCGATCCCGCGCGGGCTCAGCAGCCGGACGAGCGGGCTGGTGACGGCGGAACAGGCCGCGTCCACGGCGGGGGTGCGTTCGCGTACGACGAGGTATCCCACCCAGCCGGAGATCCCGGAGACCACGTCGTAGTAGCTCGGCCCGGACGGCAGCCGGCCCGGCAGGCTCCCCATGAGCGGCAGCATGGCCGCGTCGAGCGCCTCGGTGAGGTCGCGGTAGCGGGAGCCGCCCCGGCTGCAGGCCCACACCGCCGCCGCGTACCCGACACGGCCGGAGAACAGCGCCAGCGAGCCGTCGGGCCGGCCGGCCGTCTCCAGGCCGGCAGCGAGGAACTCGTGCGCCCGCGCGTCCCAGCCCTCCCCGGGGCGGGTCTCGTCCAGCGCGGCGCACAGCAGCGCCAGCCCGGCGTCGCCTCTGGACAGGCCGTCCCGGCTCCAGCCGGCGACCTGCGGCCTGAGCGTGGTCCGCGCCAGGCGGGCCAGGGACTCCTCCCGCAGCGCCGGGTCGATCACGAGCCGGGCGACCCGGCCGGCGGCGTCCTGCATCGTTCCTCCCGCTGAGGTGGGATAGCCGGCCGGCATCGGATTCTTAGCGGACGTTCCTACGATTCGGCCCATGGCGCGAAACCTCCTGTCGATCCTCGATCTCGTTCCTCTGACCCCCTCCGCCGGCCCGGCCGCGGCGCTGCGCGCCAGTACGGAACTGGCCCGCCTGGCCGAGTCGCTGGGCTTTCACCGCTACTGGGTGGGGGAGCATCACGGCGTGGCAGGCGTCGGCGCCTCCGCGCCCGCCGTGCTGATCGCCCACCTCGCCGCCGCGACCTCGACGATCCGGCTGGGCGCCGGCGGGGTGATGCTGTCCAACCACGCCCCGATGGTCGTCGCGGAGCAGTTCGCCACCCTCGAAGGGCTGCATCCTGGACGCATCGACCTCGGCGTCGGCAGCGCCGCCGGGGCCACCGCCGAGGTCGCGCAGGCGCTGCGCCAGGGCGCCCAGGAGAGGTTCGCCGGCAAGCTCGCCGACCTTTCCTGCTTCCTCGGCGGCGCCTTCCCGCCCGGCCATCGTCACGCCGGCATCCAGGTGAGCCCCGCCGCCGTGCCGGCGCCTCCGCTGTGGCTGCTCGGCGCGAGCGAGTCCAGCGCCCTCCTCGCCGGGGAGCTCGGGCTGCCGTACGCCTTCGCCCACCACCTGAACGCGGCAGGAGCAGAAGGCGCGCTGGCGGCGTACCGGGGCTCGTTCCGGCCATCGGAGCGGCAGATCCGCCCGTACGCCCTGGTCAGCGTGGCCGTCGTGGCCGCCGACACGGGGGCGGGCGCGCACCGGCTGGCGCGGGACGCCGGCCTGCCCGACGGCGCGCTCGTGGGCGACGGGCCCGCCGTGCGCGCGGCCCTGAAGGTCATGCGGGACGAGCTCGGCGCCGACGAGCTCATGATCGTCACGAACGTCGTCGACGCGGCGGCCCGCAGGCGCTCGTACACCTTGCTCGCGCCCCTCAGCCGATGAGCAGGGCGGCGTCCCACCGGCTCGTGGGAGCGCCGCCGATGGCGTAGGCGTGCAGGGCCAGTGCGGTGCCGCCGGAGCCGTCGAGCAGCCCGGCACCGTCGGCGGGCGGCTCGTCCGCCGCGATCGGGTAGCGGAACCCGAACGGCAGTGCGGGGTCGAAGTGCCCGATCGTGTGCCGGGCGGCGAGGCCGGCCACCAGGTGGGCGGCCTCGTCAGCGTCGCCGGCGCCGTCCGCGGCGATCCGCCGGGCGATGTGCAGCAGCCCGGCCCAGCCGTGGCACAGACCGGCCCCCGCCAGGTGAAGCCGCCCGGCCGGCCGCTCGATCAGGGAGCGCATGGCGTCGTCGGCGACGCGCGACCAGTCGGTTCGTCCGAGGGCGAGCCCCGCGAGCTGGATGGCGCGGGCGATGCCGGGGACGCCGTAACACCAGGTGGCGTTGCACACGACCGGCGGCTCGTCGTGGCCGAGCCATTGGCCGAGGGTGAGCGTGCCGGGCCAGCCGTCCGGTCGCCGCCATCGCAGCAGGACGTCCGTGATGGCGGTGATCGCCCGCCGCTGGCCCGGCACCCGCCGGCCTTCCCGCCAGGCGATGGCGAGCAGCGCGAGCGGGCCGGCGATGCCGTGCGCGAGCCCGAGGTTGGCGTGGCCGTGCGCGTAGCGGGGGTCGTGCCGGGCCTGGAACCACGGCGGCCCCGTGACCCACCAGCCGGGCACCTCGTGGCCGGCGACCTCGGCCGGCTCGTCCGTGAGGGAGACCAGGAAGGACAGCACCTCGCGCAGGGCGATTCCGCCGGGGTCGGCCATGAGGAGGTAGCGGCCGAGCCCGGTCAGTCCCTGGATGACGTCGTAGCCCGCCATGGTGAGGGTCGCCGGCGCCCGCCGGGTCAGGCGCTCGACGCGCAGGAGGGCCAGGTCGGCCACGTACGGGTCGAGCTGGGCCAGCAGGAGGCGGTAGTCGTCCGGGGTGGCGGCCGTGGCGCGGGCGGCGAAGGCCAGGGCGGGCAGGCCGTCGTACAGGGCGCCGCCGTCGGAGGGAGGCTCCTGCGCGATGGCCCGCGCCAGCAGGGCGTGTGCCGTCCGGCGGCCCTCCGGCCGGGTCGCCGCCAGCTCGGCGTGCAACAGGGCGGCGGCCGGGAGACCGGTGCTGAGGGACAGACCTGAACGGCCCGTCTCCCTGCGCACCGACCGCTCGGCCAGGCGCTCGACGGCGTCCACGTCCGCCAGCCGCCCGGCCAGCAGCGTGGTGATGTCCGCGGCGGTGCCGCGCAGGTCGTTCGTCGTGCCCGCGCCGCTCATAGGGCGTGCCTCCTGTGCCTGGCCGGCAGCGTCGTGACGTCGGCGGTGGTGCTCATCCGGCATGCCTCCTGCGCCCCGCGTCGGCGTCGAGGACGCCTCTGAACGTGGCCAGCGCGTGCCCCTCCGCTTCCCGGTCGAGGCCGAGGAGCCGGTTGGCGTGCATGTGCTGCACGCTCCTGACGATGTCGAGCCGTTTCCGTGTGTCGGTGGCGGCCAGCTCGGCGGCGTAGTCCGCGAGCGCCGTGCGGCGCCGGCGCCAGGTCTCGACGAGCTGCGCGCCGCCCGGCTCGGCCGCCAGGGCCTCCCAGTCGCCATGCGGGTCGATGAGCCGGACCGCCGCCCTCCTGTGCCGCTGGAAGACGGCGTGATGGTCGCCCTTCGGGACGAGGTCCAGGTAGCCGGCGGCCCAGTCGTCACCGCCGAGGTGGCGGGCGATCTCCATCAGGTTCATCGCGGCCACGGACCACGGATCCCAGGGGAGCACGCCGTCGCGGAGCAGGCGCAGTTGCCGCAGCACGGAGTCGCTGTCGGCGTGGAAGAGCCGTTCGGCCGCCGGCATCGCCTTCTCGCCGCCGTAGCGGACGTACTCGGGCTCGTAGGTGTCGAGCGTCATCCGCCGCAGGGCGCCCGCCGCGCAGCCGGCCGCCACCCAGTCGTGCAGCGCCGGCAGCACCTGGCCGGTCAGTACGCCGGGGGTCCCGGCCAGACGCAGCCGCACATGGGGATCAGGGTCGCGGTAGCGCAGGAAGTGCCAGTGATCGACGGCGGGGCCGACCTGCTCAAGCAGCGCGGGCAACCGGTCGACGAGCAGCTCGTCCTGGTGCTCCTCGATGAGGTAGAGCTTGGCGTAGAGCCACTCCCCGCCGGCGTGGTGGCGCCGCCGCGGCCAGTCGAGCGTGACGGCGGGCGGCGTGGGCGGCGGTGTGACGGACCGTCCGGTCAGCGGCACGACGATCTCGTTGCCGTGACCGTCGCACCACCCTGTCCCAGGTGAGCCGCCACCCGGTGGTTCCGCCAGCACGGCCGCGCGGTCCCTGTCCAGCTCCCGCCTGAGCAGCCGCTGGTGCGGGGCGACGGTCAGATCGAGCGGGAGCCGCAGGTCGTGCGAGACGACCTCGACGTGGTCGGGCACCGACCAGCGCCCCCGCCAGGCGCGCAGCGCCTCGCGCCAGCCGTCCCACGACAGGCTGGTGTCGCGCAGCTCGGGGCCGGGCAGCCAGCGGGCCGAGAACAGCACGGTACGCCCGTACCGCACCCGTGGCAGGTACGGCAGATCGGCGAGGCCGTCCCACGACCAGGCCGAGACGCCGCCGGCCCGGCGGGAGGCGATCTCGCCGAGCAGCCGTGCCACGTTCGGCTGCCGGTACGGGTTGAGCATGTTGAAGGACATCGGGACGATCTCGCGTCCGAGCGGCGTGGCATGGACGTACAGGCGGTGGAGGTCGGCCGTGACGACCAGGTCGTCGAGACCCAGCACGCCGTCTCGCCCGCGGTCGGTGTACATGCCGAGCGCCACCTGGTGCGGCAGGACCGGCGGCACGTGGATGACGTTGCCGGAGCGTTCCTCGTTCGGCTGGTAGAACAGCTGCACGGGCACCGCGCCCTGACCCGTGTCGCCGGGCGGCGACACGACCTGCCGCAGCCGGTCCGCCAGGCCGCCGAACATGGCGGTGAAGCGGCCGAAGAACGAGCCGGGGCCGATGGAGCCCAGTCCGGCCGCCACGACCAGCCGGAAGTCCCCGCGCGCGATCTCGGCCATGGAGCCGGCCAGCAGGGAGACGCACACGTCCAGGTCAGGGGCCGGCCTGGAGGTGCCGTCGTGGCGTACCAGCGCGGCGATCGACTCCTCGTCCAGGACGACCTCCTCGTGTCCCGACCCGATCACCTCCATGGCGAGCTCTGCGAGCCGCCGTCGCCGCTGCGTGTCCGCCGGCGGCGGGCGATGAGTGAGCCGGCGGGAGCCGGCGGGCAACGCGTACGTGGCGGGCGCGTCCAGGCCGCGGGCCGGATCCAGCAGTTCGCGCAGCGGGACGGCGCAGCCAACGCCGTAGCGTTCCACGAATGCCCGGTGGTATTCGGCGTAATGCTCTGGCACGTCGTCGGGGGTCATCCGCCACAGCAGGTCCACCGCGCTCTCCAGCTCGCGCAGCACCACGCCGGGCAATCTCACCTCGGCTCCGGCGCGCAGGTCGACCTGCAGCGGCCGCTCGCTCGCGTGCAGGCGCGACATCGAGGAGCCGAGCGAGCGCAGCCGCGCGGTGCCCGCGCCCGGCGGGCTCGAGGCGTACGCGCCGATCGCGGCCTGGATGTCGCGCAGCGCCCTGGCGCGGCCCGCGTCCAGGCGGTCGATGACGTGTCCCAGCGGGTCGGCGCTGTGCGGTGGCGGCGGCAGCTCGCTGACCAGGAACTCCTGCTCCAGGAGGGCGTCGATCAGGCCCGCCGCGGTGTCCTCGGACACGCCGGGGAACGCTGCGCGCAGCTTCGTCAGGAGGACCTCGTGGGGTACGGGCCGGTGGGCCGCCTCCATGCACAGGCGCACCGCCTCGGTGCCGCGTACCGACGTCTCGAAGCCGGCCCCCTTGCCGTGGGCGGCGCGTGTGTACGGCAGGACGAGCCGGTCACCGCGCCACGTCGCCAGGTCGTTGCGGACCAGCAGGAGCCGCGCACGGACGTCGGGCAGGCGCTCCCACTCGCGCACGAGCCCGAGCAGCCAGTCCATGGACGGGCGCACGGCCTTCACGGACGGCCCGCCCCTGAACTCCGCGGGCCCGTCGAACCGCACGACGGTCACGGCGGCCATGAGCCCGAACGGGGTCGGCCTGGACGACATGCGCAGCAGGTATTTCGTCACGGCGTAGGCGGCACGGCGCAGTTTCGGGAACGGGACCGGCCCGCCGCCTTCGATCGTGGCGAGATCGCGCGCGAGCGAACCGCTCGACACTTCCAGTGCCTCACGTACGAAGGGGTCGGCGACGATCTGCTCGATGTACGCCCGCAGCCGGCCGGACGCGGCGGGATCGTCGAAGTCAGGGCAGGTCAGGGTGATGGCGGCCGCCCCGGGTCGCCGGGTGGGAATTCGCAGCAGCCCGAAAGGGGCGCCGCTGAAATTCATGGGCATGAGCCGATGCTAGAAACGCCCGCTAACATTTCCCTGTTATTTCCATGAATTGCGGAAGTGTGGTTGACAATTGCTTTTCCGGGTGCCAGCCTCCGATTTTGAGAAAGGAGGAGAAATGACTCGTAGCAGCGATGTGAACAATGGGGCGTTCGACTTGCAGTTGCGCGTGCTGCCTGCTCGGGGCGGGGTGGCGGCGGCTCAGGAGATGACCGTCCCCACCGCGATCACCTGCAATGAATGCGTGTCCGTCGTGGGTTCCAACACGTGCTGGAGCACCTGCAAGGACACCTGCTGCCCGGCACAGACCCAGACCAGGGTCTGCTGATCCGAACGTGACGGGCGCTCCCGGCGGCCGGCGCCAGAGGTGGCCGGCCGCCGGGACAGCGGGACGACGGAGCGACGACAGGCGGCGGAAAGCGCCGGCGGATCTCCTTGAAGGATGAAGCGTTCATCGCAGAGTCTCGTCAAGGACCCGGAGCCGTCCATGGCCGCCGTCCCCGCCCGCCGCTTCGGCGTGCTCGGCACGTTGCGGCTGGACATCGGCGGCGCAGCGGTCGCCGTCACCGCCGGGAAGATGAAGGTCGTGCTCGCGGCGCTGCTGCTCAACGAGAACGAGCCCGTGACCGGCGACAGGCTGATCGAGTACATGTGGGACATGCCCCCGGCCTCCGCACGCACGCTGCTGCACTCGGTCATCCTGCGGCTGCGCAGGATCGCCGGCGACCGCGGGTTCATCCTGACCCGCGGATCCAACTACGTCCTGAAGGTGGAGCCGGGCGAGCTCGACCTGCACGACCTCGCCGCGCTGCTGGAGCAGGCGGACCGGGCGCGCGCCCGCTCCGACGTCGCCACCGAGCACGCCTGCCTCACCCGGGCCGTCGAGTTGTGGCGTGGGCCGACGCTGGCCGACGTGCCCTCGCCGGCACTGCGGCTGGGGATCGCCACGCGGTTCGACGAGATGCGGCTGCAGGCACTGAACCGGCGCATCGACCTGGACCTCGCCCTGGGCCGGCACGCGCAGGCTGTCAGCCGGTTGCGTGAGCTGACGCACGAGCATCCGTACAACGAGCATTTCTGGGCGCAGCTGATGACCGCGCTGTCCCGCTGCGGGCGGCAGGCGGAGGCGCTGGGCGCCTATCACGAGCTGCGCCGCGTGCTGGGCGGGGAACTCGGCATCGAGCCGGGGCCTGACGTCAGGGCCGTCTTCCTGTCCATTCTGGGGCCCCGCCGCGACGGGGCGCCACGACTACGCAACGTGACGGGCGGTTGACTCTCGCGGGTGTGGCGGTCTGGGGAGAGGGATTCGGGGGCACATCAGGAGATCGGGCTCTTCGGGTGGTAGGGACGGATCGGCGCATCTGCGCAGGTCAAGCCGATGGCTGCGGCGATGGTCACGCATCGTGATCATGGGAACGCTACCAAGCCGTTTTCGTCCCGTTTTAAGGGCATTTATGGGCATTCTTGAGTGCCGTCCACACCATTTGACTATCTTGGTCTGCCCGGAATACTGGGTGGGCGAACGGCGCCGGTTCGCCCTTTCCTCCTAGCTCAGGACTGTCATGCCGTCAGATTTTGTCAGCGTCGCGATAGTGGCAGGCGTCGTCGCCATCGCTCTCGCCGCCGTGCTGATCTACCGAAACCGCGCCGGCCGTGAGCTCGCGCAGACCCGCGCGCAGCTGACCGAAACCCGGCGCGCGCACGAACGCCTGTCCCGCGAGGGCAGCCAGTGGGAGCAGCGCCTGCGGCAGGCCGAACACCAGGCCAGAGAGGCCGAACGCCAGATCAGGGAGGCCGAGCACAAGGTCAGGGAGGCCGAGCACCAGGCCAGGGAGGCCGAGCACCAGGCCAGGGAGAGCGAACGGCAGGCCCGCGAGGTCGAACGGCAGGCCCGCGAGGCCGTCGAGGAGGCCCGCGAGCTGCGCGCCCAGCAGGACCTCGCCCGCGCCGAGACCGACCACCTGCTGACCACCCGCATCCCCGCCCTGGTCTCCCACCTGCGCGCCTCCCACGTCACCGTGCCAGGACTGCAGAACGCGAAGCTGGCCGGCACCGACATCGACCGCCAGCACCTCGCCGTGCTCGACGCGATCTCCAGCGCGGTGCGCGAGGAGTCCGTACGCATCGACGAGGCCGCCCAGGCGATCGTGCGCGGCGCGATGTCGCGCGTGCAGACCCAGGCCCTGCGCGCCCAGGACCTGCTGTCGTCCGTCCAGCAGCGCTACAGCGGCGACGAGCACACCGACCTGCTGCGCGAGGTGCTCGGCCTCGACATGTTCAACGAACTCATCATCCGTCGCGCCCAGGCCACCGGCATCGCCTGTGGCGCCACCGCCGGCCTGTCGCGCGACGACACCTACCTCGTCGACCTCGTGGTCGGCGCCGTCGCCCGCGTCGAGAACTTCGACCAGCGCATCGACGGGCCAGCCAACCACCTGCGCCGCCGCGTCGGCGTGGCCGCCAGGGCCGCCGAGCCGATCCTGTTCGTCACCTCCGAGCTGCTCGCCAACGCCGTCCACCACTCCCACGGCACGCTCAAGGTGACCATCGCCCTCCACGAGACCAACACCGGCGCGGCCATCGTCATCGACGACGCCGGCGTCGGCCTCAACGAGGAGCAGTACGCCCGCGCCGGGCGGCTGCTCAGCGGCCGGCACTCCGTACGCCTGGTCGACCTCGGCAACCCGCCCCACACCGGGTGGGCCGCCATCGGCCGGCAGGTCGCGCAGTACGGCATGCAGGTCACGGTGAAGAAGAGCGCCTACGGCGGCGTCCAGGCCGTGGTGAGCGTCCCCGCGGGACTGCTGGTGGAGATGCCGGAGAACACCCGCCCGTCCGTGCTCGCGCCCGAGCCGGTCAGGGCCGTCGTCGCGACGTCGCCGTACCAGCAGCGCCTGCCCGAGGCGGCGCCGGTGCCCGCCGCGATCGCCCCGCGCCCCATGCGCGCCCCCGAGCCGCCCGAGCAGCGGCCGGTGCGCACGGCCTCCCTGACGGACGCGCCCACCGACCCGGGCACCGGCCCAGCGGCCCTCTCGGACACCGGGATCGACGGCCTGCCAGGGCTGCCGCAGCGCCGCCGTCAGACGCCGCGGCGCGCCCCCACGGGCCCCGCCACCACCCCGCTCACCACCCCCGAGGAGGCCCAGAAGCGGTGGGGCGACTTCCAGACGGGCGCAGAAGCGGGCCGCCGCGAAGCGCTGCCGTCTCAGCACGACGACGCGACCGAAGGGAACTGAACCCTCCATGGACCACACCCCCGCCGCCACCCCCCGCCCGCGCCGCCGGCCGCTGACGCTCGACGTCTCCTGGGTCCTGTCACCGCTCCTCGCGCTGCCCGGCGTCACCAGCGGCGTGGTGCTGAGCCGCGACGGGCTCATCCTCGGCGGCTCCGCCAACGTGAGCGTCGAGGCGGGAGAGCGTACGGCCGCGATGACGAGTTCGGTGCTGGGAGCCGCCCGCGCCCTGTGCGAGGGGCTCAGCAACGGCGCCGACGGCGAGGTCGTGGACATCGTCATCTCCGCGGGCACCGGCTACTACTACCTCGCTCCCGCCGGTGACCGCGCCGCCATCGTCGTGGCCGCCACCGGCGCCGTCCAGATCGGGTCTCTCGCGTACGAGGTGCAGCTCCAGGTGCAGAAGCTCATCAAGGCGCTCAACGACGCCAGCGCCGCCAGGACGCCGGAAGCCCCGGCATGACCTCCGGACGGCAGCGGCGGCGTGTCGTCCCCGACTTCATGGCCGCCGCCAAGCTGGCCGTGCCAGAACACATCAGCGTCGAACGGACGACCCTCGTCTACGTCGCCCCCGAGGCGGTCCACGGCGCGCTGGACCCACCGGGCTCTCACCTGGTGAACCTCCTGGAGGAGGGCCCGCTGTCCGTCTATGAGTGCGCGGCGCACCTGGGCCTGCCGTACTGCGTGGTACGGCTGCTCGTGGCGGGGCTGGCGGCCTCCGGCACGCTGCTGACCCGGGATCCGCCGCGCGCGGACGGACCCGACATAGAAATCTTGGAGTTGGTACTCAGTGGCCTCCGCGCTCTCTGAAAGCCGGATCAGCGCCGACCACATCCCGGTCAAGCTGATCATCGCCGGACCCTTCGGCGTGGGCAAGACGACCATGGTCAGTGCCCTGTCGGAGATCGAGCCCCTCAACACCGAAGAGGTCCTCACCCAGGCGGGCACACTGGTCGACGACCTCACCGGCGTCAACGAGAAGACCACGACCACCACCGCGATCGACTTCGGCCGGCTTACCCTGCCCGGCGTGGTGCTGTACCTCTTCGGCGCTCCCGGGCAGACCCGCTTCCAGGTGCTGTGGGAGGAGCTGGCGCGCGGCGCGCTCGGCGTGCTGGTGCTCGCCGACACCCGCCGCATCGACGACAGCTTCGCCGTGCTCGACCTGGTCGAGAACGCCGGCATCCGGTACGCGGTCGCGGTCAACCACTTCCCCGACTCGCCCGAGTACCCGGCCGAGGCGCTGCGGCAGGCCCTGGACCTCGACCCGCGCACCCCGCTGCTGGTGTGCGACGCCCGCGACCCCGTCTCCGCCCGCGCCTCCCTCATCGCGCTGGTGGAGCACATCAAGGAACTGATGTCGACATGACCCTGCGTTATCTGCCCGACGCGGGCAAGCTGTACGGGCCCGAGTTCACCAACGACCCGCAGGCGGTCTACGCGCGGTTGCGCGAGCGCCACGGGGCCGTCGCGCCCGTGGAGATCGCCCCCGGCGTCCAGGCGCACCTGGTGATCGGCTACCAGGCCGCGCTCGACGTGCTGACCAACGCCGGCGGCGTCTGGAGCAAGGACTCGCGTCCATGGCAGGTCAGGCTGCCGGACACGCCCGGCGCGGCGGCCGCGCTCGGCATGCTCGCCCACCGCGACAACGTGCTGTTCTCCGACGGCGCCGACCACGCCCGCTACCGCCGGGTGGTGATCGACTGCTACAGCATGATCCAGCCGCACAAGCTGCGCGACATGGTGATCGAGGTCTCCGACTCGCTGATCCGCGGCTTCGCCGCCAAGGGCTCGGCCGACCTGGTGCACGAGTTCGCCAGGCCGATCCCGCTGCGCGTGTTCAACCTGCTGCTCGGCCGCCCCGACTCCGACAGCGCCGCGCTCATCTCGGCCCTGTACGACATGATGGAGGCCGACCCCGAGGCGGGCGCGCGCGGCTCCGAGAACTACTACCGCTACATCATCGAGCTGATCGAGTCGAAGTACGCCAGCCGCGGCGACGACCTGACCTCGTGGTTCATCGACCATCCCGCCGGGCTGACCCAGCAGGAGGTCATCGAGGCGCTCGTCGTCACGCTGGCCGCCGGCTTCGACCCGATGGCGAGCCTCATCTCCAACACGATCTCCCGCATGGTCAGCGACGACCGCTACTACAGCTCGCTGACCAACGGCGCGCTCAGCACGTACGACGCGCTCATGGAGGCGCTGCGCGCCGAACCGGCCATGGCCAACTACGGCCCCTACTTCACCACGCGGGCGGTCGACTTCCACGGCACCTGGATCCAGCCGGCCGAGCTGGTCCTGGTGTCCTACGCGGCGGCCAACACCGAGCCGACCCACCTACCGGACGAGCTGCGCTCCGACGGCGGCTCCTACCTGGGCTTCGGCGCCGGCGCGCACCGCTGCCCCGCCTCCGACCCGGCGACGCTCATCGCCATGACCGCCATCGAGCGGCTCACCTCGTACCTGAGCGACCTCGAGCTGGACGTGCCGCGCGAGAAGCTCGAGTGGCGGCCGGGGCCGTTCATCCGCTCACTGGCCGCCCTTCCGGTCAGTTTCACCCCCATCCGCCCCGACCAGCCTGGAGAATCCCCTTGGTCAGCGCAGAGCGCGTCGCCCTCGACCCCTTCGGAACCGACCTTCCCGGCGAGTCCCGCCGACTACGCGACCTCGGCCCCCTGGTCCTCGTAGAGCTCGCCGGCGGCATCCCCGCCTGGGCGGTCACCCGGCACGACCTGCTCAAGGAGCTCGTGCTCAATCCGCTGGTCAGCAAGGACAAGCAGCACTGGCGGCTGTGGGAGGAGGTCGGCGGCCGGCCCGAGTGGATGTGGATCGCGGGCTGGATCGGCGTGCGCAACATGCTCAGCACGTACGGCGCCGACCACCGCAGGCTGCGCAAGCTCATCGCGCCGAGCTTCACCGCCCGCCGCAGCAAGGCGCTGCAGCCCGTCATCGAGCGCATCATCGCCGAGCTGCTCGACGACATGGCCGCCACGCCCCCCGGGCAGCCGGTCGATCTGCGGTCGGCGTACGCGCACCCGCTGCCGATGCGGGTGATCTGCGAGCTGTTCGGGGTGCCCGAGCACATGCGGACCGACATGGCCGAGATCATGGAAGCGGTCATGGACACCACGGCCACGCCCGAGGCGACGGCGGCCAACCTGCAGCGCATCGCCACCGTGCTGCCCGCCCTGGTCGCCTACAAGCGCGAGCACCCCGGCGACGACCTCACCACGGAGCTGATCGAGGCCCGCGACCAGGGCGACCGGCTCAGCGACGACGAGCTGCGCGACACGCTGCTGCTGCTCATCGCCGCCGGGCACGAGACCACCGTCAACCTGATCGGCAACGCGGTCCACGCCCTGCTCACCCACCCCGAGCAGCTCCGCCGGGTGCTGGCCGGGGAGATCACGTGGGAGGCGGCGGTGGAGGAGACGCTGCGCTGGGCGCCGTCCATCGCCAACCTGCCGCTGCGTTTCGCGATCGAGGACATCGAGATCGCCGGTACGCGGATCCCGGCCGGCGACGCCATCATCACCACGTACCTGGCGGCCAACCACGACCCCGCCCAGCACGGCGAGGACGCCGACCGGTTCGACGTCGCCCGGGAGCAGGCGGAGCACCTGGCCTTCGGCGTCGGCGTGCACCGCTGCATCGGCGCGCCGCTGGCCAGGCAGGAGGCGCTCACCGCGCTGCCCGCCCTGTTCGCCCGCTTCCCCCATTTGCGCCTGGCCGAGCCGAGCGGCGAGGCGCCGCACGTGCCGTCGTTCATCGCGCACGGCTGGAGCGAGCTGCCGCTGCTGCTCGACGACCCGTCCTGACGCCGTGACACGATCATGACATCGCGCTGACGGCGCGCGGACATCGCCGCACCACAGTGATTCGGAGCCGCCCCCGGGCCGGCTCCGAACCACTGCAGGAAGGCTGATGAATCGTGACAGAACGCGTACGCGTGGCCGTCTTGGGAGGCGGGCCGTCCGCCGAGCACGAGGTGTCGCTGCAGTCGGCGCAGGCCGTGCTCGACGCCTTGCCCGCCGACCTTTATGAGCCCATCCCGGTCATCATCGACCGGCGCGGCCGGTGGCCGGTGGAGCTGCGGCGCGACGTGGTGGACGTGGTCTTCCCCGTGCTGCACGGCCCGTACGGCGAGGACGGCGTCGTCCAGGGGCACCTGGAGGCGCTCGGCCTGCCGTACGTGGGGTGCGGCGTGCCGGCCTCGGCCGTCGCGATGGACAAGGTCGCGATGCGGCGCGCGTTCGTCGCGGAGGACGTGCCGGTCACCCCGCACGTGTGGTTCTCCGGCCGCGAGTGGCGCGCCACCACCGACCCGTGGGCGCTGGTGAAGCCGCTCGACTGGCCGATGTACGTCAAACCGGCCAACATGGGCTCCTCCATCGGCATCTCCCGCGTCACCTCCATGGACGAGCTGCGGGCCGGCGTGGAGCTGGCGCTCACCCACGACCGGGTGGTGGTCGTCGAGCAGGGCGTGACCGCGCGGGAGTTCGTGTGCGGCGTGCTGGGCGACCACGACGAGCCGGACGTCTCGGTGCCCGGCGAGCTGCTCGTGCCCGGCGACTGGCTCGACTACGAGGCCAAGTACCTCGGCCAGGCCGAGATCGCCGCCATCCCCGCCGTCCTGCCCGACCGGATCGCGGGCGATGTGCGCGAGCTGTCCCTGCGCGCCTACCGCGCGATCGGCGGCTACGGGCTGGCCCGGGTCGACTTCCTCTACGAGGAGGAGACGGGCCGCCTGTACGTCGGCGAGATCAACACGATGCCCGGCTTCACCGCGCGGTCCGTCTACGCCAGGTGCTGGGAGGCGAGCGGCGTCCCGTACCCGGAGCTCCTGCGCCGCCTGATCGACCTCGCGTTCGCGCGGAGCCGCGGATGATCCCCATGACGCTGCGCGAGATCGCCGAGGTCGTCGGCGCGCGCCTGCACGACGTGGCCCGCCCCGGGACGGTGGTGTCGGCCCCGGCTGCGGTGGACTCCCGCGAGGTGCGGCAGGGCGGGCTGTTCGCCGCCACGGCCGGCGCCCACGTGGACGGGCACGACTTCGCCGGTGCCGCCGTCGCGGGCGGCGCCGTCGCGGTGCTCGCCGCGCGGCCCGTCGGGGCGCCCGCGCTGGTCGTCGAGGACGTCCAGCTCGCGCTCGGGCGGCTGGCCGGGCACGTGCTCCGGCGGCTGCGCCCGGCGGTGATCGGCCTGACCGGGTCCGTCGGCAAGACCACGACCAAGGACCTGCTGGCCCAGGTGCTCGAACCGCACGGGCCGACCGTGGCCACCGAGCGGTCGTTCAACAACGAGCTGGGGCTGCCGCTCACCGTGCTGCGGGCCGACGCCGGCACCCGCTACCTGGTGCTGGAGATGGGGGCGAGCAGGAAGGGCGATCTGACCTATCTGACCGGCATCGCGCCGCCCGGGCTCGGGCTGGTGCTGAACGTCGGGGCCGCGCACGTGGAGCGCATGGGCGGCGGGCTCGCCGACGTGGCCGCGGCCAAGGGCGAGCTGGTCGAGGCGCTGCCCGCCGACGGGTGCGCGCTGCTCAACGCCGACGACCCGTACGTGCTGGGCATGGCCGGCCGTACCCGGGCGCCGATCCTGCTGTACGGGCGCGCGCCGCAGGCCCAGGTGCGGGCCGAGCACGTGCGGCTGGACGGGCGGGCACGTGCCGCGTTCGACCTGATCACCCCGACCGGCCGGGCCCCGGTCCAGCTGGACCTCATCGGCGCGCACCAGGTCGCCAACGCCCTGGCGGCCGCCGCCGTCGCCACCGCGCTCGGCCTGGACGCCGCCGGGATCGCCGCGGGCCTGACCGCCGCCCGGCGCCGCTCGGCCGGCCGCCTGGAGATCGTCGAACGGCCCGACGGCGTCACCGTCGTGGACGACGCCTACAACGCCAATCCCGAGTCCATGCGGGCCGGGTTGCGGGCGGTCCGGGCCCTGGCCGGCGACCGCCGTACCGTCGCCGTGCTCGGGGCGATGGGGCAGCAGGCCGACGCCTCCCGCGCCCGGCACGCCGACGTCGGCGCGCTCGTCGCGCTGCTCGGCTTCGACGTGCTGATCGCGGTCGGCGCGGGCGACCCGCAGGCCATGGCGGAGGCCGCGGCATCCCGCGGCGTGCACGTCCACACCGTCGCCGACCCCGCCGAGGCCGCCGCCCTGGCCTCCGCGCTGCTGCGGCCAGGGGACGTGGTGTTCGTCAAGGCGTCCAGCGAGATCGGGCTCGGCGCCTGCGCCCGCGCCCTCACCCACTGAACGGAGAACGCACATGCGCGCGATCGGCCTCATCGGCGGGCTGAGCTGGGAATCGACCGTCATCTACTACCAGATCATCAACCAGCGGGTACGCGAGCGGCTCGGCGGCAGCCACTCGGCCGACAGCCTCATCTGGTCCGTCGACTACACCACCGTAGAGGACCTCATCTTCGCCGGCCGCTGGGACGAGGTGAGCGCCCTGCTGGCCGACGCCGGCCGCAAGCTGGAGGACCTCGGCGCCGGCGTGCTGCTCGTCTGCAGCAACACCTTCAGCAAGGTCAGCGACGACGTGGCACGGGCCACCGGCGTGCCCGTGCTGCACATCGCCGACGCCGTGGGCGCCGAGGTCCGCTCCCGGGGCATGCGCAAGGTCGGCCTGCTCGGCACCCGCTTCACCATGGAGCAGCGTTTCTACCGCGACCGCCTGGCCTCCCACGGCTTCGAGGTGATCGTCCCGCCGCGCGAGCAGCGGGACCTGGTGCACGACGTGATCTTCGGCGAGCTGGTGCGCGGCGTGATCCGCGAGGCGTCCAGGGACGCCTACGCCGAGATCATCGACGGCCTCGCCGCCGCCGGGGCCGAGGGCGTCATCCTCGGCTGCACGGAGATCGAGCTCCTGATCACCGAGAAGGACACCACCGTCCCGCTGCTCCCCACCGCCCGCCTGCACGCCGAAGCCGCGGCCACCTTCGCCCTGTCGGGCTGACCCCAGGGGAGCCGCCTTGACCTTGGCGGGCCGGCCCCGGATCGCCGCCTTCACCCCGGCAGGCCGGCCTCAGGGCGCCACGCGTGAGCGCGGGCGCCCTGGGCGGTCATGGGGCGGTGAGCAGCGCGTGCAGGTTGCGGCATTCGTGGGCGAAGCGGGACTTTCTGCGGGTGCCGGCGTGGCCGGTGATGACCGGGATCTCGCCGCGGGCGTCCGTCCACGCGGCCACCTCGGCGGCGAAGGCGACCCAGGTGGTGTGGGTGACGGTGATGCGCCGATCCGTCCCCGTACCGGGGACCAGCTCGGGGAGCAGGCCCCGCAGGATGCGCCACACCTCGTGGTGGCCTCCCGCCTCGGCCAGCTCGGTCAGCGCCGCGATGGCCGCCTTGGTCTCCCGCCAGGTGCGGCGCAGCACCAGCGCGAGCTGCCGGCCGATCGCCTCGCACGGCAGCGTGCCCCGCGCGGCCAGGCTGAGGACCAGCGGCAGCGTGCCGTGCAGCTGACCGCCCAGCATGAACGCGATGATCACCCCCGTGGCCTCACCCAGCGGACCGTCCGAGAGCTCCAGGGCGGCGACGTCCGCGGGGAACAGCCCCGCACCCCAGTAGTCGTGGAGCAGGGCGGGCAGGGCGCTGACGGCCACGATCTCGGGATGCGAGGGCACCATCGCCGCCCAGGCGGAAAGCCGGCCGCGCGACTCGTCCCGCCGCCAGTAGTCCGGCTCCCGCAGCAGCACCTCGTCGATCAGCCGATGACCGCTCGGCGCCGTCACCCGCACCACGGGCCGCAGCTTGACCTCGGTGAAGTGCTCGGGCTCGCTGTCGCCGAAGTCCACCATGGACGCGCCGACCATGTGCTGCCACACGTGCCCGCACTCGGGGTCGGCCATGCCGCCCTCGGCCAGCCACCGGGCGGCCGAGGCCGCCGCCTCCGAGCCGATCTCCGCCGCCCGCGCGGCCGCCGCAGGGTGCGTTCCGCGCGGCAGCCGCAGCAGCGCCTGGGCCAGGTCGGCGGGCAGCGGCTCCACCCCGGCGGCGGCGCAGAGCGCCAAACGATCGACCAGCACGCCGGGGTCGAGGTGACCGCTCGTCGAGGTCGGCGTGGCCAGCAGCACCGGCGGCAAGGCGTCGGCGCGCAGGGCCTCGGCCAGCTCGGCGTAGCGGTGCAGCAGGAAGTCGTGCAGCGGGGCGACCGAGCCGCCACGCGGCAGCCGGTTGCGCCGCCGCCACTCCTCGGGCTCGGGCAGCTCCTCCGGCATGAAGGACCGCAGCCGGGCCGGCATGTAGGAGACGGTCACCTCGACCAGCGGCTCGTCCGGGGCCGGCGCGGGCACCGGCTGCCCGGCGCGCATCGCCGCGATCCTGTCAGGGGCGACGCCCAGCTCGGCCATGCGCTCGTAGACGTCCTCGAGGATGTGGAACGGCATGGCCTCGTCGGAGGCGTCGTAGCGGACGCCGGGCCGCGACCGTGACGCGCGGCGGTGGACAGGCGCCCCGAAGAACGCGTGGTCCTCTTCGTCCTCCCCAGGGGCCGGAGCGGTGAGGACGTCCCACCGAGACTCCTCTTCCGGTTGCCGGTGGTCAGCGGGGGAGTCGAGGTGGATCCGGCCGCCGCTGAGGGGGACCTCCTTGCCGTTCTCGCGGGCCACCGCGGCGCCCGGACCCTCGTCGCTGGTCCAGGTGATGTCGATGACGCGCAGCGGGCTGTCGTCGTCGAGGTAGCGGCCAGGACGGTAGCCGCCGAACACCACGAACCCTCTGACACCGCGACGCGGCTCCGGCGGGGGCTCCTCGCCGCGCGGGATGGCGCGTACCCGTACGGAATGGCTCGCGTTGTCCCAGGCTTTCTGCGGCTGGACCGGCGGCACCTCCGGCAGAGCGCCGGGAGTCACCAGCTCGGAGGCCAGCGCCAGCTGCCAGTGGTCGGGCTCCTTGAGCACCTTCCTGGGATGCCAGTGGCCGCGCTCGACCTGCGGCTTCAGCTCGCCGCTCAGGCGGGCCCGGTCGTCGGCGACGCCCGCGACGAAGGCCGCGAGCCAGCACTCCCTGCGCACCCAGTGCTCCTCGGCGTCCGGCTGGATCGACGGCTCGGGGAACGGCTCCGCCTGCCGCGGCGCGGGCAGCGGCGGGAACACCCTGCGCTGCTGCTCCTCGACCGGGACCTCCCCGCCGAACCGCGCGGCCAGCCGCGCCCGCTGGTCGGCGGGCAGGTGCTCGAAGCCGTCGCGGACGGCCTCGGCGTGATCGGCGAGCAGCCCGGCGTGCTTGAGCGTCAGCTCCACCGCGCGGTTGCGCACCTCGAAGGACGTGTGCGCGTACGCGGTCGTCAGCGCCGGAACGAAGTCGCCGGCCGTGTCGGGCGTGTCGGGCGTGGCCCGCAGCCCCTCGTCGAGCCAGCGCAGGCCCATGACCGCGAGCTTGGCCTCGGCTCTGAACGTGAGCGCCTCCACCGCCTCGACCAGGTCGGCGTGGCCGAGCGGCGGCGCCGCGCGCACCTGCCCGGCGGCCAGCTCGGCGACCGTGCCGGGCGCCGACGGCAGCAGCCGCAGGTAGTCGCGCAGGCGGGCGGCGGACTCGGCGGGCGTGGGCTCCAGCAGCGTGTGCAGCCGGACGAAGAACCGCAGGTCCTGAATGTCGCCGCCGCGCAGGAAACGGCTCACGCACCCGTCGAGCGCCTCCTGCCGCGGCAGCTGGCGCGCGGCGGCGGCCAGCCAGCGGGTCGGGCGAGGCTCCAGGCGTTCCTCACGCAGGACGCGGCCCGCGCCGTCGGCGGTGAAGATGCGGGGCAGCAGCACCGGCAGCAGGGGATCGTCGGACACGCCGGGCGCGGCCAGCCAGGCGGCCACCAGCGGGTCGTGGTCGGGCGGCGTGGCACCGGATGCGCGCAGCAGCGCCACGGCCAGTGGCGCGATGCGATCGGCCGGACGGCGCACCCGCAGCGCCAGCCGGGCCGCGACCTCACGACGCCACTCCGGCGAGCGCGCGGCGGCCACCCGGCACACCTGGGCGACGTCGATGTCGCGGGCCCAGCGGCGGTTGACGTCGCGGCTGGTCATCCACGACACCGCCGCAGCGGGCCCGCCGATGACCCCCACCCCGGCCAGCAGCAGCCCACCGGCCACCATCCTGATCGCGTCGGCGACCTGCCAGGAGATCATATCCTCGTGGCTCTCGTGGTATTCGGCGCGCAGCTTCTCCGTTAACGCCTCGCGCAGCTCCTTGACCAGGCCGGGCAACCGGCCCGCCAGCTCCGCGCGCTCCTCGTCCGTGAGCGCGACCAGGCGGTCCGCCAGTCTGGCGGTCCGGTTCTCGCTGATCAGCGTACGGATCTCCGTCCAGAGGCTCATCGGGAGACCTCCACGGCGGCGCGGGCGACGATCCTGGCCGCGAGCACGTGCTTGCACGGCCCGCGGGAGCCGCGATGGTCCCACCACCACTCGCACGTACACGACCCGTCGGTCAGCGACACCCGCCGCTCGCCGCCCGAGGTGCGCACGGTCGCCAGCTCGCCCTCAAGCCGCACCGCGCCTGCCTCGACCAGCTTGCGCGCCTTGGCCAGGCGCGGGTTGAGCAGCAGCACGTTGTCCTTGTCGTACGGCAGCTCGCGGTGGAAGTGCGCGGCCTCCGCCAGGTCGTATCCGACCCGGCCGGCGACGCCGAGCTGCGTCAGCGCGGCGCGTACGCGGCCGGCCGGGATGCCCGCCCGGTCGGCCAGCAGGCCGATCTCGACCTCGGGCTCGAAGTTGAGCAGCATGCCCACCACGTCGGCGTCGTTCTCGGCCTCGTCGGTGGCGAGGTCGTGGAGCACCGCGCCCTCGCCCGAGAAGCCACGCCAGCCCTCGGGGGAGAGGGTCAGCGTGTAACGCATGCCGGGCAGCTCCAGCTCCCAGGCGCTGGAGGCGGCGTCGGCGGCGCCGTAGACGCGCAGGGTCTTGGCGAAACGCAGCAGCGGCAGCAGGGTGGCCAGCCGGTTGGGGCCGGCCAGGCGTACGGACCCCGGAGCCTGCCGCTCCGACGCCTTCAGCTCCCGCCCCGCCTGCGTCACCCACAGCGTGCCGCGCTTGGGCAGCCCGCGCAGGAACCGCACCGCCGCCATGCCCGCCAGCTCGCCCCGCTGGTCCATGCCCGAGGCGATCACCTGCACCTCGGCGAACCCGCGCAGCCAGCGCTCGGGCAGCGGCACCTTCTTCTCCACCACCGCGCCGTCGCCCGTGGTCACCACCAGCTCGTCGAGGCCGACCCCGAGGTGCAGCGGGTCGCGCGCGCCGATGCGGGCCAGCGCCTCGCGCAGGGGCGCGTTCACGTCGACGTTGGTGGTGCCCCGGTCGAACACCTCGCCGTCGAGCGCGCCGCCCAGCAGGTCGAGCCGGGCGTAGACGCCGCCGCAGGCGGAGAACGACTCGAAGCGCAGCCGGTCGCCGTTGCACGTGACGACGGGGTCGCGCACCCAGCCGGGCCGCGACTGCGGCTGGTGGTAGCGGGCGAGCGCCACATCGGCGACGCCGAGCAGCGCCGCCGCGGCCGGAGCCGCCTGAGTGACCACGCCGCTGAAGAAGCGGGGGGCGAGGGCGGGCCCGGACAGGGCCCTGCCACCGGAGGTCGCCAATCCGAGGCGGCCGTCGACAAGGGAGGAAGGCGCGGCGTACGTGTACGCCTGCGTCGCTGCAGTCATGGCGGGGACGATAGATCGCCCCACCGACAATCTTGGACCCGGAACGATCGGGGCCCGGCTGGAACAAGCCTGGACCGTGCCAAGGCGGTCGCCCATCATGGCTTCATGACAGCCCCAGAAGACCAAGCACCTCCGCCGGACGACCTCCAAGAACCGGTTGCGCCGGGGAAGTCGCCCGACGATCCTCCACTAACGGTGGCGGCCCAGAAGAAGCGGCCACCGGACCGCAGCACGAGCTGGGCGCCTCCAACGGAGAGCCCTCCTTCTTACCGCGAAGCCCCACCTGCGGTCCGACCCGTTCAGCCGCCCGGCCAGGAGAAGCCCGGCGAAGATCGATCCCAGCGCAGGATCGCCATACTCACCGGCGTCACCGTGCCGATCGTGCTGGCCGTCATAGTTTTCGTGGCCACGGTAGTAGCCGGACCTTTCCAGGAGGACGTCAAAGAAGGGGTGTCCGCAGCGGAGCCACCGGTCCGAGTCGGCATCGAGGAGTCGTGGAACGAGGATGTCGACATGGGGTGGGTGTTCGATGAGCCGTTACCGGAGCACGCGCTGAACGAACTGAGGAATCTGCCGTCCACGCCGAGGTCGGTGATCGACTTCGCCGCCGCCAATGGCGGCATCCGATACTCAAGCTACTGCCTGACCTCGGCCTGCGACGCGGCCAGGACTCGCTTCAAGTTGTCGCTGACCGGACGCAGAAGGGGTGAAGTCAGAATCACCGATGTCGTCGGCAGGGTTCTGGAACGTCGAAAGCCGCCAACGGGATTCAAGCTCAGGGGCCCTACCGGCGGTGCCGAAGAAATCGAACCCGGCATCCTCATCTTTGACGCGAGCTCGACCATGGAGCGTCTCAGGAGCGTCGACGAGAGCGGACGACCGGGGCGCGCGTACTTCGATGAGAAGTTCGTCTATCTCACTCTTAACGAACCGATAGTCTTCGAGGTTCTCGCCGTCAGCTCCACCTGGGATATCGACTGGGAGCTCGTCGTCAAGGTGATCGTCGATGGAAAGCCTGGCGAAATGATCGTGAGATCCGACGGCACACCTGCCGGCAAGCCCTTCCGCAACCCGGGAAAGCTCCACGAGCACACCGCCTACCAGGGCGGTTACATGTGCGAGGTGGGCGCTCCGTCCTGCGAGCCCATGAGGGGATTCTGACGTCGATGCCGGCCCTCATGCTTCGAGGACGGTCTTCACCCGCTGCGTCGCCGAAGGCATGCCGCACGACCTCGGCCAAGGATCTGCGTCCCTCGTCGGGAACGATGACGGTCCAGCACATGGCCACCGAGAGCCGCCCGATCTCGCGTCACAGCGCCCTGTAGTGCTCGAACGTCTCCACCCGGGAGGCTCTCATGCGTCGTCTCGTGTGTCAGACGGGTGGGGCGGTGCTTGCGCGGATGATGAGTTCGGTGGCCAGCTCGACGCGGTTTTGCGTCAGTTGTTCGCCTTGGGCCAATGTCAGGAGCATCGACGTCGCGGCGGCGGCCATGTCGGCCAGCGGCTGGCGGATCGTGGTCAAGGGTGGGATGGCCCAGCGGACCGAGGGCAGGTCGTCGAAGCCGATGACGCTCAGGTCCTCGGGGATGCGCAGGCCGAGCTGGTGGGCGGCGTGGTAGACGCCGATGGCCTGGCCGTCGTTGGTGGCGAAGAAGGCCGTGGGGCGGTCGGGCAGGCGCAGCATGCGCAGGGCCTCGGTCAGGCCGCCCTGGATGAGGAAGTCGCCGCGGCCGATCAGCGCGGGGTCGACGGGCAGGCCGGCCATGTCGAGGGCGGTGCGGTAGCCGTCGAGGCGGGCGCGGCTGGACAGCGCGGAGTCGGGCCCCGTGATGATGGCGATGCGGCGGTGGCCGAGGTCGAGGAGGTGGCGGGTGGCGGTCAGGCCGCCGTGCCAGTTGCCCGCCCCGACGGACGGGACGTCGCCGCCGGGGGTGTCGGCGGGGTCGAGCAGGACGAGCGGGATCTCGCGGCGGGCGAGCAGGTCGTGCTGGGCCAGGGTCAGGCCGGAGAACACCGCGATCACGCCGCTCGGCCGCCGCCGCAGCACGCCCTCCAGCCAGGCGTCGCCCTCGGCGCTGTCACGGTGGACGTCGGAGACCGCCACCGTCAGCTCGTGCTTGCGGGCGACCTGCGCCACGCCCTTGGTGATCTCGACGGGGTAGTCGCCCTCGAGGGCGTGGAAGACCAGCTCGACCAGGGCCGTGGGGGTGGAGCGGCGGCGCTGGCGGCGGTAGCCGTGGCGGCGGATGAGCTCTTCGACGGCGGCGCGGGTCTCGGAGGACACCTCTGAACGGCCGTTCACGACCTTGGAGACCGTCGCGGTGGAGACGCCGGCCAGCTCGGCGAGCTGAGCGATGGTGAGAGGAGACGACTCCGTGGTCATGGCCGCAGTCTAGCCAGGCGAAGCCCGAACCAGGGCGATCCCCGCCTGTCAAGATCAGGCCCTCAGCGTACGTTTCGCGCTCTGGCGGTGCTGTCGCGGGCTATGAGCTGGGGCGGAACGACCAGCACCTCGTGAGCGACAGGTTCCGTCGCGTCCATCCGCCCGAGCAGCAGCTCGATGCTCAGCCTGCCGACCTGTCCGAAGTCCTGCCGGACGGTGGTGAGGGCGGGGGTGAAGTACGCGGACTCGGGAACGTCGTCGAACCCCACCACGGACACCTGCTCGGGCACCCTGATCCCCGCCTCGCTGAACGCCCGCAGCAGGCCGAGCGCCATCTGGTCGTTCGCCACGAACACCGCGCTCAGTCCGGAGACCCGGGCCAGCTCCCCGCCTGCCGCGTATCCGGATCTGGGCGTCCAGTCGCCCGTCAGCGGCTCGGGGATCCCGCGTCCCGCAGCCGACAGGGCGGCTCGCCATCCCTCGCGTCGTCCCTCGGACTCCAGCCAGCCGTCCGGGCCGCTGACGTGCCAGACGGTCTCGTGGCCCAGCGCGAGGAGGAGAGCGGTCGCCTGCCGCGCGCCTTCGGCCTGGTCCACGCGGACCACGGGCACGTGGCGGTGGTGTGGATACTCGATCGCCACGGCGGGCAGGCCGGGAGGCAGGCCGGCCAGGGCTCGCGCGGCGGCGAGCTGCGGCGCGACCACGACGACACCGTCCACGCCCTGCTCGACCAGATGCCCGATGGCCTCGTCCACGCCCTGCTCCACCAGGCTGCTGACGGCCGCGGTCGCGGTGGGGGCGTTGATGGTGCGCAGGCTGAGGACGCTGACGGAGTAGCCCGCTTCTCTGGCCGCTTGTTCGATGCCGTGGACGGTTCTGGCGGGGCCGTACAGGGTGGTGTTGAAGCCGATGACGCCGAGCCGGTGGGAGCGTCTCGTGACCAGCGCTCGCGCGGCCAGGTTGCGGCGGTAGCCGAGGATGCCGATGGCGTGCAGGACGCGCGCCCGCGTCGCCTCGCGCACTCTCGGGTGCTTGTTCAGCACGCGGGAGACGGTCTGCTGGGAGACGCCCGCCAGCCTGGCCACGTCGGCCATGATCGGGAGGTGGCGCTCGGCGGGTGGCCGCAATCTGTCCCTCTTCCGGCGTACGGCAGCATGCGGCGTCAGGCTAAGCCGCTCCGGCGACGAGCGTCAAGATTGTTTTCGGTGATTCGACAGTAACGTTCGGCTGTCCGCAGGGGATGCGGTGCTGCCTCGGAGGATGAGGTCGGTGCCCAGTTCGACGCGATGCCGGGCGGGGCGCTCGCCCCGGGCCAGGGCGAGGACCAGGTCGGCGGCGGTCGCGGCCATCTCGGGGAGCGGGCGGCGGATCGTGGTGAGGGGCGGGTCCATCCAGCGGCCGGCCAGCGGGGCGTCGAAGCCGATCACGCTGACGTCCTCGGGGATGCGCAGGCCGCGCCGGTGCACGGCGCGGTAGACCCCGGCGGCCTGGCCGTCGTCGCAGGTGAGGATGGCCGTCGGTGGTGACGGCAGGCGCAGGAGGAGCTCAGGGGCGTCTCCCGGGCCGGCGATCAGCTCGGGGTCGGCGGGCAGGCCGGCCATGTCGAGTGCGGTGCGGTAGCCGTCGAGGCGGGCACGGCCGGCCAGGGCGTCGGCGGGGCCGCCGACGGCGGCGATGCGGCGGTGGCCGAGCGAGAGCAGGTGGCGGGTGGCCATGAGGCCGCCGCTCCAGTCGCTCGCGCCCACCGAGGCGACCTCGGCCGGCTGCTCGTCTCGTGGATCGAGCAGGACGAGCGGGATGCCGCGGGTGGCGAGCTGCTCGCGTTCGGTGCCGGTGAGGCTGGAGAACACCGAGATCACGCCCGTGGGACGGCGGCTGAGCACCCCCTCGATCCAGTCTCTGCCCTGGTCGTCGCCGTGCCGCAGCCGCGACAGCGTCACGGCCATGCCGTGCTCGCGCGTCACCCGTTCGACGCCTGCCGCGACCTCGGCGGGCGCCTCGCCGTCGAGGGTGCCGAAGGCCAGCTCCACCAGGGGCGCGAAGGGGGCGCGGCGCCGTTGCGGCCGGTAGCCGTGCTCGTGGATGAGCCGCTCGATGAGTGCGCGGGTCTCCGGCCTGACCTCCGTACGGCCGTTGACGACCTTCGAGACGGTGGCCGTGGAGACTTGGGCCAGCTCGGCGAGCTGCGCGATGGTCAGCGGCCGTGACTGCGCGGCGCCGTCGTCGGGCGGCCCTGCGACCATGCTCATGCCGAAAGTCTAGCCAGCTGTTTTCGGGCCTTCGGACCTTAGTTTTCGGTGGCGTTGATGACAGCGGGAGGCCGGGGCCGCCGTGCGGCCCCGGCCTGGATTCACGGCCTCAGCGCTGCAAGGTGAGCAGGCCGGGGCGGTAGGGGAGGAGGCCGTAGTCGCCGCCGCTGTTCGGGCTGCGGCCCTGGTAGAGGAGCTGCAGGTTGCAGGGGTCCACGGTGAACGTCTGGTCCGCGCTCGCCCTGACCAGCTCGCCGTGGCTGATGTCGTTGGTCCACGTGGCGCCGCTGTTGGCCTTGCCGGCGAACGGGTTGCCCTCGCTCGCCGCCTGCGGCGTCCACGTGCCGTTCAGGCTGGTCGCCGTGAACGAACGGAAGTAGCGTCCCTGCGAGCCGATCGCCTCGACCAGCATCAGGTACTTGTTCTGGCCCTGCAGCTTGTAGACCTGCACGCCCTCGAACAGGTTGTTCGTCGAGTCGCTCATGATGATCGTCGAGGACGAGCCGAAGTTGCCGGGGAAGTTCCCGATGGGCATGCTCGCCCGGTAGATCCGGCCGTTGTCCCCGGCGAAGAACAGGTACATGTTCGAGCCGTCACCGATGAGCGTCTGGTCGATGGGGCCGGTGCCGGAGCCGGAGATGCTGCCGGTGAACAGCGGCTGCTCGCCCGACCAGCCGTTCGGGTTGGCGGGGTCGGTGGAGGTCCGGTACGAGAAGGCCGAGCTGCCCCACTGGTAGGCCAGCACCCAGATGTTGCGCGGCGCGAAGTAGAACAGGGTGGGCGCGACGGTGCCGGAGTTCATGGCGTTCTGGCTGGCCGAGCCCATCTCCGACCAGTTGCTGAACGGGCTGAAGTTCATCGACCCCCAGCGCGTGCCGGTGTCGTGCGTGGTCGCGTAGACCAGGTGCCGGCCGTTGTAGGGGGCGACGGTGAAGTCCTTGAGCGACACCCAGCCCGACCGCGGCTGCGCCAGCGGCCCCGTCGAGGTCCAGCGGTAGCTCGACGGCAGATCGCACTGTCCGGGGTTGCCGGGGTCGGTGCCGCCGTCCACCTTGACGAGCTGCCACTGCTGGTTGGCGCCGCCCCAGTCGTCGTACTGCACGATGTTCGCGCCGTCCGCGGTCGACGCGCCCTGCACCTCCAGCGCCTTGTTGCTGTTGCGGTTGATGAACCGCACGTGGCCGTCGGAGCTGTCGGCCAGCCGCCACTGCTGGTTGGTGCCGTTGTGGTCGCTCCACTGGACGATGGAGCCGCCGTTGGCGGTGGAGAAGTTGTAGACGTCGAGCACCTTGCCGGAGTGGCGGGACTTGATGCGGTAGTAGCCGCCGCCGGAGTCGACGAACTGCCACTGCTGCTGGTTCTGGTTGTTACGGCTCCACTGGGTGATGCGGGCGCCGTCGTTGGTGGCCAGGTTGTAGACGTCCAGCGCCTTGCCGCTGTTGCGGTTGACCAGGACATACCAGGCGTTGGTGTCCACGGTGGCCGCGCGGGCCGGTAGGGCGACGAGCAGGCTCGCCAATAACGAGCCCAGCGCCGCGAGGACGGCCAGGAGTCTGCGGTTCACGAAGCATGCCTTTCTCGAGAGGGGGGTTCGATCAGGGTGCGGTGAGGTCGAAGCGGCGCACGGTCACCGCGCCGCCGAGCGACCGGGTGGCGTAGTTGAAGATCCCGAAGCGGTAGCCCATGAAGAACTGCCAGGCGTTGTTCAGTGTGAACGCCCGGCCGAGGCTCACGTACGTGCTGCCGTCCGTGCTGTAGGAGAAGCGCGCCTGCCGGCCCGACCCCGGCCGGACGTCGGCGGTGACCCGCAACCAGATCCGGCCGCCCGAGACGGGAGCGCTCGCCGCCTCCGTGCCGGTGCCGGTGGTCTGCCACGAACTGTTCATGGTCAGCCCGTCGGTCATCGCGACCCGGGTGACGCCGTTGTCGCGCCGGACGCCGACCCACGCCGACTGGTCGCGCAGCATCGCCAGGCCGGCGCGATCGCCGTCGGCCATCTGCGAGTAGTCGAGCTCGATCGTCGCCGTGGACTGCGGCCCCTGGATGCGGTGGGTCAGCGTGTTGCGGGCGTTGTAGAGGTCGTTCGTGACGGTCGCCGTCTGCAGGCGCAGGCCGTTGCCGGTGGAGTAGCGGCTGGTGTCGGGGTTGTGGTTCCACTCCCAGCGGTGGCCGAGGGTGCCCGACGAGAACGTGTCGGGGCCGATCATGGGCGCCACGGTCTTGGACGTCTGGATGTTCGGCTTCGGGTACGTCACGCCCCAGCGTCCGTTGACGGTCTGCAGCACCGGCCAGTCGCCGCTCCACGTGATCGGCGCCAGCGCCGGGACCCGGCCGCCTGGGTAGGCGTCGACGAAGGACATGTAGTACCAGTCGCCGTTCTGCGTCTGGACGAGCCCGCCCTGGTGCGGCACGCCGCCGCCGGAGATGGGACCGGGCAGGTCGAGCAGGACCTGGCGCATCTCGTACGGGCCCCACGGGGAGGTGGAGCGGAGCACGTACTGGCCGTTGGCGGGCCTGGTCAGCCAGATGTAGTAGTAGCCGTTGCGCTTGTAGAAGCGGGCTCCCTCGAGGGTGCCGACGCTGCTCGGCGTCTGGAACACCTGCTGCGCCCGCACCTGGCTCAGCCCGTCGGCGGACAGCTGGGCGACGCTGATGGTGCCGTTGCCGTAGGCGACGTACATGGTGTCGTCGGTGTCGATGAGCAGGCCCGCGTCGTAGTAGCAGTTGTTGATCTGCGAGCGCTTGGTCCAGGTGCCGTCCACGGCGGAGGCGGTGTAGACGTACGTGCGGTTGAACTCGATGCAGCCGATCCAGTAGTAGGTGGAGTTGCTCGGCCGGTAGTTGAGCGTCGAGGCCCAGATGCCCTTCACGTACGCCCGTCCGCCGCTCAGGTCGTACGCGCCCGAGCCGAAGTCGAGCCGCGGCACCGAGTGCCCGGCGTACTCCCAGTCGACCAGGTTGTACGAGCGCAGGATCGGCGCGCCGGGGGAGTAGTGCATGGTCGAGGCCGAGTAGTAGTAGGCGTCGCCGACCCGGATGATGTCGCCGTCGGCGAAGTCCTGCCAGACGACGGGGTTGCCGTAGGTCTCGCCGGAGCCGCCTCCGTCGGTCCTGACGAGTTGCCATTGCTGGTTGGCGCCGCCCCAGTCGTCGTACTGGACGATCTCGGCGCCGTCACTGGTGGAGGCGTTCTGCACTTCGAGGGCCTTGTTGCTGTTGCGGTTGATGAGGCGGACGTGGCCGTCGGAGCTGTCGGCCAGCCGCCACTGCTGGTTGGTGCCGTTGTGGTCGCTCCACTGGACGACGGGTGCGCCGTTGGCGGTGGAGAAGCCGGACACGTCGAGGACCTTGCCGGAGTGGCGTGACTTGATGCGGTAGTAGCCGCCGCCGGAGTCGACGAACTGCCATTGCTGCTGGTTCTGGTTGTTGCGGCTCCACTGGGTGATGCGGGCGCCGTCGTTGGTGGCCAGGTTGTAGACGTCGAGCGCCTTGCCGCTGTTGCGGTTGATCAGGACGTACCAGGCGTTGGTGTCGACGGTCGCCGCGTGGGCCGGTGGTGTCAGCAGCACACCGATGAGCAGCAGGGACGAGAGGATCGCGAGCGCGCGCCTCACGGGGAACTTCCAATGCTGATTGTTAGCGCTAACATTTCGTTTCGCATGAAGCCGTGACCCTCCTTCTTCAGGCGCGTTGTCGGGGAGTACATCCGACGGTTCCGCCTGGCGTCAACGATGGACGTTTCACGCCGGGAGGGACGAGACCGCCGTGCGGGCGCTCCTGCCTGGCGTTTCGCGCCGTCCGGAGGACGAGGCGAGGTCATGAAAATTTCATGCGGAAATCCAGTACGTTACGACCGGCCGGTGACCGCGCCCCCGAGGGACGTGGTCACCGGCCGGCTCGATCTCGTCCCGGCACCCGCCCGTCCGGGACCGGGACGAGAGCTCAAGCCGCGGTCAGGACCCGGAGTTGTAGGTCCACCGCTGGTTCGCGCCACCGTGGCAGGTGTAGAGCTGCAGCCCCGTGCCGTTCGCGGTGCCCTGGCCGACGGCGTCGAGGCAGAGGTTCGACTGGACGCCGGTGATGCTGCCGTCGGAGTTCACGCGCCACTTCTGGTTGTCGCCGCCCCAGCACGAGTAGATCTGGATGCGGGCGCCGTTGCCGCTGCCTCCGGCGTCGAGACACTTGTTGCCGTAGACGCGCAGCTCGCCGGATGAGGTCTGGCTCCACTGCTGGTTGGTGCCGGTGTTGCAGTCCCAGAGCTGGACGGCGGTGCCGTCGCTGGTCGAGCCGTTCGGCACGTCCACGCAGCGGCCCGAGCCGGCGCCCCTGATCTGCCCCTCACCCTCCGGGTCGGGGCCGGGCGTCCCGGTGTCGCCGCCGTTCAGCGCGTTGAGCACCGCGGTGTAGGCGGCCTTCTTGTTGCCGTTGCCGTCGAAGAGCAGCGCCTGGGCGCCGCTGCCGAGCCAGGAGTCGGTGTCGCGCACGCCCCAGACCGTGATGCCGGTGCAGCGCGACACGGCCAGGCAGTCGTTGACGACGTTGGCGTACGTGGTGGCCGAGCCGCCCTGGATGTCCAGCTCGGTGATCTGCACGTCGACGCCCAGCGCCGCGAAGCTCGAGATGGTCGTGCGGTAGTTGCTGTTGTACGGGCTGTTGCTGTTGAAGTGGGACTGCAGGCCGACGCAGTCGATCGGCACGCCGCGCGCCTTGAAGTCCCTGACCATGTTGTAGACGCCCTGCGTCTTGGCCCAGTTCCAGTTGTCGATGTTGTAGTCGTTGTAGCAGAGCTTGGCGCTCGGGTCGGCGGCGCGGGCGGTGCGGAAGGCCACCTCGATCCAGTCGTTGCCGGTGCGCTGCAGGTTGGAGTCGCGCCGGCCGCCGGAGTTGCCGTCGGCGAAGGCCTCGTTGACCACGTCCCAGGCGTAGATCTTGCCCTTGTAGTGGTTCATGACGCCGTTGATGTGGTTGATCATGGCCTGGCGCAGCGAGCCGCCCTCCATCGACCGCATCCAGTTCGGCTGCTGGTTGTGCCAGGCCAGGGTGTGGCCGCGCACCCGCTTGCCGTTCTGCACGGCCCAGTTGTAGATGCGGTCACCGGCGCTGAAGTTGAACTGCCCCTGGTTGGGCTCGGTGGCGTCGATCTTCATCTCGTTCTCGGCGGTGATCATGTTGAACTCGCGCGAGGCGATCGAGGTGTACTGGCCGTCGCCGAGCTTGCCCTGAGCGATGGCGGTGCCGAAGTAGCGGCCGGTCTGCGCGGCCGCCGCGCCGAGCGTGCTCTCGGCGGCCTGCGCGGGTAAGGGCGCCGTCATCGCCGCGATCACGCCGATCCCGGCGATGGCGCTCACCACGCCGGCGATCAGTGCCCGCTTGCGCCCGCCGGGCGCGGGCGGGAAGGTGGGTGGGGACATGGCGTTCTCGCCCATGCCTGAGCCTCCATGTACGTGTCGGGGGAAGGAAGCCGGCGGGGGACACCCGCGGCGGCGACGCCGCGGTGCGCACCACGGCGGTCGTGACGGCGCCCCCTGCCGCACACCACCGTTTCTGACAGGGGAGATCGTCGTGCGGTCTCAGTCTGGGAATCGCTCCGAAAGTTGTCAAGGATTCAGTGAAACTTTCGGAATCACGCCTCTCCGACGCCTCGTCGCGGCATGCCGGAACACCTGATCAGCCGGAGAGAAAGTTTCGGAAGGCGGTCCGGAGCGCTCAGCCGTCGATGAAACTTTCACGGCGTCCCTCTCCGATGCCGCAGGTGGGCCGCCTGCACGCGGCGCGAGGCCACCCGGAGGCCCTTGACAGAACGTTGCGGCTCGGATTTGCTCCGATCCGCCACCACCAACACCACCTTGTTAGCGCTAACAGCAAGCGTCCGGCCCCCAGAAAGGACGTGCAGCATGAGAACGCGAAGGTACGCCGGCATCGGTGCCGGCCTGGTGGCGCTCATCGCGGCGCTCGCGACCGGCCTGTCCTTGTCCCTGACCGCCCCGCAAGCGTCGGCGGCGGCGCTGACCGAGGTGACGAACTTCGGCAACAACCCCGGCGGCCTGCGTATGTACCTCTATGTCCCCGACCGTCCCGCGGCCCGGCCGGGCGTGCTGGTGGCGATGCACGGGTGCAACGGCTGGGCCCAGGGCTTCCACCAGGGGACCGAGTTCGCCTCGCTGGCCGACCGCCACGGCTTCATCGTCATCTACCCGCAGGCCAACAAGAGCGCCAACGGCATGTCGAACTGCTTCGACGTGTGGTCGAACGAGGCCCTGCGGCACGGCGGCGGCAGCGACCCCGTCTCGATCGTCTCCATGGTCGACTACGTGCTCCAGCGCCACTCGGGAGACCCGGAACGGGTGTTCGCCACCGGCTTCTCCTCCGGCGCGATGGAGACGCTCAACCTGCTCGCCACATACCCCGACGTGTTCAAGGCCGGCGCCCCGTTCGCGGGCGTGCCGTACGCGTGCCTCGGCCCGGCCGGCTGCGGGGACAAGTCGCCGCAGCAGTGGGGCGACCTGGTCAGGAACGCCTACCCCGGCTACACCGGAGCCCGGCCGCGCGTGACGGCCTGGCACGGCACCAACGACTCCGTCCTGCCGTACTCGATGCTGCAGGAGGAGATCGACCAGTGGACCAACGTGCACGGGCTGAGCCAGACCCCGACCTCCACCGACAGCCCGCAGTCCGGCTGGACCCGGCGCGTCTACGGCTCCGGGCAGGTCGAGGCGTACACGATCAACGGCGCCGGCCACGACCTGCCGCACAACGGCATGGCCGCGCACGCCATCCGCTTCTTCGGCCTCGACGGCGGCGGCACGACCCCGCCACCGGACCCGGAGGGTGAGGGGCAGATCAGGGGCGCCGGCTCGGGCCGCTGCGTGGACGTGCCGAACGGCTCGACCAGCGACGGCACCGCCGTCCAGCTCTGGGACTGCAACACCGGCACCAACCAGCAGTGGGCCCAGACCTCATCCGGCGAGCTGCGCGTCTACGGCAACAAGTGCCTGGACGCGGCCGGCTCCGGCAACGGCGCCCGCATCCAGATCTACGCCTGCCACGGCGGCGCCAACCAGCAATGGCGTCTCAACTCCGACGGCAGCATCACCGGCGTCCAGTCGAACCTCTGCCTCGACGCCGTCGGCCAGGGCACCGCGAACGGGACCCGCCTGCAGCTCTACAGCTGCCACGGCGGCGCCAACCAGCGCTGGACCCACACCTGACCGCCACCGTCCGGCCCTGCGCCTGGGGGCCATAGCCGCGGACCCGCCCGCACCGGATGGGTCGCAGACCCGCCCGCGCCGGAAGCAGAGGACGACTTCCGGCGCGGGCGCTCCGGCCTCGCGTCCGGCGGCAACGCGGACCGTCCCGCGCTCCCGCATCGCCACCGGCATGATGGGGCGTCATCGGGCGCGGCGGGCGTAGGCGCGGGCGGCGCGGGCACGGTCGCCGCACCGGGTGGAACACCAGTGGCGGCGGCCGTGGCGCAGCAGGTAGCGGTTGCAGGGGGTGGAACCGCAGCCGGTGAGGCGTTCGGCGTCCGGCCCCGTGAGCAGGTCGGCGGTGTCGGCGGCGAGGGCCGCGAGCGCGTGGTCGAGGATCTCGTTGACGGGGCACGGCGCCGCACGATATGGGCCGGTCTTCTCGTCCCAGTACAGCAGGGCGGCCGTCGGCGCCCTGGTCAGCGCGTCGTTGACGGCGGACAGAGCCGCGGGCAACGCGGGCAGCCCGGCGACCCGGGCGGCGAACAGCGCCCTGACGTGCTCGCGCAGCGAGCGCAGCTGTGTGGCGCACATCTCCCGCACTCCGGCGTCGGGCGGGGCGAGGCCCCGTTCGGCGAGCCACCGGTTCGTCGACGCCGGGGTGCCGAGGAGGTCGATGAACTGCCCGCCCGGCAGCGCGATCGCGCTGTTGACGAAGTCGAGAGCGACGTAGTCGGCCGCCCCTGGCGCGGGCGGCAGGACGGGCGCGGCGGTCGGGGTCTCGCTCATGCCTCTCATGGTACGGCTTGCGCTCATCCGTGATACTCCTCTACCTTCATCACGGATGAACCGCTTCCTATCCGTGAGGTACTCGACATGACCGACCCGGCCCCCGAGCCGTTCCCCGTCCGCGTCATCGGCGGGCCCACCGCCCTCTTCGACTACGGCGGCCTGCGCTTTCTGACCGACCCGACCTTCGACGCGCCCGGTGACTACGCCGTACCGGGTGGGCGGCTGACCAAGACGGGCCACTCCGCCGCCACACCGGCCGACCTCGGCCCGATCGACGTGGTCCTGCTCTCCCATGACGAGCACCCGGACAACCTGGACACCGCCGGCCGGGCGCTGCTCGCCGACGTCCCGCTCACGCTCACCACGCCCGGGGGCGCGCGGCGCCTGGGAGGCGGAGCCAAGGGGCTCGGTGCGTGGGAGTCGATCGAGGTGGAACGTTCCGGCGGCGGCACCGTCACCGTCACCGGCGTGCCCGCCGTGCACGGGCCCGGCCCGCGCGAGCAGGTCGAGGCGATCCTCGGGGAGGTCACGGGGTTCGTCCTGACCGGCGAGGGGCTGCCCACGGTCTACGTGAGTGGTGACAACGCCTCGCTGGACGCGGTCAGGCAGGTCGCCGAGCGCTACCGCCCGGTGGACACCGCCATCCTCTTCGCCGGAGCGCCCCGATTCGACATCCTCTTCGGCGGCGAGCAGATCGTCCTCAGCAGCGCGGAGGCCGTCACGGCGACCGAGATCCTGCACGCCCGCCGCGTGGTCCCCGTCCACTACGAGGGCTGGGCCCACTTCACCGAGGGCCGCGACACCCTGATCGCCGCCTTCACCACCGCCGGCCTGGTCGATCGCCTGGACCTGGGCTGGTGGGGTTGACCCTCAGCCCTGCCGGGCTCGCCGAGCCCGGCCGAGCCCGGCCGAGTCCGGCCGAGCCCGGCCGAGTCCGGCCGATCGCCTGGTCCCGGGTTGGTGGGGCTTTCCGCTCGCCGGGACCGCCACCGAACCGGCCGATCGGCCGGTCTTGGGCCGGCGGAGTGAGTGTCCGGCTCGCCGGAATCGTCGCCGGCGGCTTCTGGGTCGTGTCTTTTTCCTGAGATGAGCCTTCATCGTGACAACCAACGCGCCTGTCCGGAGCCGGGATGTCTCCCGCCTCCGGGCACAGCGCCGTTCCCTGATCGTCCTGGTGGCCGCGCAGATCCTCAGCGGTGTCGGGCTCGCGGCCGGTGTGACCGTCGGAGCCCTGCTGGCGCAGGACGTGTTCAGCTCCACCGGCCTCGCCGGGCTGCCCAGCGCCGTGGGCACCGCCGGTTCCGCGGTCGCGGCCGTCGCCGTCGGGCGCGTGTCCCAAGCCCGCGGGCGCCGGCCCGGCCTGGCCGCCGGTTACCTGGCCGGTGCCGCCGGCAGCGCTGGCGTCGTCGTCGCCGCCGTCGCCGGCAGCCCGTTCCTGCTGCTCCTCGCGCTGTTCGGCTACGGCGCCGGCACGGTCACCAATCTGCTGGCTCGTTATGCCGGCGCCGACCTGGCCGCCCCCGGCGGGCGAGCCCGCGCCGTGTCCACCGTGCTGGTCGCCACGACCCTGGGAGGAGTCGCCGGTCCCAACCTCGCCGCCCCCGCCGGCGATCTCGCCCGGTCCTTGGGCATTCCCGCACTGGCAGGACCGTTCGTCCTCGCCGCAGCCGCGTACGCGCTGGCCGCCGCCGTCCTGGCCGTCTGGCTCCGCCCCGATCCGCTGCTGCTGGCCCGAGCTCTGAGACCCGAATGCGACAGCGATGGGGACGGGGAGGGGACCGATGACCGGCCCCCCGTGGCGGCCGGGGGTGCTGCCGGGTCGGCCAAAAGCGAAGCGGATGAACGGTCGCGGCCGGTGGTCCAAGGTACCGCCGCGTCGGCTGAGGGCGATGTGGATGGACGGTCGCGGCGGGTGATCCCGGGTGCCGTCGTGTCGGCTGAGGATGTGGATGGACGGTCGCGGCCGGTGGCGGGACGGCGACGTCCCGGTGTGCTGGTGGGTGCGGGGATCATGGCTTTCACCCAGCTGGTCATGGTCGCGATCATGACCATGACGCCCGTCCACATGCGCGACCACGGGCACGGCACCGCCGCCGCCGGGCTCGTCATCGCCGTCCACATCGGTGCGATGTACTTGCCCTCGCCGCTGACCGGCTGGCTCGTCGACCGTTACGGTCGCCTCGTGGTCGCCGCCGCCTCCGGGCCGGTCCTCCTGGCCGCCGGGGTCGTCGCCGCCGCCCCCGCCGGCTCCGCCACCGCGTTCGCGGTCGCCCTCGTCCTGCTGGGGCTGGGGTGGAACTTCGGCCTCATCGCCGGGACCGCCATCATCACCGACGCCGTCCCGCCGGCCGTCCGTGCCAGGAGTCAAGGCTCGGCCGACGTCGTCGTCTCCGTCGCCGGCGCCACCGGCGGCATGGCCTCGGGCCTCGTCGTCGCCGTCGCGGGCTACCCCTTTCTCGCCATCTGCGGCGGCATCCTGGCGCTGGCCGTCGTGCCGGCGACGGTCGCCGCAGCGCGCAGCCGGTGAGCGCCGGCCCTCCGCGGCACGCCCGGTGAGTGCTGATCGGCCCGCCGCCGCCCCCTCGGCCGATCCGGGCCCACCCCGTCCACCCTGTCCACCCCGGCCCGCCCTAGATCCGCTTTCGGCCCCTCCCGGCCCGCCTTGGCGCTGCCGGTCAGGGCCGGTCCTTCGTTGTGCACGGGGGTGGCCGGCCCCGCTTCGCAGTGAGGCCGGCCGGGTGGTCAGCGGGTCTTGCCGTGCGGGCCCGCCTGGTCGATGATCTTCTCGGCCTCCGCCGGGAGGTCGTCGGCGGTGACGGTGGTGTTGCCGCGGACGGTGTTGCCGCGTTCGCCGTCCACCAGCCCCGTGATGGCGGGGTTCGTGGTGTAGTTGCCGGTCAGCGTGATGTCGCCGGTGTGGTTGCCGTTCTGGTTGTTGGCGTGCGCCCACTGGGCGGCGGTGCCGACGAACACGTTCTTGTCAGCGGACATGTACCGGGAGCCCTCGTCGAAGTACACGCCGAGCTGCCCGCTCTTCTCGCAGTAGTTCTGCTCGATGTGGCTGCGCGGCATCGCCGACAGCGTGTAGATGCAGCCGGCGTCGAACATCGTGTGCACGACGTCGCGCACGTGGTTCCCCACGACGCGGACCTCGGTGGACGTGGTCGGCGTGTCGTAGATCGGCTGGAAGTCGTACAGGCCGCGGTTGATGTACTCGGGGCTGCCGCCCGGGTCGTTGGCGCCCCAGCCGAAGCCGATCCCGATCCCGGTGTACGGCAGGTCGGCGACCTCGTTGTGCTCGATGGTCAGCCGCGTGACGTAACTGGCGAAGATGCCGTCCTGGTCGAGGTACTCGCGGGCGGTCGAATAGATGCGGTTGCCACTGATCCTGATGTCCTTGTTGACCATGCGCGGATCGGAGGGGTGGTGCGCGTCGGGCCGTACGCCGCCGACGACGATGCCGCCCCCGGCGCTCGCGGTGAACGTGCTGTCCTTGACGGTCACGCCGTGCGCGCCCAGCCCGACCCCGGTGGCGTGGGCGTTGGCGTCGTTGCCGATGCCGAGCCCGACGGAGCCGAGGTTGACGAACGTGTCACCGGTGAAGGCGATGTTCTCCGCGGCCGACACCTGCACCGCCGCGGGCGTCTGCGACCAGTTGTTGCGCGAGCCCTCGAAGCCCTTGCAGCCGAAGTCGCACGAGGTGAACGCGTCGTCCGGCCGGTGCTCCTGGACTCCGGCGATGAACACGCCGGTCTGCTGGTTGGCGTATCCCTCCGAGGTGCCGGGCTGGAGCCAGGTCGTGCCGGTGAAGGTCAGCCCCTCGAAGCGGAGGTTGCGGGCCGGCTCGTCGTACGTGCCGCCGATCTCCAGCAGCCGCTCCAGCCGGGGCAGCTCGACCCGCGCCCGGGACAGGTCCTGCCCGGCGAGCGGCTTGTAGGAGAGCGTCCCGGTGCGGCGGTCCAGGTACCATTCGCCCGGCTCGTCGAGGAACGCCCGGGAGTTGAGCAGGGAGAAGGTGGGCGTGCGCAGCGGCGACTGGATGGTGTCGTAGCCGTAGGTGTTGTTGTCCCAGGCCGGCTGCTGCATGGTGACCGTGGTGCCGGAGATGCTCTGTACCGGCGCGAACCGGTTGGTGAACGACAGCTTGGCCTGCAGTTCGATGCGCTGCTGGTCGGGCAGGTCGGCGAGGTGGGCCAGGCCGGGGTCGTCGAGGGTGAAGCCGGTCGCGGTGAGCGTGATGGCGTCGCGCGGCACGTCGATGCGGGCCCGCTGGGCCAGGGCGCCGTCCACGTAGAGCTGCCGGCTGTCGGCGCCGGAGCCGACCTGCGCCTTGTAGACGCCGTCTTCGCCGGGTGTCCAGCCGGTGACGGGGCGGGCGCCGCTCAGCACGGGCTTCGCTCCGCGCCTGGCCTTCCAGGTCACCACGTGCCCGTTCCTGCCGGAGTCCGCGGCGCCGAACCGCAGCGGCTCGCTCAATCGGTAGGTGCCGCCGAGCAGCTCGACGGTGACGTCGTGCCGGCCCTCGGCCGCCGCCGCGCGGGCTCTGCGCTGCGCCTCCTCAAGGGTGGCCAGCGGCCGGCCGGCGCTGCCCGGACCCTGGTCGTCGGCGTTCTTCGCACCGGTGGGGGCGACCACGATGGTCCGCGCAGGCGCGGCCGCGGCCGGGCTCGCGAGGAGCCCGGTGACGGTCATCAAGGCAGCGGCCGCCACGACAGATGTCCTGAACGATGGGCGCACGAAATCTCCCTTTCTTTCATGAGTTCTGACGATCAGGGGTGGGTCAGTGCAGCCGCAGCCCGGCACGCTCCGGCCGTACGTCGGGGGTGCCCTCCGAGCGCGGCGCGGGCGTGGCGATCGCGCCCGCGTCGAGGGTGATGCCGAGGCCGGGGGCGTCGCCGAGCACGAAAGCGCCGTCCTCGACGGTCAGATCGACGGAGACGCCCAGCGGAGGCTGCAGGTCCTGCAGCTCGCTGACCAGGTGATTCGGTACGGAGGCCGCCGCGTGCAGCAGCCCGACGGGCGTGGTGCCGATCGGGCTGACCGGCAGGTCGTGGGCGTGCGCCAGCGCGGAGACCCGCAGGAAGTGCGTGACCCCCCAGACGGCGGCCGCCTGCACGATGTCCACCGCGCCCGCGGCCAGCAGCGGACGGTACTGTTCGAGCCCGGTGAGGTTCTCGCCCGTGGCGACCGAGGCGCGGATCCCGCGCCCGACGGCGGCCAGCCCTTCGGCGTCCCACCGCCGCACCGGCTCCTCGATCCATACCAGGTCGAGCGCGCGTTCCAGCTTGCCGACGTGTCTGACCGCCTGCTTGCGGGTCCAGGACTCGTTGACGTCGAGCATCAGGGCCGGTCGCGCTCCTTGCCCGGCTTCGGTCAGGACCTCGCGGACGAGCTCCAGGCGCCGCCGGTCGCGGCCGATGTCGAGCCCGCCCTTGAGCTTGGCCGCCCGCAGCCCGCGCGCGGCGTACTCCTGGTGCACGGCGATCAGCTCCGCGTCGGTCAGCGCGATGTCCAGGCCCGACGCGTACGCGGGAATCCGCCGGTCGCGCCCGCCCAGCAGCCGCCACAGCGGTTCGCCGGCCGCCTGCGCCTTGATGTCCCACAACGCGGTGTCGAGCGCGCCGATCGCCCCGAACACCGCGCCCGCGTGCCCGGCCTTGAACGTCCGCCGCACCATGCGGTCGTAGAGCGCGGTGACGGCGCGCGGGTCCTCGCCCTCGATCGCCGGGAAGACGGCGTCGAGGTGGGCGTGCGCGCCGAGGCCCACGCCGGTGATCCCTTCATCGGTGTCCACCAGGACGATCGGCACGGGAACGTTCCCGTCGGCGTGCACGCCGTTGGCGTCGCCGACGGGACGGCCCCACGCCTGCACCGTCGTCAGTGTCCGATACCCCGAGATTCGCAATGTCAGCCCTTCGTGGAGCCGGCGGTGACCCCGTCGGCGATCTGGCGCTGGAGGAAGAGATAGATGAGCAGCACGGGGATCGCGGCGATGAGCACGCCCGAGGCGAACTGCGGGATGTTGTCGGAGTACTGCCCCCGCAGCGAGGTGACGCCGACCATGAGCGTGCGGTGCTCGGGCGACGGCATCATCAGCAGCGCGATCAGCACGTCGTTCCAGCAGAACAGCGCGTCCAGGATGCCGACGGACAGCAGCGCGGGAGCGCCGAGCGGGATCATGATCCGCCGGTAGACGCCGTAGGTGGAGTTGCCGTCGATGCGGGCCGCGTGCACGATGTCCGCCGGGATCGTCCGGTAGTGGCTGGTCATCAGAAAGATCGTGAAAGGCAGGAACTGCGCGACGTACGCGAGGATCAGGCCCGGATAGGTGTCGATGAGCCCGGTGTCGGCCATCACCCGCGCCAGCGGCACCATGATCACCTGGAAGGGGATGAACAGCGCCGCCAGGCAGCCGAGGAACAACGCCGTCGAGCCGCGGAAGCGCAGCTGGCTGAGCGCGAACCCGGCCATCGACCCGATGAGCAGCAGCAGGACCACCGAGACGGTCACCACGAGCAGCGAGTTGGCGAAGTAGCGGGCCATGCCGACGCTGCTCCACGCCGCGGTGAGGTTCTCCAGGTGCAGGCCGCTCGCGGGGGAGAAGCGGTCGAGGATGTACTCCCGCCGGGTCTTCATGGCGACGTTCGCGGTGAACACCAGGGGATAGATGGTCGCGAGGGCGAGCAGTGCCATGGGGACGGCGGCCACCCACCGGCCGAGACGCCGGCCGCGCATCAGTCCTCACTCCCCGCGCGGCGCAGCAGCGCCACCTGCGCGACGCCGACCACGAGCATGATGAGGAACAGCACCGTGGACGCCGCCGAGGCGAGCGCCGGGCGGTTCATCTGTCCCTGCTGCATCCACACGTAGAACTCCGGCAGGTACGTCGAGCCCTCCGGGCCGCCGCTGGTCATGATGTACAGCAGGCCGAACATGGACGTCAGCATTCCGATCATGGTGGTGACGACGACGAACTGGATGGTGCGCGACAGGCCCGGAATGATGACGTGCCAGATGATCCGGGGCAGCGACGCGCCGTCGATCTTCGCGGCGTCCAGGAGCGCGGCGTCCAGCGTGGAGAACCCGGCGAGGAAGACCACCAGCGCCATCCCGAACGTCGCCCAGACGTGCACGCCGATGACCGTGAACTTCGCCAGGCCGGGGTCGCCGAGCCAGTCGATCGGACCGAGCCCGATCAGTGCGAGCGCGGTGTTCAGCGGGCCGTCGTAGCCGAGCATCAGGTTGAAGATCGCGCCGACGATCACCGGGGAGAGCACGGCGGGGAAGAAGTAGACGCTGCGGAAGAACCGGTGTCCCGGCACCCGCAGGTAGATGAAGGTGGCCAGCAGGCCGGGGATCGCCACCGCGACGGGCAGCAGCAGCACGAGCAGCCCCACGTTGCCCAGCGCGGTCTGGAACAGCGGGTCGGCCAGCAGCTCGGCGTAGTTGTCGAGGCCGACGGGGGTGCCGTTGCGCTCGCCGTCGCCGGTGAAGGAGAAGTTGACGCCCAGCACCAGCGGCCACAGCCGCAGCGCCACGATGATGAGCACGGCCGGCGCCACCAGGACGAAGGGCGCGAGCCGCTCGGCCCGCGCCCCCCGGGGCAGGCCGAGCGTGTTTCCGATCGGCACGATCAGCTCGCCTCGTCCGCGGCGGCCAGCTGCCGTACGACGTCGTCCACCTCGGCCGATCCGCTCAGCAGCTGCTGCGACAGCCGGCCCATCAGGTCGAGGACCTTGCTGGACAGCGCGACGTGCAGCGCGGGCTTGCCGCTCTTGATCTGCGGCACGATCGCGGCCACCGCGGGCGCGCCGCCGGAGGCGTCGATGGTGGTGTCGGAGGTGATCGCGCCGGCGCCGGTGGAGAAGGCGGTCAGCGCGGCGGTCGAGGTCAGCGACCGTACGAGGTCGGCGGCGAGCGCCGGGTCCTTGGCCGTCTTGGCGACCCCGTAGCCGATGCCGCCGTCGTACGGCAGGACGGGCTCGGCCCCCTCGGTGACCACGGGAGCGGCCATGACGCCGACGTTGTCCGGGCCGAGGAACTCGCCGAAGTCCTTCCAGTGGCCGACGTCCGACATCAGCCCGATGACGTGGGCGGCCTTGCCGGTGTCGAAGAGCGCGAAGGCGTCGTTGAACAGGGCGGTGGAGTTGGCGCCGTCGTTGTTGAGGCCGTCGTCGCCGGCCTTCTTCCAGAGCCGGAAGATCTCCTTGACGTGCGGGGACGTCCAGTCGCGCTTTCCTGCGATCCAGTCGTCGTACTCCTTCGGCGTCAGGATGCCCGGTCCGAGCCCCGACATGAAGAACTGGATGCCGAAGCCCTCCTTGTTGCCGAGCGCCAGGCAGTCGGCGCCGGCGGCCTTCTTGATCGCGGCGCAGCCGGTGACGAAGTCGTCCCAGGTCTTCGCCGGTTCCACGCCGGCCTTCTGGTAGATCGTCTTGTTGTAGTAGATGGGGTGGCCCTGCAAGGTCACCGGGGCGGCGTAGACCTTGCCGTCCTTGCTGAAGGCGTCCCAGCCGGCCAGCCGCTGCCGGTCGGCGGCCACGTACTCGTCGAGCGGCACCAGCAGGTCCACCCGGTCGCGCAGCTGGCCGCCGCCGTTGAACAGCATGACGTCGGGGCCCTTGCCCGACTGCGCCGCCGCGCCCAGCAGCGTGTAGTACTGGTCGAACGGCTGGGCCACGAACTCGACGGTGACATCGGGATGTCGTGCGGCGAAGTCGGCCTTCGCCTTCTCGAGGTAGGACGCCACGCCCGGTTCGCCGGACTTCCAGTCCCAGACCACGATCTTGCTCGGTGCGCCCTTCGACGAGGGCTGGGTCGGTGCGGCGCTGCCACAGCCTGACAAGGCCAGCCCGGTGACGAGGACGGCAGCCCAAAGGCTTCGCTGCTTCATGGCTTCACTCCCAGAGCGCGGCCGACGTCCCCGGCCGCAGTGCCCGAAAACGTAACTCGTATGACGTATTACGTCAATGGGGGTGGCCTATACTGGCGGGGCGCCGCCCCGGCGGCAGCGCAGCGTGGAGGGGGACATGACGGCATCGCAGGAATCGCCCGGCAGCGTCTCGGTGCCTACTGGGCCGCCTACTGGGCCGCCCAACTGGGTCCGGCGGCCGGCCAGCCTGGCCAAGGCGGTGACCGCGGAGCTGGTGGAGCGCATCGTGCGCGGCGTCCACCCGCCCGGCACCCCGCTGCCCCCCGAGCCCGTGCTGTGCGAGACGTTCTCGGTGAGCCGCACGGTCGTCCGCGAGGCCGTGAAGATCCTCCAGGAGAAGGGCCTCGTCCAGGTCAGGCAGGGCGCGGGCACCACCGTCACCCCGCCCACGATGTGGGACATGCTCGACGAGCTCGTGCTCGCGGCCACCATCGACATGGACGAGAGCCTGGCCATCCTCGACGACCTCGTGGTCACGCGCCGCCTGCTCGAATCCGACATGGCCTACCTCGCCGCCCGGCTGGCCGACGACGAGACCATCGGGCGGCTGCTAGCCCTGGTCGATCGCATGGACGAGCTGGTGGGGGACCACGTCACCTACGCCGACCACGACCGCGCCTTCCACGACGTGATCATGCAGACCTCCGGCAACCGCATCGCCCGAGGCGTCGTGCGCTCGCTGGAGAGCCAGGTCGTCAACACCGCCCGCTACCTCGGTGAGCCCCAGCGCGCGCTGTGCGTGGCGTCCAACCAGGGCCACCGCCGCATCTACGAGCGCATCGCCGCGCACGACCCCGAGGGCGCCAGCGCGGCGATGTTCACCCACATCACCGAGGCGTGGCTGGTCAGGCGCAAGGCCCCCACCGCCCCGGTGCGCCTGCAACGCTAAGCAGACTGCCGCAGTGACAGCACCGCCCAGGGCGCCAGCTCGACGTCGAGCTCCAGCACGCCGTCGTCGGGCACGGTCAGCGTGGACGCGTGCAGCGCGTCGGCCACCCTGCGCAGGTGGTCGCGCTGCGCCGGCGACAGGTTGAGCGGCCCGCCGAGAGCGTGCCACGCCTCGGCGACGTTGCCGTGCTCCCAGTCCAGCACCTCGACGAGGAACGTGGTGCCCGGCTCCAGCCCTTCGATCGTGTGGCGGATCCTGCGGCCCGGCCCGACGTCCGCCAGCTCGCGGGTCGCCTCGTACGTGCCGCGCGCGCTCAGCCCCTTCAGCCCCATGCCGTCCGGATAGTTGAAGAACAGCGCCGACACGGCCGACGTGCGGCTGTCGCGGGTCACCACCCCGTCGGGCGTGGCGAGCAGCAGCCGGTCGCCCAGCCGTTCCAGCATGGTGAACGCCTGGAACGTCGGCTTGTGGATGCCGTCCTCGTTGACCAGCCCGAACCCGCCGTGGAACGGTCCGATGCCGGCCCCGCCCTCCTCGAACACGTCGGTGAACGTCCAGTAGGAGATGGAGTCGGCCAGGGACGCGCACTGCAGGTAGGAGCGGGTGATGGAGGTGGCCGCGAACACCGTGTCGTGGATGAAGTCGCGCGACGACGGCGACGTGGACCACTCGGTGATGTGGATCTCCGCGTCCGGGTAGGCGCTCTCGCGCAGCAGCGCCCGCAGCAGGGTCAGGTCGTCGTAGGTGGCGTCGGCGTACCGGGTGATCTGCACCGCCTGGCCGTCGGCGCCGTAGGCGTAGTCGGTGGGGTAGAGGTGGGTCGAGACGAAGTCCACCGGCAGGTTCCGCTCCGCGCACCAGGACAGGAAGTCCTCGATCCACACCGGCCGCCAGTCGAGCGCGTCCACGTCGGTCGCGGCGGCCGTCTCCAGCATCGCCGAGCGGTCCTCGACCTCGCCCTTGTAGCGGTCGTCGGGCACGAAGACGCTGGTGGACGGGCCGCCCACCTTCAGCTCGGCGTCGATGGCCTTGATTGCCCGCACGCTCGCCTCGTACAGCTCGAAGTACTCGGTCTTGGTGCCGGTCCAGAAGTGCGGGACGAGGTTCGGCTCGTTCCACACCTCGAAGCGCCACTGCCGCACCTCGTCCAATCCGTACCGGCCGATCCAGTGCTCGACGGTCGCGGTGACGAGGTCGCTCCAGCGCCGCATGTCCTTGGGCGGGCTGCAGTGCGCGCCCCACCAGAACAGCGTCTCCGTCTGGGTGGCCAGCTCGCGCGGCATGAACCCCAGCTCGACGAACGGGCGTACGCCCTGCTCCAGCAGGAAGTCGAAGACCTTGTCCACGTAGGAGAAGGTGTGCACGGGGGAGGGGAGCGGGCTGTTGGGGCCGAAGCCGCCGCCGTAGCTCTCGCGGTAGACGAACATGTCGTCGTGGAAGAGGCCGTGGAAGCGGACGTACTTCACCTTGAGGGTGTCCGCCACCTCGGCGAACTGCCGCTGCCAGTCCGCGCGCAGGGCCTCGTTGGCCCGCCCGGCCCCGATGCAGGCGCTCCAGACGTGCGGGAACGCGCTCTCCTCGCGCGGCTCCCCGTCGATGCGCAGCAGGGATCTCGTCATGGTCTCTCTTTCTTGAGGGGGCGTCAGCCCTTGACGGCGCCCATGGTCAGGCCCGACTGCCAGTACCGCTGCAGGCAGAGGAACGCGATGATCAGCGGGATGATGGTGAGCAGCGAGGACGTGATCACCAGGTTCTGCACCAGGGCGCCGTTGCCGGCCGACGAGCCGAGCTTGTTCCACTGGTTGATGCCGACGGTCAGCGGATACCAGTCGGGGTTCTTCAGCATGATCAGCGGCAGGAAATAGTTGTTCCAGATCGACACGAACGAGAACAGCAGCACGGTCACGCCCGCCGGGGCCAGCAGCGGCAGCGCGATCTGCAGGAACGTCCTGAACTCGCCGGCGCCGTCGATCTTCGCCGCCTCCAGCAGCCCGGTCGGCACGGCCTCGGCCGTGAACACCCACATCAGGTACAGCCCGAACGGGTTGATGAAGGACGGGATGAGGATCGCCCACGGGGTGTCGGTCAGGCCCAGCTCGGCGAAGAGCAGGAACTGCGGGATCGCCAGCGCGATGCCGGGCACCGAGATCGACCCCAGGATGACGAGGAGGAACACCCGCTTGCCGGTGAAGTGCAGCTTGGCCAGCGCGTACCCGCCGAGCGCGGCGAGGAACGTCGAGACCGTCGCGCCGACGACCACGTACAGGACGGTGTTGAGCAGCCACCGGGAGAAGATGCCGTCCTGGTAGGTGAAGACCTGCACGATGTTGTCCCACAGAGCGAACTCGCGGCCCGGCGCCAGCCCGAACGTCGAGACGAAGTCCTCCTGCGACTTGGTCGCGTTGATGACCAGCCACACCAGGGGCAGCAGGCAGTACAGCGTGAACAGCCCGGTCATCAGCGTGAGGGTCTTGCTCTTACGCGGGTTGTCCACGGTGTGGAGACGCGGGGAGAGCCGGAGGCTACTGGTCGGTCGCATTCCTCAGCCCTCTGATCTGGACGGCGTAGGCGACGGCGATCGTGATCGCCGCCATGACGAGCGCGAGCGCTGCCGCGTACCCCTGCTGGGAGCCGGTGAAGGCCAGGTTGTACGCGTACAGGTTCGGCGTGTAGAAGCTGGTGACGCCGCTGTTGGCGACCATCGTCGGCAGGATCTGCGGCTCGTTGAACATCTGGAACGTGCCGATGATCGAGAAGATGACGGTGACCGCCAGCGACCCGCGCAGCGCCGGCAGCTTGATGGCCCGCACGATCTGCCACTCGTTCGCCCCGTCGATCGCCGCCGCCTCGTACAGCTCGCGCGGGATCGCCTTGAGCGCGGCGTAGAAGATGAGCATGTTGAAGCCGGTGAACGCCCACGTCACCATCACGCCGATGGAGATGAGCGTGGTGCCGGGGGAGAAGGGGTCGACGTCGGTGCCGAGGGCGTCGTTGAGGCTGCCGAACAGGCCGTACTTGACGCCGAGCAGGAAGCCCCACATGAGGGTCGCCACGATCGCCGGCACCGCGTACGGCAGGAAGATCGTCACCCGCAGGAACCGGGCGCCGTGCAGGCGCAGGCTGTCGAGGGCGAGCGCCAGCGCCGTCGAGAGGAGCAGCATGATCGGCACCTGCACGAGCGTGAACCGCACGACGCGCCCCACGCCGTCCCAGAACTGCGGGTCGGCGACGAGCTTGGTGTAGTTGTCCAGGCCGACGAAGACGTTGCCGCCGACCAGCTTGTCCTGGAAAAGGCTGAGGTAGGCGGCGTACGCGATGGGCACGATGAACACCAGGGCGAACAGCGCCGCGAAGGGCGCGATGAACGCCAGCCCGGTCTGCGGCCTGCCCCGCCTGCGCACCGGCGCGGGTGCGTGGGTCATGTCGGAGTTCCTTCCTGAAGCAGGCCCGCTAGGTCGTGTTTCATAAGGCACTGAGCCACTGGTTGATCGCAGCGATGATGACGACGGCTTCGTAGCGTACGGCGAGCTTGTCGTAACGGGTC